>CAIOHT010000030.1 GCA_903858185.1 uncultured Caulobacterales bacterium
AAGTCGGAGGTGGCATTGACGATCTCGTCGGCGCTGTAGGTGCGGGGGCCGTCAGCCGGGTCGGCGGCCTGGGCCAGGCTGTTGGTCGCCACGCCGCTTGCGCCTGCGGCGAGACCGGAAAGGATCAGGGTGCGGCGGTCCATGGGAGTCACTCCGAGTCGCTTGGAAGCCCTGAAAGGGTCCCATTCCAATACGTCCGGTTTGCGGCGCGAAGGTTATCGCAAGGTTAATCCGCCGCACCGCCCAGGCTCGTCGCCGCCGGTGTTCCCGGCGCCGGCTTGAGCACCATCTGGCCGGCGAACATCCGGTCCAGCCGGCGATGCCCCCAGCGCCGGATGTCGTCGATGATCGTGAAGATCGCCGGGATGTAGAGCAGCGACAGCAGGGTGGAGGTGATCAGGCCACCGACCACGGCCACGGCCATCGGCTGGCGGAACTCGACGTCCGCGCCCCAGCCCAGAGCGACCGGCGCCATGCCCGCGCCCATCGCCACCGTGGTCATCAGGATCGGCCGCGCCCGCTTGTGGGCGGCGTCCATCAGCGCCTCATGCCGGCTCATCCCGCCCTTGATAGCTTCCAGCGCGTACTCGACCAGCAGGATCGAGTTCTTCGCCGCGATGCCCATCAGCATGAGGATGCCGATCAGGGACGAGATCGAGAAGGTGCTGCCCATGATCAGCAGCCCGACGAACGCTCCGCCGATGGCTAGCGGCAGGGCGGCCATGATCGTGATCGGGTGGGTGAAGCTTTTGAACAGCAGCGCCAGCACCGCGTACATCAGGATCAGGCCTGTGCCGAAGGCTCCGGCGAAGCCGACGACCATCTCGACGAGGAACTCGGCATCGCCGGTCATGCCCTGCTTGACGCCTTCGGGCAGGTTCTTGACGGACGGCAGGCGGCCGACCGCGATGGAGGCCTCGCCGCTGGTGATGCCGTTCAGTTCGGCGGTGATCGTCGCCACGCGCGACCGGTCCAGGCGGTTCACCTGCGAGGGTCCGGCGCCATAGCTGATGTCGGCGACCGCGCTGAGCGGCACCACACCGCCCATGGCGGTCGGCACGCGCAGGTTCTCGATCACCGAGAGCTCCTGGCGCGCTGCTTCGCTGAGCTTGAGCCGGATCGGCACCTGGCGGTCACCCAGATTGTACTTGGGCAGCAGCTGGTCGATGTCGCCGATGGTGGCGACACGGATCGCCTGGGACAGCACGCCCGCCGACACGCCGAGACGCGCAGCCTCGTCGGCCTTGGGCGTGATCAGGATCTCCGGCCGCGCGATGGCGGCGGTGTTGACCACATTGGCCAGGCCCTCGACGCCGCGCATCTCGCGCTCGATCGCCTGGGCCGCGGCCATCAGCTTGTTCCCGTCGTCGCTCTGGATCGAATAGGAGAAGACGCTGCCGTCGGTCGGACCGCCGCCAAGCTGCGAGGGCACACCGATGCGGGCCCCCGGGACGGCCTCGAAGAAGTCGACCATCTCACGCACGAACTGCTTCTGCGTGATGTCTCGCTTGCTCTTGTGGACCATCTCGGCGGTCACCGTAGCGGTGTGAACGTCGCTGCCGCCGATCGAGGCGTAGACGTTGGTCACTTCCGGTCGCGCGCGCAGGTCACGCGTCACCCGCGCGACCACCTCGTCGGTCTGTTCCAGGGTCGAGCCCGGCGGCAGTTCGACAGAGAAAGCCGCACGGCCGATGTCGACCGACGGCTGCACCTCGACCGGCACCAGGGGTGTGATCATGGCGGTGAGGATGAAAATCACCACGCCCATGCCGAACACCTTCCAGCGGTTGGCGAGGGCCCAGCCCAGCCAGCGCAGGTAGCTGGTCATCCACTTCGGATCGGCGTCGTCGTGCGGCTTGTGCTTGAGCAGATACGCGGCCATCAGCGGCGTCAGCATCCGCGCCACGATCAGCGAGAACAGCACCGAGATACAGGCCGCCAGCGCGAAAGCCTTGAAGAACTGGCCGATGATGCCGGGCATGAACCCGACCGGCGCGAACACCGCCACGATGGTCGCGGTGGTCGCAACGACAGCCAGGCCGATCTCGTCCGAGGCCTCGATGGCCGAGGGGTACGGCGCCTTGCCGCCCCGCATGTGCCGGACGATGTTCTCGATCTCGACGATGGCGTCATCGACCAGGATGCCGATCGTCAGGCTGAGCGCCAGCAGGGTGATCATGTTGAGCGACTGGCCCAATGGCTCGAGCACAGCGAAGGTCGGAATCAGCGACAGCGGCATGGCCACCGCCGCGATCAGGGTCGCGCGCCAGTCGCGCAGGAACAGCCAGACCACGATCACGGCCAGCAGTGCGCCCAGGCCCACCGCCTCCAGCGAGGCGATGTAGCTTTCCTCGGCGAACTCGACGGTGGCGTTGATCTGCTCGATCGTCAGCTCGGGGTGCGCCGCATCCATCGCCGCGATCGCCTCGCGGACCCGCTGGGCGGTCTTGACCTCGCTGGCGTCGCGCGAGCGCAGGAAGTTGAAGGTGATGACCTCCTTGCCGTCATAGCGGGCGCGGGCGCGGGGTTCGGTCCAGTTGTCCTCGATCCGGCCGAGGTCGCCCAGCCGGACGCTGCCGCCGGCGACCGGCACCCGCATGTCGGCCAGTTCCTGGATCGAGCCGGCCGAGCCCAGGGTGCGGATGGAGCGCTCGGTGCCGTTGACCGTCACCCGACCGCCCGGGAGGTCGTTGTTCACATTGACCAGCGCCTGGCTGACCGACGCGGCGGTGACGCCGAGCGAGGCCAGGCGGTCAGGGTCCAGGTCGATGCGGATCTCGCGATCCACCCCGCCCAGGCGATTGACCTCGCCCACGCCCGGGATCGCCAGCAGGGCCCGGCTGGCCTCGTTGTCGACGAACCAGGACATCTGTTCCGGCGTCATGGTGTCGGATCGCACGACCCAGGTGATCAGCGGGTCGCCGGTGATGTCGATGCGCTGGACGATCGGCTCCTGCATGTCCTGCGGCAGGGTGCCCATGAGGCCGCTCATCGCATTGCGGACGTCGTTGGTGGCCTTCTCGACCTCGGTGGACAGCTCGAACTCGATGATCGTCACCGAGACGCCGTCGGTCACCGTCGAGCGCATGTGCCGCACGCCGCTGAGGCCCGCGATCTTGTCCTCGATCAGGCGGGTGACCTGGGTCTCCATCTCCGTCGGCGCGGCGCCGGGGCGACTGGCGTTGACGTAGATGAGCGGGAAATCGATGTCGGGATTGTTGTTGATCCGCATGGCGTTGAAGCCGGCGGTCCCGGCCAGCGTCAGCATGATGAACAGCATGATGACGGGGATCGGGTTCCTGATCGACCAGGACGAGATGTTGCGCATGGCGGTCTACTTCGCCACGACGCGGACGTGATCGCCGTCGGCGAGGAAGCCCGCGCCCTTGGCCACGATCTGCTCTCCGGCGTTCACGCCGCTTTCAACCTCGACCATGTCCTTCGTCCGGGATCCGATCACGATCGGCCGGAAGCGGACCACTGCCTGGGGGCCCATCACGAACACGCCCGGCTTGTTGTCGCGATAGACCACCGAGACGGCCGGAACGGTGACCGCCGGCTGTTCGCCGACGTTGATGACTCCCCGGGCGAACATGCCGGGCCGGAAGCCGCCGGCGGCGGACAGGGCGATGCGGGCGATGCCGACACGGCTGGCCGCATCCACCTCGGGCGTGACGATCCGCACCGATCCCGGGACCTCGCCCAGATGGTCGGAGATGACCGTCGCGGGCATGCCGGCGCGGACCTGGCCCAGCACCGTCTCGGGCACCTCGGCGTTCAGCTCCAGCCGGCCGTCGCGGACGATGCGGAAGAGTTCGGTTCCCGGGGCGACGATCTGGCCCTGCACGACCTTGCGCGAGGCAATCAGGCCGGCGACCGGCGCGCGGACGACAGCCTGGCCGAGCCGCGTGCGGATCTCTGATAGCGCCGCCTCGGCGGCGGAGACCTGGGCGGCGGCGGTCGCCTGGCTGGCGGTGGCGGTGTCGAGGCCGGCCTGCGAGAGGTAGCCGCGCTCCTTCAGTTCGCGCGCCCGGCCGAGGGCCGCCTGGGCCTGGGCCAGGGTGGCGCGGGCGGCGGCGAGGCTGGCTTCCTGCTGGCGCACCTGGGCGCGCAGCAGGTCGTCGTTCATCTGCAGCAGGGGCTGGCCCTGACGGACCCAGACGCCTTCATCGACCAGCACGCGGACGGCGGTCAGGCCGCCGGTCTCGGCGCCGACGACGACCTCGTTCCAGGCGACGATGTTGCCGCTGGCGGTCACGCGGCGGGCCATGCTGACGACGCTCACCGCCTGGACGGTGACGGTCTGGCTGGCGAGGGCGCCCTTTGGCTCTTCCTTGGCCTTGCCGCAGCCCGCGACCGCCAGCAGAACGAGCGCTAGCATCGCCATCGGGCGGACGCGCCGGTCAGTTCCGTGTCTCACTGTGCTCGTCCCCTGCAGGCATGCGTCATGGCGCCCGGCGGCGAGCCGGCGGACCGCACCCGTATCTAGGCGTGACGGCAACGTTCGCAAGTGCGAAATGGCTCCATTAAGCCCCCGCGACGCCCCGGCCCTCGCCTTGGCGGCGCAATGTGCTAGACGGGCGCGCATGACGACGCCTCTTTCCCGCATCCGCAACTTCTCGATCGTGGCCCACATCGACCACGGCAAGTCGACGCTGTCCGACCGGCTGATCCAGGAGACCGGCGGCCTGACCGCGCGCGAGATGACCGCCCAGGTGCTCGACTCGATGGAGATCGAGAAGGAGCGCGGCATCACCATCAAGGCCCAGACGGTCCGGCTCGACTACAAGGCCGACGACGGCGAGACCTATGTCCTGAACCTGATGGACACGCCGGGCCACGTCGACTTCGCCTACGAGGTCAGCCGCAGCCTCGCCGCCTGCGAGGGCTCGATCCTGGTGGTGGACGCCTCGCAGGGCGTCGAGGCCCAGACCCTGGCCAACGTCTATTCGGCGATCGACAACAACCACGAGATCGTGCCGGTCCTGAACAAGATCGACCTGCCCGCCGCCGAGCCCGAGCGCGTCCGGGCGCAGATCGAGGACGTCATCGGCCTGGACGCCAGCGACGCGGTGCTGTGCAGCGCCAAGTCAGGCATCGGCATCCATGAGGTTCTGGAAGCCATCGTCACCCGCCTGCCCGCGCCCAAGGGCGACCCGGACGCGCCGCTGAAGGCGCTCCTCGTGGACGCCTGGTACGACGCCTACCTGGGCGTCGTCGTCCTCGTGCGGATCTTCGACGGCACGCTGCGCGCCGGCCAGAAGATCAAGATGATGCAGCACGGCTCGGTCCACCTCGTGGACCGCGTCGGTGTGTTCAAGCCCAAGAACACCCCGGTCGAGAGCCTGGGGCCCGGCGAGATCGGCTTCATCACCGCCCAGATCAAGGAAGTGGCCGACGCCGCCGTCGGCGACACCATCACCGACGAGAAGAAGGGCACCCTCACCGCCCTGCCCGGGTTCAAGGACGTCCAGCCGGTGGTGTTCTGCGGCCTGTTCCCGGTCGACGCCGCCGACTTCGAGGACCTGCGCGCCGCCGTCGGCCGCCTGCGGCTGAACGACGGCAGCTTCACCTACGAGATGGAGTCCAGCGCCGCGCTCGGCTTCGGATTCCGCTGCGGGTTCCTCGGCCTGCTGCATCTGGAGATCATCCAGGAGCGGCTCAGCCGCGAGTTCGACCTAGACCTGATCGCAACCGCTCCGTCGGTGGTCTACAAGATCAACCAGCGCAACGGCGAGCAGATCGACCTGCACAATCCCGCCGACATGCCCGACCCGATGGCCATCGAGAGCATCGAGGAGCCGTGGATCAAGGCGACCATCTTCACGCCGGACGAATACCTCGGCGGGGTGATCAAGCTGTGCCAGGACCGCCGCGGCCAGCAGCGCGAGCTCAGCTACGTCGGCAACCGCGCCATGCTGATCTACGACCTCCCCCTCAATGAGGTCGTGTTCGACTTCTACGACCGGCTGAAGTCGATCTCGAAGGGCTACGCCAGCTTCGACTACCAGATCGAGGACTACCGCGCCGGCGACCTGGTCAAGATGTCCATCCTGGTCAACGCCGAGCCCGTCGACGCCCTCTCGATGCTGGTCCACCGCGACCGCGCCGAGAGCCGCGGCCGGGGCATGGTCGAGAAGATGAAGGACCTGATCCCGCAGCACATGTTCGTCATCCCGATCCAGGCGGCCATCGGCGGCCGGATCATCGCGCGCGAAACCGTGCGTGCCCTGCGCAAGGACGTGACGGCCAAGTGCTACGGCGGCGACGCCTCGCGGAAGCGCAAGCTGCTCGACAAGCAGAAGGCCGGCAAGAAGCGCATGCGCCAGTTCGGCAAGGTCGAGATCCCGCAGGAAGCCTTCATCGCCGCGCTGAAGATGGACGATAATTGAGTTATTTGTTTTTACACTTTTTGATTGATTAACGAGCAGCGTCGTGCTTCACTTTCAGGGTGAAGCCAATCCGCTGGATGAAGCACGCGCGGGACAATTTGCGGGATCGCGCGCTCCAAAAGGCCTGGGCCGAAGCGGCGATCCGGACGCCCGACTGGGTCGAGCCGGACCCGAACGACGCGGCTGTCGAGCGGCGCTTCAAGGCCATCGCGGAGGCCGGCGGACGGGTGATCCGGGTTCCGTGCGTTGAAACGGCTGACGAAATCCGCGCGCTTACGGTATTGTTGGACCGTGGCGCTGGAGCATTTTCCGATAAGTGTGAAACGGTTATCGGATCGAAAATGCTCCGAACTTTTGACTCACGGGCGCTCCGACGAAAGGCGCGACCATGACCCTGCGCTACGACCCTGAAGCCGACGCCGTCTACATCAAGCTGGCGGATGGCGAGTACGACGAGAGCGAGGAAGTCTCGCCCGGCGTGATCCTCGATTTCACCCTCGACGGTCAGGTCATGGGGATAGAGATCCTCAGCGCCAGTAAGACGCTTGCCCCCGGCGCCTGGTCGAAGTCGCCGCCGCCCGATGCGGACCGGGACATTCAGGCCGCCGAGTAGCCAGCAGCCTCGGCGAACGGTTCAATTCCGCCTCGCCACCCCCTACCCTCTCCGCAAAAGAGGGGACACCGCACCATGGCCAGCAACCCGGGCGCCTACGTCGGCGCGGTCGGCATCGGCGTCAGCGACCTGAAGCGCTCCGGCGACTTCTACGAGCGGGTGCTGGGCATGAAGGTGCTGCAGACCTTCAAGCTGCCGCACATGGACGAAATCGTGCTCGGCTACGAGGGCCGCGGCTCGGCCATCGTGCTGATGCACTGGACCGACGGCAGCCCGCGCAACTACGCCGACCTGCCGATCAAGATCGTGCTGTACGTGCCGGACCCCGTCGCGGCCGCCGACGCCATCCGCGCCGAGGGCCTGGAGATCGTCCGCGAGCCCACCCCGATCCCCTCGCTGGGCGGAGCGGTGGTGGGCTTCGCGAAGGACCCGGACGGGTATCTGGTGGAGTTGCTGCAGCGGGTGGAGCGGGGGGAGCGGCGCGCGAAATAGGCGCGCCCGTTCTCAACTTGTTCTCCTGGAGTCGGTCGGGCATTGTGCGACCATGCTCGTCAGCGACTCGGAGGCTTCAGTGTCGGAATACGCCGCGCTGCTGAACAAGAAGGCGACGCCCGAACAACTCGACGCGATGGTCGCGCAGGGACTGATCGAGCCGCCCACTCCTGTCCAAACGAAGCTCGAACTGGTGCGTGGCGGCGTGAAGCCTGAAGCTGATTTTACCTTCATCGACCTGTTCGCCGGGATCGGCGGACTGCGACGGGGCTTTGAGTCCATCGGCGGTCGCTGCGTCTTCACCAGTGAGTGGGACAAGTACAGCCAGAAGACCTACCGGGCGAACTTCCCGGATGACGACCACGAGATCAACGGCGACATCACCAAGATCGAGGCTGCGGATATCCCGGCGCACGACGTGCTGCTCGCGGGCTTTCCCTGCCAGCCGTTCTCGATTGCAGGGGTGTCCAAGAAGAACTCGCTGAACCGTCCGCACGGTTTCGAGGACAAGACCCAGGGCACGCTGTTCTACGACGTCGCCCGGATCATCCGGCACCACCGGCCGGCGGCCTTCCTGTTGGAAAACGTCCGCAACCTCCTCAGCCATGACAAGGGCCGGACGTTCGAGACCATCAAGGACGTTCTGGAGAACGATCTCGGCTATACGATTGATTATCGGGTGATCGACGGGCGTTCCTGGGTGCCGCAGCATCGCGAGCGCATATTCATCGTCGGCCTGCGCGAAGACAGTGGCTTCAAGTTCGACAAGATGACGCTTCCGGACAAGTCTGCTGCGCCGAAGCTTCGTTCGATCCTGCATCCGGAAAACGGTGACGAGGCGCCCGATCAGCGGTTCGTCGGGTCCGAGGTCGGTGACAACATCGGCAAGGTGAACCCCAGATACACCCTGACCAACCATCTCTGGACCTACCTCCAAAACTACGCCGCCAAGCACAAGGCTGCGGGGAACGGCTTCGGTTTCGGCCTGGTCGGGCCCGATGACGTCGCCCGCACCCTGTCGGCCCGCTACTACAAGGACGGCTCGGAAATCCTGATCAAGCAGGGTGACGGCGTCCCGCGCCGCCTGACACCCCGCGAGTGTGCTCGCCTGATGGGCTTCGACGAGCCGCAGGGTTCCAGCTTCGTGATTCCGGTCTCTGACACCCAGGCCTATCGCCAGTTCGGCAACTCGGTCGTTGTTCCTGCGGTCAAGGCCGTGGCGGAGCACATGAAGGAACACATCCTGAAGGCCGTCCGCAGACAAACGCCGAAAGCCGCCGTTGGCTGACGTCGTCGATCCGGCCACGCGCAGCCGGATGATGTCGGGCATCCGGGGCAAGAACACCAAACCGGAGATGATGATCCGTCGCGGGCTCCATGCGCGCGGCTTCCGCTATCGCCTGCACTGCAAGCTGCCGGGCAAGCCGGATATCTGTCTGCCGAAGTTCAAGGCGGTGGTCTTCGTCCACGGATGCTTCTGGCACGGGCATGGCTGCCATCTGTTCAAATGGCCATCAACGCGGCCGGAGTTCTGGCGGGAAAAGATCGGGCGGAATGTCGCCGTGGATGACCGCGCTATGACAGCCCTTCGAATGGCCGGGTGGCGAGTAGGTGTTGTTTGGGAATGCGCCTTGAAGGGGCGCAGCCGCCGAGCCGCAAATGAAGTTATCGATGCCTTGGATGGCTGGTTGAATTCGCCAACTGCGCGCATTCATATCCAAGGGCACCTCGCCTAAATCGGCAAGCTGGGGGCGACATGGCGCGCGGAAAACCTATCGTTGCCTCTGTAGAGGCGGTGGATGCTTCGTTGCTTGAGGCGCTCCTACGAGAAGCCGATCAGGTATTCATCAAGAAGCTATCCAAGAACGATCGCGATTGGACTTGGAACAAGTCGCTGCATCAGTACGGGCCGTACATCCCGGCGGAACAACGAGATTCGGGTTTCTTCCCCTCGTTGCGGCTGAAGGAGCGCGACGTTCCCGCTTCTGCTGGAATTCTAGAGGTATTCTTCCAAACGGAGTGGCCGCAGGTTTCCGAATCCAAAAAGACTCGCCTCGCCAATTATATGAGCAAGGGGGCGGAAACACATCTGACAGGCGTTCCGAAGGAGGTATTCTCCAACCTCTCGCCAGCATCTTTCTTAGTCATTGGCCGTACTAGCGAGAACGATGGTGACGCATATCGATGCCTAACAATCGACTCGGCATCTGACGAGGCATTGCTTCTCGCGGACCTTTTGGACCTGCCGGTCGATTTTCAGGCGATCGTCAAAGTCCCGGCGAGAGAGCGTGACCAGGTAGCCGACCGCTTCTTGAGTTTCGCAGACGAAGCCTTGGCGGCTTGGCAACGGGGCGATCTCAGGGAGTTCGGCCGAACTCGCGCCACCATGCCCACGCCTTTGGCGTTGGCGGAGATGGCCAAGCGCAAATACCTCGATGAGCGTGGCTTGGAAAAGCTCGACCCATTCGCACTAGAGTGTCCCGGCGATGTCGTCCGTGAAATCAGTCGCGTTGTGGAATGGAAGCTCTGTCGGGAGCATCAACTCAGGTGCAGCTCAATCGCTATGATTGCCTTGGTTCTCGGGGAGGAACCCGCGACCCCATTTTCTCCCGCGCTGATCCTGCGAAAGCTTATCGACAAGATGCAGGAGATTGATGCCCTCATGCTCTCTGCAAGCCAACAACGGAAGTCTCGCGCGGGGTCGTCGTTCGAATTCCACATTGAGGCATTGCTTAAGGATGGCAGCGTTCCGTTTGAAAAGCAGGTGGTTATTGAGTCTAGGAAACGGCCAGATTTCATTCTCCCGACCTTCAAATACCTTCGGAACCAACCTATCGAGCAAGCGGCGGGCTTGATCTTGAGCGCGAAGACGACGCTGCGTGAACGCTGGAAACAGGTTCAGGGCGAGATGGGCGACAGTGAATTGTTCCTGGCAACAGTCGATGAAACCATTGCCGGAAATGCGATTGAAGAAATGGATGCGATGGGGATCGTCCTTGTCGTACCCGAAAAACTGAAGGCTCCAGGTTCCGACGCCGCCAAAGCCGCTGAGTATCGTGGCCACGCGAACGTGTTGAGCTTCCGAGAGTTCTTTGACGAGCTCAGGCGCAACCGGATGCCCGACTGGTCCAAGCCCTAGCCTGCCCCCCCCTGACGCCTAGAAGGCCAGCTTGCTCCGGCAGACGGCCTGGTCAAGGACGGGCCCGGCGGGCCCGCCGCTGCGCGGCCGCCAGAGGCGGTCCTTGACGAGGCCGGCTGTCCGGAGCGGATCATTCCATCAAGGGCTTCAGGGCGGAGTCTGCGTTCAACGCACGGAACCAGCCGGAAAACAGGCTACGATTTCAACCGCCTGGCTCGGGCTCAGGAAATCGATGCGGCCTTACATCCGCCTGCCGCAGACTGTGCCCAATGACCCGCGCCGTTCCAGATGCTCCCGCCACCCACTTCCGCCTCTCGGAAGAGAGCTGGGCCGAGATCGCCGCCGCCTATCGCAACGGCGCGACCGCCCGCGAGCTTGCCGCGCGATGGAAGGTCTCGCCGACGACCATCTATCGCAACGCCTGTCGCGATGGCTTCACCAAGAAGCGGGACAGCGACGCCATCGCTCGGGCTCACGCGGAGGCCATCGCCGAGGAGGAGACGGCCGATCTCGTCGCGCGTCAGGAGCGAGCCGTGGCGGAAATAGACAGCGACCCGGCCGCCCTGCGCAAGCAGGCGATGACCGACATGGCCCGGGCGCTCGCGGCGGGCCGGACGGCCGAGGCGGACCGGCTGGGGCGGCTGATCCTGACGCTCGGGAAGATTTCCGGGTCCGACGAGGCCGGCAATGGCGGCCTTGATGAAGACGGCCTCCCGTACATACGAGGGCCGATCAATCTGACCTACGACCAACTCGTAGAGAGCGTCTTTCCGATGGTCGAGCACATCGCGCTGAAGATGCTGGGCGACCGCTTCCGGGGACCGCATGTCTTCTCACGCGCGGCCATGCGCTGGCGGGCGGCGACCTTCGGACCGGAGTGTGCGGCCAACGACTACCGGGAAATGGCCGCCAAGGGGTGGACGGCGGGCGTCTATGACGAGGATGGCAACATCCTGCCCGGCTGGAAGTCGAACGACATGCGGCACCCGTTTGTCGATCCACCGCCGGACGATGCCGGCCTCGACACCGATCCGGCGGGATAGTCACCCGCCCAACAGCACCCACCGCCGGTGCCAGTCGAGATACCCTGCCTGCGCGTCCGTGAGCCCGCCGACGCGCCGGCGCCACCCCCATCCGGCCTGCTCCGCAGGCCACCTTCCCCCCTCCAGGGGGAGGGAATTCCTGGCCGTTACCCACTGGTATCGGCCACCGGCCCTGCCTATCCTCGCGGCAAAACACAGCAGGGAAGCGCGCCATGACCACCGGAGCCGTCATCGGCAGGACGATCGCCGACTCCACGCCGTTCTGGCCGGAGCCGGCGAAGGCGCCCAGGGGCGCGCCGAACATCCTGGTGGTGCTGTTCGACGATGTCGGGTTCAGCGACTTCGGCTGCTACGGCTCGCCGATCGAGACGCCGACCATCGATGCGCTGGCGGCGCAGGGGCTGCGCTACACGAGCTTCCACACGACTGCGATGTGCTCGACCACCCGGGCGGCGCTGATGACCGGGCGCAATCACCACAGCGTGGGAATGGGCTGTCTGGCCAACTTCGACAGCGGCTTTCCCGGCTATCGCGGCAAGATCGCGCGCGAGGCCGGCATGCTGCCGGAGATGCTCAAGGGGCACGGCTATCGCAGCTACATGGTCGGCAAATGGCATGTGACGCCGCTGACCGAGAGCGGCGCGACCGGGCCGTTCGACGGCTGGCCGCTGGGGCGCGGGTTCGACCGGTTCTACGGCTTCCTCGACGCCGAGACCGACCAGTATTCGCCCGAGCTGGTGCGGGACAACACGCCGGTCGCCGCGCCGGGGACGTTCGAGACCGGCTATCACCTGACCGAAGACCTGGTCGACCAGGCGATCCGCTACATCGCCGATCACACCGCCGATGCGCCGGAGACGCCGTGGCTGACCTGGCTGGCGCTGGGCGCCTGTCACGCGCCGCACCAGGTGCCGAAGGACATCATCGAAAAATACGACGCCGTATTTTCGAGCGGCTGGGACGTCGAGCGCGAGCGGCGGCTGGCGCGGCAGAAGGCGCTGGGCATCGTGCCGGCGGACACGGCGATGCCGCCGCGCAACGACTGGGTGAAGCCGTGGGACGAGCATACGCCGGACGAGCAGCGGCTGTTCACCCGGCTGCAGGCGGCGTTCGCCGGGATGCTGGATCACGCCGACCAGCATCTGGCGCGGCTGGTCGGGTTCCTCGAGGACGCGGGGCTGCGCGAGGACACCCTGATCCTGGTGCTGTCCGACAACGGGGCCAGCCAGGAGGGCGGGCCGCTGGGCATGATCAACGCCATGGGTCCCTACAACGGCAAGCCCGAGCCGATGGAGGAGAAGCTCGCCCGCATCGACGACATCGGCGGGCCGGACACGCACAGCAACTTCCCGCTGGGCTGGGCGATGGCCTCGAACACGCCGCTGCGGCGCTACAAGCAGAACACCCACGGCGGCGGGATCCGCGATCCGCTGGTGATCAGCTGGCCGGGCGGGATCCCGGCGCGGGGCGAGCTGCGCGGGCAGTTCACCCACGCCAGCGACGTGACGCCGACGCTGCTGGAGCTGCTGGGCCTGACGCCGCCGGCGGTGATCGCGGGGGTGGCGCAGACGCCGCTGGAGGGGACCAGCTTCAAGGCCTCGCTGTTCGACAGCGCGGCTCCGGCCAAGGCCGGGCCGCAGCATTTCGAGATGTTCGGCCATCGCGGGATCTGGAAGGACGGCTGGAAGGCCGTTGCGTTCCACCCGCCGGGCCGGCCGTTCGACGCGGACCAGTGGGAGCTCTACCACCTGGACCGGGACTTC
>CAIOHT010000031.1 GCA_903858185.1 uncultured Caulobacterales bacterium
GTGTCGAGGAAGAGTTGCATGGGCGGGGTTTTAGCGAGGCGGAACGCGGGGCGCCACCCGTGAGCCGAATCGCCGCTGTCCTGTTGCCCATGCCGCTGCCCGAGGCGTTCGACTACGCCGAGCCCGACGGCATGGGTCTGGCCGTCGGCGACCATGTGGCCGTGCCGCTCGGCCCGCGCACGTCGCGCGGTGTGGTGACCAGTCTGCGAGAGAGCGCCGGCGGCAACCGGCCGCTGAAGCCGGTGCTCGAACGGCTGGATGATCCGCCCTTGCCGGAGACGACCCTGCGGTTTGTGGAATGGGCGGCGCGCTACTCGGTGGACCTGCCCGGCTGGCCGCTGGCCATGGCGCTGCGCGGCCTGCGCGCGCCGAAGCCCAGGCCGGTCAAGCTGCTGGCTGCGACCGGGACCACGCCGGCGCGCATGACGCCCGCGCGCGAAAAGGTGCTCGCCGCCGCTGCTGACGGTCCGCTGACGGGCCCGGACCTCGCCGCGAAGGCCGGTGTCGGGGCAGGGGTGGTGAAGGGGCTGCTCGACGAGGGCTGCCTGGAGATACGGCTGCACAGGCCTGAGACCCGCTTCGACGAGCCGGACACCGCCCGCCCGGGGCCGAGCCTGAACGCCAGCCAGGCCGCCGCCGCCGGCGTGCTTGCCGGCATGGTCCGCGACGGTGGCTTCCAGGCGGCCCTGCTCGACGGCGTCACCGGCTCGGGCAAGACCGAGGTCTATCTGGAGGCGGTCGCCGCCGCGCTCGACGCCGACCCGGCCGCCCAGGTGCTGGTCCTGCTGCCAGAAATCGCCCTGACCCAGGCGGTGATCGCCCGGTTCGAGGACCGCTTCGGAGTCCACCCCGCGGAATGGCATTCCGCCGTCCCGCCGCCGCGCCGACGCCAGGTCTGGGAGGGCGTGGCGACGGGCAGGGCGCGGATCGTCGTGGGCGCCCGGTCAGCCCTCTTCCTGCCCTATCGATCCTTGCGGCTGATCGTCGTCGATGAAGAGCATGACGGGTCCTACAAGCAGGAGGAGGGCTTCATCTACCAGGCCCGCGACCTCGCCGTGGCCCGCGCCAGCCTGGAGAAGTGCGCGGTGGTGCTGGCCTCTGCCACGCCCTCGCTGGAGACGCTCTGGAACGCCGAACAGGGTCGCTATCGCTGGCTCAGGCTGGCTGCGCGGCACGGCGCCTCGGAATTGCCTGACGTCACCCTGATCGACATGCGCGAGACCCCGCCCGAGCCCGGCCGATGGCTGTCGCCGCCGCTGATCGAGGCGATGAAGGAGACCTACCGTCGCAGCGAACAGACCCTGCTGTTCCTCAACCGCCGGGGCTATGCGCCGCTGGTTCTGTGTCGCGCCTGTGGCGAGCGGATGAAGGCGCCGGACACCGACAGCTGGCTGGTCGAGCACCGCTATACCGGCCGCCTGGTCTGCCATCTGACCGGCTTCTCCATGCCCAAGCCCGACCGCTGCCCGCACTGCGGGGCGCAGGACAGCCTGGTCTCCATCGGGCCGGGCGTGGAGCGGGTTGAGGAAGAGGTGCGTCACCTGTTCCCCGAGGCGCGGGTGGCGGTGTTCTCCTCGGATACGGTGTTCGATGCCGACGGTGCGCGATCCATCGTCAAGGCGATGACTGACGGCGAGATCGACGTGCTGGTCGCCACCCAGGCGGCAGCCAAGGGTCACGACTTTCCGATGCTGACCCTGGTGGGGGTGGTCGACGCCGATCTCGGGCTGCGCGGCGGCGACCTGCGGGCCGGGGAACGAACCTTTCAGCTGCTGGCCCAGGCGAGCGGCCGGGCCGGACGCCGCGATCGTCCCGGCCGGGCGATGCTGCAGACCTATGCGCCCGACCACGCCGTCATGCAGGCCCTTGCGGCGCAGGACCGGGACGCCTTCCTCGAGGCCGAGATGTCGGGCCGTGAACTGGCAGGCCTTCCACCGTTCGGCCGTCTTGCGGCGATCATCTGTTCAGGGCCCGATCCGGTGGCGCTGGACGCCTATGTGCGGACCCTGGCGGCGGCGGCGCCCAACACCGACGGCGTGGACATCTACGGTCCGGCCGACGCGCCGCTGGCCATGGTGCGCGGCCGCCGGCGCAAGCGGTTCCTGGTGAGGGCGGACCGCACGGTCGACCTGCAGGGCTTCCTGGCCGCCTGGCGCGCCCGCGCGAGGCCGCCCGGCTCGGTGCGCGTGGCCATCGACGTGGACCCCTACAGCTTCCTGTAGGGGACATGTACCGCAGGTACGTGTCCCCCAAATCGAGCGGCCGGGTTTAGGGGACACGTACCTAAGGCGGTACATGTCCCCGCGCCTTCTAGTGTTTCGTCTCTTCCGCCACGGCCTTCTTCTCCCGGCTCTTGCGGGCGACCATGTTCAGGCCCTCCACAAGTCCGGAGAAGGCCATGGCCGCGTAGATATAGCCCTTGGGCACATGCACGCCGAAGCCGTCGGCGATCAGCACCGACCCGATCATCAGCAGGAAGCCCAGCGCCAGCATCACCACGGTGGGGTTTTCGTGGATGAAGTTGGCCAGCGGATCGGCCGCCAGCAGCATCACCAGAACGGCGATGACCACCGCAATGACCATCACCGGCACATGTTCGGTCATGCCCACGGCGGTCAGGATCGAGTCGACCGAGAAGACCAGGTCCAGCAGGAGGATCTGGACGATGGCGGCGCTGAAGTTGGAAATGACCACATTCTTGGTGTCCAGCACGTCGCCTGTCGGCGCCGGGTCGACCGTGTGGTGGATTTCCTTGGTCGCCTTCCACAGCAGGAACAGCCCGCCGGCGATCAGGATCAGGTCGCGCCACGAGAAGGCTGTTTCGAAGCCCGGCTCGCCATGCTCGCCCACCGGCCCGGTGATGCCCAGGTCGAAGATCGGCGTCTTCAGGCTGACGATCCAGGCGATCGAGAACAGCAGGCCGATGCGCATGATCAGCGCCAGCGAGATGCCGATCCGGCGCGCCTTCTGGCGTTGCTCGAGCGGCAGCTTGTTCGACAGGATCGAGATGAAGACCAGATTGTCGATCCCGAGCACGATCTCCATGACCACCAGGGTGATCAGGGCGGCCCAGACGGCGGGGTCGGCGGCAAGCTGCAGCAAGCTATCCATACGGTGTCGGGCCTTTCACGACTGGTGAACCGAATGCGGGTTACATACCCCGACATGCGTCTGGATGAACCGGCTTTTGCTGATTTTTCCGGATGTGGCTCATCAGGCGCCGCGGCGGGCAGGGTCCACAGGCGCAAGAAGACAGGAAACGCCTATGCAGGACGCCGCCAATATCCGGCCTCTGACCTCGTTGCGCTTCTTCGCCGCGCTGTGGGTCGTGCTGTTCCACTACTGGCCGAAGCTGGACGTCGCCGGGACGCCGGCGCTGGTGGAGAAGGGCTACCTCGGCGTCGAACTGTTCTTCGTGCTCAGCGGCTTCATCCTGTGCCACGTTTATCTGACGGCCTTCGGGGAAGAGCGGTTCAGATACGGCTCATTCCTGTGGAACCGCCTGGCGCGGGTCTACCCCCTGCATCTGGCGACCCTGTTCGGCATGATCGCCCTTGGCGTCGTGGCCGGCCTGGCCGGACTTTCGGTCGACGCCGGCATTCTTCGGTGGGACGCGTTGCCTGCGAATCTGCTGATGGTCCAGGCTTGGGGCCTGGCGCCCGAGGCGGCGTTCAACCATCCGTCCTGGTCGATCTCGGCGGAATGGTTCGCCTACCTGACCTTCCCGGCCTTCGCCTTCGTCGCCTGGCGGCTGCGCAGCCGGCCCTGGCTGCTGGCGGGCGGAACGCTCGCGGCGATCGCCACGCTCTACCCTGCCTTCCAGGCGCTCACGGGCCAGTCGCTGACCCAGGCCACGATCGCCTGGGGCGCCCTGCGAATCGTTCCCTGTTTCGCCCTCGGCTGCGCAATGCACAGCCTGTGGCGGTCCGGTGTGATGCGCAGCGTCCGGATGGCGGCCATCGGCGCCCTGTTTTCAGGCGCCGCATTGCTCGCTTCGGCCATCCTCGGCGCGCCGGACATGGTTACGGTGGCCACCTTCGGGGCCCTGATCCTCAGCCTCGCGGGTCTCGCGCAGCACGGATCGACTTTCGGAACCCAGGGCGTCTTCGTGTATCTGGGCGAGATAAGCTACTCGACCTACATGATCTGCGTCCCGTGGAAGATCATCTTCGTGAATGCCGCGGCGCGAGTGCTGAATCTAGCGGACGAAAATCTGCCGCTGTGGGTCTGGCTGATCTTCATCACTGCCCTGGTTCCACTGTCGGCCGCGTCCTATCATCTGATCGAGAAACCGGCCCGCGAACGCATGAAACTCATGGCTGACTCATGGCGGTCGCGACGCGCTGTCGCAGCCGGCGCCTGAAAAGACTCTTTTCATTCGGGCGTGAGATGGTTATCCCCTCACTTCCAGTGACGGGGGAGATCTCCTGAATGCGCCAACGAACCAAAACCTACCTTGGTTCCCTGGCCGCTGCAGTGATGCTCAGCCTTGCGCCGTCTGCGAACGCCGTGGCTGACATCTACTGGCAATGCGTGCCATTCGCCCGACTCCTGTCGGGCATACAGATCTATGGCGACGCCAGAACCTGGTGGGGCCAGGCCTCCGGGAAGTACGAAACGGGCCGCACGCCCCGCACGGGCGCGGTGCTGACCTTTGTCCCCACCTCGCGGATGCAGCTTGGCCATGTGGCCGTCGTCAGCCGCCTGGTGACTGACCGCGTTATCCAGATCACCCATGCCAACTGGTCCCGCATCGGCGGCGCCCGCGGCCAGATCGAGACGGACGTCACCGTGATCGACGTCTCGCCCGTCGGCGACTGGAGCATGGTCAAGGTCTGGTACGATCCGATCCGCGACCTCGGCACCTCGGTCTATCCGACCTACGGCTTCATCTATCAGAACCGTCAGGCGCTGCAGCTGGCCCAGACCGATCCGCGCTACTGGAGCGCCCAGGGCGTGACGATGGCGCGCTCGGCTGCGAACCAGACGGCTTCGACCGTCGGCCCGATCCCGTCCCCGCTGGGCGTGATCAACCAGGCCGCCGACGCGACCGACCGGATCGCCGCCCTCATCGCGGCCGCCATTGGCCAGACTCCTGCCGCTGAGCCAGCCGCCGACTGACCGTCGCCGTGGTTGACGCTGGCCTGCCGCCGCGCCATTCCGGAGCGGGCCCGGAGACGATACGATCATGCTCAGAGTGCTTCGCTGCGGCGGGGGCGGGCTTGAGCCCGTTGAGGCGACGCCTGACTGGGTCCTACCAGAAGACGTCGCCTGGATCGACCTGACCAACCCCGGCAGGGCCGAGGAGCTGCTCGCCGAGCGTGCGCTGGGCGTCTTCCTGCCGACCGCCGAGGAAATGGCCGAGATCGAGGTCTCCTCCCGCCTGTACCGGGAGGACGGCGGCACGTTCATGACCGCCTTTGTGCTGGTCGGCGCCGACGGCGATGACCCCGCGCTCGCGCCGGTGACCTTTGTGCTCGCCAAGGGCCGCCTGATCACCATCCGCTATGTCGAGCCCCGCGCGTTTGTGGCCTACGCCGCCCAGGCCGAACGAGACCCCGACTTCTGCCAGGCCGGGGTCGAGGCCTTCATTGGTCTGCTGGACGCCATCGTCGACCGCGTGGCCGACATTCTCGAGAAAACCTCCGCCGAGGTGGAGGTGACATCCGGCGAAATCTTCCGGCCGGCGCGAAAGGTCGGGTTCAAGTCGCTCCTGCGCCAGCTCGGCCGGGCACAGTCGATTGCCGCCAAGGCCCGCAGCAGCCTGGTCAGCCTGTCCCGGCTGCTGTCCTTCGCCGCCCTGTCCGAGGAAATCGCCGACAGCAAGGATCAACGCGAGCGACTGCGCAGCCTGCAGCGTGACGTGCAATCCCTGACCGGCCACTCCGCCTACCTGACGGAGAACGTGACCTTCCTGCTGGATTCGGCCGTCGGCCTGATCAACACCGACCAGAACGAGATCATGAAGGTCTTCTCGGTCTGGGCCGTGATCCTGATGCCGCCGACGCTGATCGGCTCGATCTACGGGATGAACTTCAAGCACATGCCCGAACTCGGCTGGGTCGGCGGCTATCCCCTCGCCCTGGTGCTGATGCTCGCGACGATGCTGATCCCGATCTGGTGGTTCCGGCGCAAGGGATGGCTCGGATAGCCCGGACCGTCCCGGAAACAACCCTTCTTTAAGTCGCGGCGGACCATGGTTCGGGATTCTCTGGATCAGGTCCTGAATGTCCGCCGCGCCCAGCATTATCCGCCCGCTCGACTTCACCGCCGTCAAGGCGGTGATCGAGGCGCACGGCCGGTACCTGAGCGGCCGCAGCGGCGGCAAGCGCGCCAACCTGACCTATGTCGACCTGTCGAACATGTCGTTGGCCGGAGTCGATCTGGGCGACGCCGACCTGACCGGCGCCCGACTTGCCGGGGCCAGCCTGCATGGCGCCAGTCTCAAGCGGGCGATCCTGTTCGGCTGCGACCTGCGGGAAGCCGATCTGCGCACCTGCGACCTCAGCCAGGCGGACCTGCGCGGCGCCTGTCTGCGGGGGGCGAATCTGGCCGGGGCGAACCTTGCCGGCTGCGACCTGCGTGAAGGCAGTATCGCCCTGCAGGGCAACGGTCAGAGCTTCAAGATCCTCAAGCACGAACGCAGACCGGGCGAGCTCGACTACGCGGTGCTCCAGGGCGCTAACCTGTCCGGTGCCCAGATGTCCGGTACTCACGCGATCAGCGCCGATTTCACCGAAGCCGACCTCAGTGGCGCCTGTCTCAATGGGGCGAAGCTGGTGAACGCGGTGCTCGACGGCGCCGACCTGTCAAACGCCGACGTTTTCCACGCGGATTTCGCCGGCGCGACGATGAAGGACGCGGTGGTGTCAGGCGTCCGGCTGGATGACGCCAACTTCGAAAGGGTCGATCTCAGCGAGGTGCTCCGCGCCCCTCCGCCGATCGTTTACGTCGATGACCGGCCGCTCGGCGATCTGATCAATGACCACGAGCGCTACTGCAAGTCTGGCGGCGTCGAGGGCCAGGTGATGAAGGTCTCGCGCGTGGACTTCCGGCCGCTCAAGCAACTGCGCCGTCGCATGCTCACCGGAATGGGCGCGCAGAAGTCCGTGTTCTTCGGCCTCAACATGGAGGGCGCGGAGCTCCAGGGCTGCGATCTCACCGGCGCCGACCTGCGCGGCGTGGTGCTCAGGGACGCCGACCTGCGCGGCGCCAAGCTGATCGGGGCCAAGCTGAACAAGGCAGACCTGCGGGGCGCGAAGCTCGGCCCCCTGATGATCGCAGAGGGCCGCTTCATCCGCACGGACCTGACGCGCGCCGTCCTCAAGGGCGCAGACCTGCGCGACTGTCACGCCCGCCGCGCCCGCTTCCTCGAAGCGGAACTGCAGGGCGTGAAGTTCGATGGCGCGGACCTGCTCGAGGCCGAGCTGGAAACCTAGGGGACACCTAACCTTCGGTACGCGCCCCCTCCGGCTAGAGCCCCTTCCGGAGCGGCAGCAGGTCCGGGAACACGGGCTCGCGGCCTTCCTGCTTCGCCGCGAAGGTCTCGGCCATGTGCGGACCCGAGAACATCCCGGTTTGCCAGACGGCGATGTAGTCCAGGCCGTCCTTGATGGTGTGGTCGCGGGCGTAGTTGATCATCACCTTGCTGCCGGCCACGGCCAGCGGCGACTTCGAGGCGATTTCGCGGGCGGTGGCGAGAGCGTGGGCGACGACGGCCTCGTGGGTGTCGAACACCTCGTTGACCAGGCCGATCTCCTTCGCCCGCTGCGCCGGCAGGCGACGGCCGGTGTAGGCCAGCTCGCGCACCCAGCCCTCGGGGATCAGCTTGCACAGGCGCGGGAAGGTGCCGACATCGGCGGTCATGCCGATGTTGATTTCCATGATCGTGAAGAAGGCGTCAGCCGTGCAGTAGCGGATGTCGCAGGCGCTGGTGAAATCCACCGCGCCGCCGATGCAGCCGCCCTGGATCGCGGCGATCACCGGCATCCGCGCCTCGTCAAGGCAGCTGAAGGTGTCCTGCAGGGCGTGCACATGCTTGCGGAAGCTCTCGCCGGCCACGTGCCGGTCAGTCTGGCCGCCGCTCTCGCCGACATTGGCGAACACCTGCAGATCCATGCCGGCGCAGAAATGCTTGCCGGTCGAGGAGATCACGATGCAGCGCGCGCGGGCGTTGTCGTTGATGTCGCGGACGATGGCCGGAAGCTCTGACCAGAACGCCTTGTTCATGGTGTTCATCGCTTCGGGGCGCTTCATCTGGATATGCGCGACCTGGTCTTCGATCGATACGTTGAAACAGGTCCAGACGGCGGTCTCGGGGGTGTGGGCGTTCATGGTTCCAGTCCTCGCAGGCATTGACACATTCTCGTGAGATGACGCCGGGAAAGCCAACCCCGAACGCACCGGGCGTCAAACGGGGCTAGATATCGCTCCAGACGCCAGACTTCAGACAGGAGCCTATCATGCGTATCGCCCTATCCATCTCAATCGCCGTGCTCGCCTTCGGATCGATTCCGGGCGCCGCCAGCGCGGGTGTCTTCAGCTGTGACGCCAGCGGCGGCAAGCAGGAAGGCGGCGCGGCCGTCGGCGCGATCATCGGCGGCATCATCGGCGGCCAGCTCGCCAAGCGTGAGCGCGGCGCCGGCGCGGTCGTCGGGGCCGGCCTCGGGGCCGCCATCGGTTCGTCGATCGGCTGCAAGATGCAGGAAGAGGACCAGCGTCGCGCCGAAGCCGCGCTGGACGAGGCCCTCGCGACCGGCCGTCCGACCAGCTGGCGCAACCCGGGCTCCGGCGCCTATGGCGAGATCCGCGTGCTGCCGGTTGGCAGCGGCGGTCGCTGGTACGCGCCCGGCAACGTCAATATCCGCGCCACGCCGTCGACCCGCGGGCGGGTGGTCGGCCAGTTCACCGCCGGCGAGATGTTCGACGCCGCCTCCTACAGCGCGACCTGGCTGCAGGTGAATGGCGGGTATGTCTCGAAATCGGTAGTTCGCGCTGCGTCGCGGGACGGCTGCGAGACAATTGAGCAGACGGCCTACACCAAGAAGTACGGCCGCGAGACCGAGCAGTATCGCGCCTGCCGCAAGCCGGGCGGCGCCTGGCAGCTGACGAAGCTCTGACGGCTATCGACTGACGCCGCGTTATGGGGATAGGCAGGCGGCGATGACTCTCGCCGCCTCGCCTTTTCCCGCCGCGCGCCGCCGCGCCGTCCCGGTTCCCGGCGGGGAGATCGCCGGGTTCGAATTCGGACCGGCGGACCGGCCGCTCGATGTACTGTTCCTGCATGCCAACGGTTTCAACGCCGGGACCTATGCCGACGTCCTGACACCGCTGGCCGGCGGTCTGCGGATCCTTGCGGTGGACCAGCGCGGTCATGGCCGCACGACCCTGCCGGCCGACCCGGAGACGCACGACGCCTGGCTGGTGTTCCGCGACGACCTGCTGGCCCTGCTGCAGGCTCTTGGCGAGACACCGACGATTCTGGCCGGCCACTCGATGGGCGGAACGGTCAGCCTTCTGGCGGCCGCGGAGCGGGCTGACGCGGCGAAGCGGCTGGTGCTGTTCGATCCTGTCGTGATCACCGCTGACCGCGCGGCCCAGGCTGGGCCGGACGGCCTGAAGAACTCGCCGCTGGCCATCGGCGCCCGCCGCCGCCGCGCGACCTTTCCGGATCGCGAGACGGCGTTCGAGGCCTACAACGGCCGCGGCGCCTTCCGCAGCTGGCCCGAGGCCAGCCTGCGCGCCTACCTTGCGGACGGGGTGCTCGAGGGCGAGGACGGCCAGGTCCATCTGTCCTGCCGCCCGGACTGGGAGGCGGCGAACTTCGGCGCCCACCACCACGACACGGTTGGCGCCTTTGCGCGCACCCGGGCGCCGATCCGCGTCCTGAAGGCCGAAATCGGCTCCACCTGTGGTCTTGATGCCGACCAGGTGGGCGCCAACGTGCGGATGGAGACCATCCCCGGAACCAGCCACTTCCTGCCCATGGAGCGGCCCGAGCTGGTGCAGTCGGCGCTGATCGAGGCGGCCGCGCGCTAACCTCTCCCGACAGGGAGATCGAGGGGGTCCTACAGCGCCAGCCCGACCTTCGCGTGCTTCACCAGTTCAACCCTCGCCGCATCGCTGATCGGGATGATCTTGCGGGCGTCGAGATCGAAGGTCACCGCCACAGCCTCGGCGGCGCCCCAGGCCTTGCCGGTGTCGGGATCGAGCATCCAGTGGATGACCCGCTTGGTCCGGGCGTCAGCGTCCTTCAGGCCGGAGCGGATCTCGATCCGGTCGCCTGCGCGCGGCCAGTCGAACTGGATCAGCCGGTACTCCAGCACGGCCCCGCCGACGCGTTTGGGCGTCTCGACCGCGCCGCTGACCACCATCTCGCGAAAGCTGCGGATCAGGCGAGGAATGCCGTCCGAGACCCGGCCGATGAACAGCTCCGGCCGCATCCGACCGTAGAGGTCGCAGTCGGCCGGCGATATCGCGCCGTGCGCGATCCGCACCAGATCCAGTTCGATGGCCCGCTCCAGGCTGGCGGTCGAGACCACCGGCTCCAGCGAAAGGCTGCGCGCCATCGCCTGGTCCGGCGTGTCGATGGCGAGGCCCGCGGCCAGGTCCAGCGTACGCTTCGGCCAGGGGAACGGACGGCCCTCGGCAGGGGTCACATGGGCGACCACGGTCTGGAAGCTGGCCGCCAGCGCGCCGGAGTCCGAATGCCACAGCAGCAGCAGCAGGCGCGCCTCGTCGGGGCCGATCTCCAGCACACCGCCGGTCATGTGCAGCGCGGCGCCCGCGTGCGCCTCCCGCAGGAAGCGGATGTGCTGCTCCCGGATCATCAGCGTCGATCCGGCATGGGCTGCGAAGGCGTGCGGCAGCCCCAGCGCCGCGGCCAGCCCGACCAGCCCCTCGACGGCCTTGGTGACGTAGAAGCGCACATTCATGTGCCCCATCTCGTCGCATTCCCAGGTATTGACGCCGCCGCGCCAGATCTCGATGCCTTCAGCCATTGCGATCAGGACCGGCAATCGGCGCAGAGGCCGTGGGCCTCCACCATGAGGGCCGTCAGGCTGTAGCCCTGCGCGGCGGCCAGCCGCTCGACCTCGCTCGCGACCGTCGGGGCGATCTCGCGGGTCGCGCCGCAGCAGTCGCAGATCAGGAAGGCCGCCGCATGGCCGTCTCCGCCGCCGCCGCAGGCCATGTAGGCGTTGAGGCTTTCAATCCGGTGCGCCAGGCCCAGCTTCGACAGGAAATCCAGCGCCCGGTACACGGTCGGCGGCTTGGCAGGTGCGCCGCCGTCGCCAAAGGCCGCGATCAGGTCGTAGGCCTTAACCGGCTGCCCCGCCTCCAGCAGCATCTCCAGCACCCGTCGGCGGGGCGGCGTCAGCCGCTGTCCCGCCGCCTCGCAGCGCGCAAGGGCGGCGCTCAGACCGACCGACAGCGCGTCGCCCTGCAGGCCGCGGTGGTCGTGATCGTGGTCACAGGCGTGGGAATGGGGCATCGGATGAGAGGTAGAGAGCCGGCGCCCCTAGGGCAATCCCTACCAGAGCGGCGTCGCCATCGCCGCCGCTTCGGCGTCGCAGTCTGCCGGCGCCTTCGGGCGGGTCAGGGCCCGCGCTATCTCCCGCCTGGCCGCCGCCACATCGCTGCGGAACTCGGGAACGCCGTGCAGGGCCGCGACGACGGCGGCGGCATTCTGACGGCCGGCGGCCACCGAGCTGGCATTGTGCACCCCGCACACGATGCGGCTTTCCCCGAAGGCCCGGGCCCTGGCGAGGATGGCGCTGGACCGCTCCGGAACGAGCTCAGCCATCACCAGCCCGACCGCCCAGCTCCAGGTGGCGTGGCCGGACGGATAGTCCGGGCTTCGCGCCAGGCGCGCGCTCCGGTCGGCGCAGATCTCCCCCTCGTCAAGCAGGTAGGGTCGCTGGCGGCTGTAGAGCGCCTTGGGGCGGGACACAGCCCGGCTCACGTCCGGCGCCATCTTCACCAGCAATCCGGTCAGCTTCGGCGTCGCCAGCGGATTGATGTCCGCGCCTATGGCGCAGCTGAGGTTCTCCAGGATGTTGCGTTCCGGCAGGTCGGTGACCGCCATGGTCCAGCGCGGCGTATCCTTCAGCGCGCGGGTGGCGCGGAAGATTGCGCGATCGGCCTCCGCCTCGGGTGAACCGGCCACGGGCGGCGGCGGCAGGACGGCGATCGTGTCCAGCGCTTCAGCCGCAAGATAGCCCTTCCACGGCAGTCTCGCCGAAGCCGCGCCGGCGAGCAGGCTGACACAGAGACCGGTCAGGAGCAGCGCCCAGGCACGGCGCACCGTCTTCACGTCGGTCCGGGTCACGCGCGGTTCTTGCCCCAGATGACCTGCGCCTGGGTCATCCCGGCCTGGGCGGAGACGATTACCTGCAGCAGCCGGCCGGTCGCCTCGTCACTGGCCGCGAACTGCCGCGCGGCCCCCATGTCGGCGTCGAGCTGGACCTTGAGACCGGCGGCCCGGGCCTTCTGGCGGTAGAACTCCAGCACCTGATCGGGGCTGTCGGGCGTCACGAAGACGGCCATGCCGCCGTTGGTCTTCGCGTCGCCGATGCCGGTCGCCGTGCTCTTCATCTCCGAACCCGGATAGGCCGGTGCGAAGTCGGGCAGGCCGGCCGGCGCCGCGGTGGGCCCGACGGCGACGCTGACCGGGCCATCGGAAACCTTCCCCCCGGGATCGCCGGCGTCGGGCTTTCCGCAGGCGGCGAGCGACAGGGCGACGACGGCCATGACGAAGGCGAGGCGCAAGACTTTATCCCCCAAAGAAAAACCGCGCGAAGCAGCAAGCCTCGCGCGGTCCTTCAGGATTGGCAATGGGCCGGGGTCAGGCGAACAGCTTGGCCCAGCGCGGCTTGATCCGGCTCTTCCAGGCGCCCCGGTGATAGGCGTCGGACCCGATCAGCGGCACCACGGTGGTGGCTTCGGCGAAGACCATCTGCTCGTGGGTGGTCTGCACCTTGCCCCAGCTGGCCGCCTCCTTGAGCGTCGAGGACGAACAGGCGCCGTCGCGCACGTCGGCGACCGTGATCTGCACAGCGTAGCGGTGCATCTCCGCCTCGATGCCGAGGATTTCGGCGCAGACGACGGTGTCCTGGGCGAAGTTCTTGGGCACCCCGCCGCCGACCATGAACAGGCCGGTGACGCCGGCGGCGATCTTGATGTCGGTCAGTTCGCGGAAGTCGGCGACCGCATCGATCATCAGGTAGGGCTGCTTCGCCGCGATCCGCTCCTTCTGGTGCTTGACCAGGCCAAAGCCGGCCGAGGAGTCCACGAACGCCGGGCAGAAGATCGGCACGCCTTCTTCATAGGCGGTCTGGATCAGCGAGCCGGGCTTCTTGGCGTTGCCCTCGGAGAGCCACTTGCCCATCTCCCAGATGAACTCGCGCGAGGAATAGCCGCGCGGTTCCAGGCGGTTGCAGATCTCCAGAATGGTGTGGTCGCAGGCCTGGAGCTCTTCCTCGTCGATGTAGGTGTCGTAGATCCGGTCGATGTAGTTGTCGCGCAGGACATTGTCGTCGACCGGGCCGGCGGCCTGGTAGTGCTTGAAGCCGAGGGCCTCGAAGAAATCCATGTCGACGATCGAGGCGCCGGTGGCGACCACCGCGTCGACCATCCCGAACTTCACCATGTCGCGGTACACATGCATGCAGCCGCCGGCGCTGGTCGATCCGGCGAGGATCAGCCAGGGCGAACAGGCCTTGTCTTCCAGCGCCATGTTGAAGATGTCGGCGGCCCGCGCCATGTCGCGCGAGCTGAAGCTCATCTTGCGCATGCCGTCGATGATCGGCCGGGCGTCGAAGCTGGTGATGTCGATGTGCTCGACGGTGTTGGCGAGCAGCTGGGCCTTCGTATTCGGAACGGGAGCGTTCATTGGTCGGGTTTCCCTGATCGTTTGAGCGCCCGTCCAAAGGATAACGGCGCCAGCCCGGACGGAGCGACGGGCTGGCGCGAGTTGTGGGTTCAACCGTCCGGCGGACGACTGGACGAGAGCTATTTTTTCCGCTTCCTCTGGCCGGCCTTACCCTTCGGGCGCGACAGCCGGACGACATTGGTGGTTTCCGCAGTGCGCGGCACCGGGATCGAGCGACGACCGAGGCCGAACATCGAGGCCATCGGCGCATCGTCGTCAATGGCCACGGTTTCGACGGCGCCGAAGCCGTTGAAGCGGGTGGACATGGCCACGCCATAGGCGCCCAGCATGCCGATCTCGACGAAATCGCCTTCCCGGACATCCTCGGGCAGCCAGAACGGGCCCGGCATGTGGTCGATGGAATCGCAGGTCGGGCCGTAGAACTGGAAGGGCTTCAGATTGCCTTCCAGCTCGCGGGCCTCGCCGCCTCCGCGATAGCCTTTCACCGGGAAGGGCCACCTGGAGTGCGCCGCATCGAACAGCGAGCCATAGGCGCCGTCGTTCAGATACAGGGCGTCGCCCTTGCGCAATTCCACGCGCGTCAGCAGCGAGGTCGATTCCGCGACCAGCGCCCGGCCCGGCTCGCACCAGAGCTCGGTCGTTTCCGACACAGGCATCTCGTTGAAGCCCCGGTCGATCGCCGCGATGTAGTCGCTCATGTCTGGCGGGATCATGCCCGGGTAGATCGACGGGAAACCGCCGCCGACATCGATCACGTCCGCGAACACGCCCGCCCGCACCAGCGCCCGGCCGGTCTGGGTCATCGCGGCCTGGAAGGCGGTCGGGCGCATGCACTGGCTGCCGACATGGAAGGACACGCCCATCATGTCCTGGGTCGCGCGGCGGGCGGCCAGCATCAGCGACGGCGCCTTGAAGCTGTCGACGCCGAACTTGCCCGACAGGCTGTAGGCCGCGCCCTCCGCCGAAACCGCCATCCGCACGATCAGCGTCAGGTCCTTCGCCTGGCCCGTGGCGTCGAGAATTTTCTCGAGCTCCTCGTGCGTGTCGAAGGAGAAGGTGCGAACCCCGTGATCGAAATAGGCGGCCGAAATGGCGCCGCGGCTCTTCACCGGGTGCATGAACGCCATGCGGGATCCCGGGGCATGCTCCGCCACCAGCTCGATCTCGGGGATCGAGGCTACGTCAAAGCCCGTAACGCCATTGTCCACGAGGGTCTTGATGACCCAGGGCGAAGGATTGGCCTTCACCGCGTAGAGGACGTCGCCCTTGAAGTTGTCCTGGAACCAGCGCGCCGCTACAGCCACCGCATCTTGACGCACGAGTGCGACAGGATGTTCCGGCGACCGCTCACGGACCAGGTCCAGGGGCTTATGGTACGTGTGCAATTCACGTAACCCCCAAAAATAGTTGAACCTAGCCCGGCGTTAGCAGCGCAGATGGACACGGGGTCCGCCGGGAGCCGTGCGAAATAGGGTCTGCTGTTTCAGAAGTAAAGTCCCTTTTGCGCGGGGCATTCACAGGGCGCCGACATCGATTCCCGCGGGTGGTTGCGTGTCAGCCCTTCCCAGCCCGTCCCGCGGGGAGATATGCCTGTCAGTCACGAAACTTTCGCACGCCCCTTCCATGAGGGACGGGCATCTGTGTTAGGACTCTCGACGAAAACCCATGACGACAGACGCTGTCCTCTCGATCCGCTCGGTCTCCAAGACCTTTGGTTCCCGCCGCGCGCTCGACGGGGTCACCCTGGATGTCGCCCGTGGCGAGATGGTCGCTCTGATCGGGCCTTCGGGCTCGGGCAAGTCGACCCTGCTGCGCTCCGTTGACGGCTTGCAGACCATCGATAGCGGCGAGGGGGTCATCGAGGCCTTCGGCGGCAGGGTCCAGGCGAAGGGCAAGCTCAGCGAAAAGGTGCGCGACGCGCGCATCCGCATCGGCTTCATCGCCCAGCAGTTCAACCTGGTCGGTCGGCTCAGCCTGTTCACCAACGTCGCGCTCGGATCGCTGGGGCGGATCAGCTTCATGCAGGGTCTGTTCGGTCGCTGGCCGGAAGAGACAAAGGTCGCCGCGATGCAGGCGTTGCACCGGGTGGGCGTCTCCGACTACGCCGGCCAGCGGGCGAACACCCTCTCGGGCGGCCAGCAGCAGCGCGGCGCCATCGCCCGCGCCCTGGTCCAGAAGGCGAAGATCATACTCGCTGACGAGCCGGTCGCCTCGCTTGACCCCGTCGCCGCCCGCAAGGTCATGGAGATCCTGCGCGAGCTGAACCAGAAGGACGGGCTGACGATCATCGTTACCCTGCA
>CAIOHT010000032.1 GCA_903858185.1 uncultured Caulobacterales bacterium
AACCGGGTTCCGAAGGCCAAGCATGCGGGCATCTTCGCCGGCACGGTTTACGACAGTGGCGGCGTCTACAACGATATCGCCTATCCGGATCGTGACCCCGAGCGGATCGCCTTTGTCGACGAGACGAAGATCAAGGCGCCGGTGCTGACGCTCGGCGCGGTCAAGGACCGGGCGGTGCCGATCGGTGACGTCCGCCTCACGGCGGAGAAATACTCCCGGATCGACGGCGACTACCTTGAATACCCCGACAACGCCCACTGGATCCTCGATGAGCCGGGCACCGACGGGGTTATCTCCGACATCCTTACCTGGCTCACGACCAAGGGGATCTCACCGGCTGACGCCGCCAGGCCAAAGCCGGCGGCCCGGCCGGCGCAGAAGGCCGCGACGGCCAAGGCAAAGGCCGCTCCGGCGAAGTCCGCCGCGGCCAAGACGGCGCCGGTCGGGAAGCCGCAATCTGCGGCCAAAGAGACGGCCAAGCCCAAAGCAACTGTTCGTAAGCCGAAATCAACGTAAGGTCTCCTGGTCCGGACAGGCGTGCCCGAAGCAGGCGCGTCGCCGGAATCGAAAAGGGGAACGAATGCCCGCACCCGTAATCATGGTGCACGGCGCTTTCTGTGGCGGCTGGGTCTTCGAGCGCTTTCGCGAGCCGTTCGAGACGGCTGGCCATCAGGTGTTGACGCCTGACCTGCCGGGCCATTCCGCCGGCGGATCGCCCGCAAACCGCTCCATGAGCGACTATGCCGACCATGTCGCGAAGCTCTGCAAGGCCAGCGACGAGCCGCCAATCCTGATCGGCCATTCGATGGGTGGGCTGGTGGCGCATCTGGCGGCGGCGCGCGCGAATGTGTCGGGCCTGATCCTGCTGGCGCCATCGCCACCCTGGGGTGTCCCGGGCGCAAGTATGGAGGAGGCCATTTCGGCGGTCAGCCTCTATGCGCTGGGCCCGTTCTGGATGCAGGCCATCGATCCCGACTATGCCCTGGCCAAGCTCTACAGCCTCGACCGGATGGAGAAGGCCGACCGCAAGGCCGTGTTCTCGCGCATGGTCCCCGAGAGCGGTCTGGCCCTGTGGCAGACCCTGAACTGGTGGCTGGATCCGTTCATGACCACCTCGGTCCCGTCGGGTCGGGTGGACGCGCCCGCCCTGGTCATCGCCGGCGGTCGCGACGTGATCCACCCGCCAGCCACGGTCAAGCAGACGGCCGATCGCCTGGCGGCGAGGTTCGAGGTGTTGCGTGACATGAGCCACTGGCTCCCGGGCGAGCCAGGCTGGGACGATGTCGCGACGCTCTGTCTCGGATGGATCAGCGAGGGGCGGCGCGTCGCAGCCTGATCACCAGCAGTCGGACCAGTCCGGCCAGCGACACCAGGGCCCAACTGCCCTCCATCAGGAGGGCCGACAGGTTGAAGTCGACCATCAGCGACAGCAGGATCAGCGACGCGCCGACGAAGTTGGCCGACAGCGACAGCGCGCCCTTGACGTCAAGCCTGCCCAGCGCCGCGCCGGCGTAGGCGACCAGGATCATCGCGACCCCGATCACCCCGACGATATCTGTCCAGGCCAAAGCCCCGATCAGTTCGGGCGGATGCGGAACAGGACCTGGGTGTGGTCAAACTTGGCATTGACCGGCGCGCCGTTGGTCTTGCGCTCGGTCATCAGCACCAGGGCCTCACCTTCGGCGTCGCCTTCCCGCTCCCAGGAGCGCGTGGTGCGTTCCATGTCGGTGACGTACTTGTCGAAGCGGGCGAGGAACCAGCCGCCGCCCTGACGGACCGCCCAGTAATGCAGATCGGTCGCAAGCGTCGCGGCCGGAGCCACCGCCTCGACGGGATGGTTCACGTCGATCGTGCAGACCGTGGGGTTGGTCGTGGAGGGCTGGATCGAGACCTGATAACCCTTGGCGTAGGCCCAGACCCAGACATCGCGCTTCTTCTTGAAGCCGAGCGAGGGGGCGACCTGGGCGATCGGGGTGCCGCGAACCATCGGGCTGCAGACGCGCTCGATCGTATTGATCACGGCCAGCGAGGTGATGTCGGTCGGCGCGGGCGGCGGCGCCGGGGGCGCTTCAGGCGCAGCTTCCACAGGCGCGGGAACGGCGGGCGTTTCCGGGGCGACCGGGGCCGCCGGTTGTTCCTGGGCGATGGCGGAGCCGGCGATAAGGCCGGCGGCGGTCAGGCTAAGGAGCGCAAGACGGCGCATGTCGACAGGTCCTTTTCTCTGGTCAGCGGCCATACAAGACCGCCGTGCGTTCCCTCGCAAGCCATCTTGGTGCGGCTTTGCGGCGGAGGTTAGGCTAAACCCTAACGCTCGACCGCGTGCTCGGCGAGGATGGTCAACCCTTGGGCGTTTACGTCGGCAAAGCCGCCCTGGATCTCGAAGGTGCGGCTGGCGGATCCGTCATGGATCACCACGACGCCTTCTCGCAGCGCGGTCATGAACGGCGCATGACCGGCCAGGACGCCGACATCGCCCTCGGCGCCCGGCGCGTCGACACGGTCGACCTCGCCGGAGAACACCTCACGCTCGGGCGCGACAAGGGAGAAATACAGCTTGTCGGCCATCAGGCGGCGTCCATCGCCATCTTCTCGGCCTTCTCGACAGCCTCTTCGATCGCGCCGACCATGTAGAAGGCGCCTTCGGGGAGGTGGTCGTACTCGCCTTCGCAGATGGCCTTGAACGAGCGGATCGTGTCGGCCAGTTCGACGAACTTGCCGGGGCTGTTGGTGAACTGCTCGGCCACGAAGAAGGGCTGGCTGAGGAAGCGGCTGATCTTGCGCGCGCGGGCGACCGTCAGCTTGTCCTCTTCCGACAACTCGTCCATGCCCAGGATGGCGATGATGTCCTTCAGCGCCTTGTACTGCTGCAGGATCTCCTGAACGCGGCGGGCGACGCCATAGTGCTCTTCACCGATGACCAGCGGGTCCATGATCCGGCTGGTGGAGTCCAGCGGGTCCACGGCCGGGAAGATGGCCTGGGCGGCGATGTCGCGGCTCAGCACGGTCGTCGCGTCCAGGTGGGCGAACGAGGCGGCGGGCGCCGGGTCGGTCAGGTCGTCGGCGGGCACGTAGATGGCCTGGACCGAGGTGATCGAACCCTTGTTGGTCGAGGTGATCCGCTCCTGCAGGTTGCCCATCTCCGTGGCCAGGGTGGGCTGATAGCCCACGGCCGAGGGGATGCGGCCCAGCAGCGCCGACACTTCCGAGCCGGCCTGGGTGAAGCGGAAGATGTTGTCGATGAACAGCAGCACGTCCTTGCCTTCCACGTCGCGGAAGTACTCGGCCTGGGTCAGGCCGGTCAGGGCGACGCGGGCGCGGGCGCCCGGAGGCTCGTTCATCTGGCCGTACACGAGGGCGCACTTGGAGCCTTCGGTCGAGCCGTTGTTTTCCTTCGGATCGATGTTGACCTTGGACTCGATCATCTCGTGGTACAGGTCGTTGCCTTCGCGGGTGCGTTCACCCACGCCGGCCAGCACCGAATAGCCGCCGTAGGCCTTGGCGATGTTGTTGATCAGCTCCTGCATGGTCACGGTCTTGCCCACGCCGGCGCCGCCGAACAGGCCGATCTTGCCGCCCTTGGTGTAGGGACACATCAGGTCGATGACCTTGATGCCCGTGACCAGAACTTCCGAAGAGGTCGACTGCTCCGCGAAGCTCGGGGCCTCGCGGTGGATGACGTTGTAGTGCGCCGTGTTGATCGGGCCGGCTTCGTCGATCGGCTCGCCGATGACGTTCATGATGCGGCCGAGCGTGGCGGGGCCGACGGGAACGGTGATGCCCTTGCCGGTGTCGGCGACGTCCTGGCCGCGGGTCAGGCCCTCGGTGGTGTCCATCGCGATCGTGCGGACGGTGTTCTCGCCGAGGTGCTGGGCGACTTCCAGAACCAGACGGAACGGCTCGCCGGTCCGCTGGTCGAGGTTGGTGGTCTCCAGGGCGTTCATGATCGCCGGGAGGTGACCCACGAACTCGACGTCGACGACGGCGCCGATGACCTGGACGATCTTGCCGGTCGCGACGAGCGCGGTCGGCTTGACGGCCTTGGGCGCGTCAGCCTTGGCGGCGGGCGCTTTCGCAGCCGTCTTGGGCGCGGCGGCCTTGGTGGCGGCGGGGGCCTTGGGCGCGGCGGCGGCCTTGGGGGCCTTGGCGGCGGCGGGCTTCTTCGGGGCGGTGGCCATTGGTCTGGTCTTCCGTGCGGTCTTTATGCGGTCAGAGAGCTTCGGCGCCGGAGATGATCTCGATCAGCTCCTTGGTGATCTGCGCCTGGCGGGTTCGGTTGTACTGGACGGTGAGGCCCTTGATCATGTCGCCCGCATTGCGCGTGGCGTTGTCCATGGCCGTCATCTGGCTGGCGTAGAAGCCGGCCATGTTCTCGAGCAGGGCCGACAGGACCTGAACGGTGATATTGCGCGGCAGCAGGGTCTCGAGGATGCCCTCTTCCGAAGGCTCATACTCGTAGGTGGCGCCCTGCAGGTCGGTGACGGGAGCACCCTCGACCTGGGCCGGAATCAGCTGCTGGCCGACCGGGGTCTGGCTGACCACCGACTTGAAGCGGCTGAAGAAGAGCGTGACCACGTCCACGTCGCCCGCCTCGTAGAGCGAGATGATGTGGTCCGCGATCGGCTGGGCCACCGACAGGGTCAGGGAGCGCTCGGCCGACAGATCGTACGACTGGATGATCCGGTCGCCATACAGACGGCGCAGGGGCGGAAGCGCCTTCTTGCCGACCGTGATGATCTTGACGTCCTTGCCTTCGGCCAGCAGCGACGCGATGCGATCGCGGGCCGCCCGGACGATGGACGAGGAGAAACCGCCGGCCAGACCGCGATCCGCGGCGGCGACGACGATCAGGTGACGCCGGTCGCTGCCGGTCCCGGCCAGAAGCCGGGGCGCGCCGTCACCGCTGACGCCGGCGGCGAGGTTGGCGATCACGGCGGCCATGCGGCTCGCATAGGGACGCGCGTTTTGCGCGGCGTCCTGACTGCGGCGCAGCTTGGCGGCGGCGACCATCTGCATGGCCTTCGTGATCTTCTGCGTGGCTTTCACGCTCGAGATCCGAACACGCATGTCCTTGAGGCTGGCCATCGAGGGCTACTCTCTCCGCTCTCGGCCGGTCTTAGGCGAACGTCGCGGTGAAGCTCTCGAGCGCCTTCTTGAGGGAGTCCTCAAGGTCGGAGCCGAGCGCCTTGGTCGTGCGGATCGCGTCCAGCAGGTCCTGGTGCTTGCTGTGCAGGCGGGCCAGGAACTCGCGCTCGAAGCGGCCGACCTGGGCGGTCGGGATCGCGTCAAGGTAGCCGCGGGTGCCGGCGTAGATCACGCAGACCTGCTCCTCGACCGACTGCGGGCTGTACTGCGGCTGCTTCAGCAGCTCGGTCAGGCGTTCGCCACGGGCCAGCTGACGCTGGGTGGCGGCGTCGAGGTCCGAGCCGAACTTCGCGAAGGCGGCCATTTCCCGATACTGGGCGAGTTCGCCCTTGATCGGGCCGGCGACGGTCTTCATGGCCTTGATCTGGGCCGAGGAGCCCACGCGCGACACTGAGATGCCGACGTTCACGGCCGGGCGGATGCCCTGGAAGAACAGGTCGGTCTCGAGGAAGATCTGGCCGTCGGTGATCGAGATCACGTTGGTCGGGATGTAGGCCGAGACGTCGTTAGCCTGGGTCTCGATGACCGGCAGGGCGGTCAGGGAGCCGGAGCCGTTGTCCTCGTTCAGCTTGGCCGCACGCTCGAGCAGGCGGCTGTGCAGGTAGAAAACGTCGCCCGGATAGGCTTCGCGGCCCGGCGGGCGGCGCAGCAGCAGGGACATCTGGCGATAGGCCACGGCCTGCTTCGAAAGGTCGTCATAGATGATGACGGCGTGCATGCCGTTGTCGCGGAACCACTCACCCATGGCGCAGCCCGAGAACGGGGCCAGGAACTGCAGCGGGGCCGGCTCCGACGCCGTGGCGGCGACGACGATGGTGTAGTCGAGGGCGCCGTGCTCCTCGAGCGTCTTGACGATCTGGGCGACGGTCGAGCGCTTCTGACCGATGGCCACGTAGATACAGTAGAGCTTGGCGCTCTCGTCCGTACCGGCGTTGATCGCCTTCTGGTTCAGGATGGTGTCGATCGCGACGGCGGTCTTGCCGGTCTGACGGTCGCCAATGATCAGCTCGCGCTGGCCGCGGCCGATCGGGATCAGGGTGTCGATGGCCTTCAGGCCGGTCTGCACGGGCTCGTGGACCGACTTGCGCGGGATGATGCCCGGGGCCTTCACGTCCACGCGGCGACGCTCGGCCGCGTTGGTGATCGGACCCTTGCCGTCGATCGGCTCGCCCAGCGGGTTGACGACGCGGCCGAGCAGGCCACGGCCGACCGGCACGTCCACGATCTCGCCGAGGCGGCGGACTTCGTCGCCTTCGCTGATCTGCTGGTCCTGGCCGAAGATCACGATCCCGACGTTGTCGCGCTCGAGGTTCAGGGCCATGCCCTTCACGCCGGCTTTCGGGAACTCGACCATTTCACCGGCCTGGACCTTGTCCAGACCATAGACGCGGGCGATGCCGTCGCCGACGCTCAGCACGGAGCCAACGTCGGACACATCGGCTTCCTCGCCGAAGCTGGCGATTTGCGACTTGAGGATGGCCGAAATTTCGGCGGCGCGGATATCCATAGGTCTTACGCTCTCTTGAGGGCGAATTTGAGGGAATCGAGCTTCGACTTCAGCGAAGCATCGAACAGGCGGGAACCGACGCGCACCTTGATGCCGCCGAGAATGGCGGGATCGACGCGGGTCGAGATTTCAGGATCCTTGCCCAGGGCCTGACGCAGGGCGGCGGCGACACCCTTGCTCTGGGCGGCGGACATCGGCAGGGCGGTGACCACCTCGGCGGCGACAACACCGCGCTTTTCGGCCGACAGCTTGCGGAAACCGTCGATGACCTGGACCAGCGCGCCGGTCCGCCGGTTCGCCGACAACAGGCCGATGAACTTGCGGGTCACGGCGTGCAGTTTGGCCTTGGTCGCGATGGCCGCAAGGCCCGCGCCCTTGTCCTCGGCGGACCAGGTCGGCGAGGCGAGCAGACGGCGCAGGTCCGCACTCTCGGACCAGGCCTTCTTCAGGCTGATCAGATCCGCTTCGACCGCCGCGGTCGCACCGGCCTCTTCGGCCAGTTCAAACAGGGCGCGCGCATAGCGCTGACCCACTTCCGTCGCCTTGGTGTCGTCCGCCACTTGTTCAACCGTCCGGTGCGTCGCTCACCGCGTCCCGGGTATGCCCCCAGGCGCGGCGCTAAAGTCTTGAAAGTGCTTGGAAAAGCACGAGAGCCAGCGGGCCGTGAAAGTCCTCCGGCCCGAAGCCGCGCGCCTGATAGCATGCGTTCTGTTGCATCGCAACGGCGCGGGCGGTGGTTCGGTCAGACGTCCAGCACCCTGAACACCCCCGATGCAGTGGCGGCGCGGCGTCCGTCGGGCAGCAGCGCCTCACCGTGAACAAAGACCAGGCTGCGGGTCGCGCGCTCCACATGGGCGGAAACCGCCATCGTGGTCGGGTCGCCGCTGACGCCGTAGTCGAGGGTCAGGGAAACAACAGCGACCTGGCGGCCACTGGCCGCAGTGTCGGTCAGGGCGCGTTCGAGCACGCCGGCGAGAGATAGGGTCTGGGTCATGTCGCGGGCTGCCTTACCCGGGGCCGCGGCAAAGAAAAAGGGCGGCGGTTGAAACCGCCGCCCTTCGCCACTGGCGAGTTGCTCGAGGAAACAAACCGGACCCGAAGCGTCCGGCTGGAAAGCTAGTTGGCGGCGGCGTTGCAGGTGGCCAGGTCCTGGCCTTCGATGGTGCGCTTGCCGTTGGTCAGGGTGGTGACGGGGCCGACGACCTTCACCAGTTCCTTGCAGCCGGCGACCGTGACGGTGCGCGCGATGGCCGAGTTGGCGACGCAGGTAGAGCCTTCGCAGGTGAACAGCGCACCGGCGGCGACGACCTTGGTCTTGGCGGCCACGGGTGTGGCCAGCGAGGCGGTCACCTTGGCATCGGCGAACGCAACGCCGGCAAAGGACAGGGAAAGAACGGCGGCAGCCGTCAGCATACGGATTTTCATGGGTTCGCCCTCCGGCGTATTCGGGGTGGTGATCGGGAGATCAGGCTTGGACAGGTACTGGCCTCATCCGCCCCGCAAGTCTGGCCCCGGTATCCCCACCGACGCCGCGAAACGAACTAAGCATTGCTTAGATATCAACGATAATGAATCGTGCGCAAGTGGAATCTTCACAGTGCTTAGATTTTTCTGCGAACGGCTCTCAGCGCTCGAGCATCGAGTCCAGACGGCGCTTGGCCTCGTCGTGGACGCCATCGCGGTTCTCGACGAGCGCCATGGACCGGACGCCGTTCCGCCGGTCGCCCTCGTTCGGCAGGAACCAGAACACGTCGGTCGACTGTCTCTCCGTCAGTGACCAGAGGATCGCCGCGAGAATCGACCCGGCTCCGCCCGCCGCCATGACCGGCCAGATGCCGTGGACATCGGTGGTGGTGACGAGCGCGAGTTGCTCGGCCAGCGCCTGCCGGTTCGGCGATTTTGCCGCGAGCTGGGCCAGGAATCCGAGCACCAGATGCGCCGCGCCTGACAGCGACAATGCCATCGCGATCGCGAACAGGCGCGGCTGGACGAACAGTCCAACCGCGGCTCCCAGGATCGAGGCGGCGATGATCAGGATCATGCGGTGACCATCGCGCGAGTAGATGAATTTTTCGCTCACCCTGTTCACGGACGGGATCGACCGCCCTTCCGTCGGGTCACGGTTGCCGCGCACGGAAGGCGGCGCATACTGGCGGCAACCACATAAGATTGACGGGAGCGCTCCATGGACTTTGCCCTCGACCCGAAGCTGGTCGCCTACCTCGCCGAGCTCGACGAGTTCATCGAAACGACGATCAAGCCGCTGCAGGCTCAGGACGACAACGAGCGGTTCTTCGACCACCGCCGTGAACACGCCCGCACGGACTGGGATAACAACGGCCTGCCGCGCCACGAGTGGGAGGAACTGCTGGCCAAGGCGCGCAAGCTGGCCGATGACGCCGGACACTATCGCTTCGCCTGGCCAAAGGAGATGGGCGGCAAGGACGGCAGCCAGCTCTGGATGGCCGTCATCCGCGAACATCTGGCCGCCAAGGGCCTGGGTCTGTTCAACGATCTGCAGAATGAGCACTCGATCGTCGGCAACAATCCCTTCGTGCTGATGTTCAAGGAGTTCGCCACGCCTGAACAGGTCGCCCGGGACGGCGAGGCGCTGCTGAAGGGTGAGATTCGTGCAGCCTTCGGCCTGACCGAGCCGAACCATGGCTCCGACGCCACCTTCATGGAGACCACAGGGGTCCCCGAGGAGAAGGACGGCAAGCCCGGCTGGCGGATCAAGGGCGAGAAGATGTGGACCACGGGCATGCACGTGGTCAGCCACGTCATGGTCTTCGCCCGCACAAGCGGCAAGGACGGCGACGCCCTGGGCATCACCTGCTTCCTGGTCCCGCGCGACCAGATCAAGATCGAGGAGTGGATGTGGACGTTCAACATGCCCACCGACCACCCACGCATCTCGTTTGACACCTGGATCCCCGAGGACAGCTACTGGGGTGTGATCGACCGGGGCCTCGGTCTGGGCCAGTCGTTCGTGCACCAGAACCGGATCCGGCAGGCGGCCAGTTCACTGGGCGCGGCGGTCTACTGCATCAACGAAAGCGTCAAGTACGCCCGCATGCGCAAGCCGTTCGGCAAGGCGCTGAGCGACAATCAGGCGATCCAGTTCCCGCTCGTCGAGCTGCACGCCCAGGCCGAGATGCTGCGCCTGCTGATCCGCCAGACCGCCTGGCAGATGGACACGATGGATCACAAGACCATCGAGCGGGAGATCTCCGACAAGGTCTCGATCTGCAACTACTGGGGCAACCGCCTCTGCTGCGAGGCCGCCGACCGGGCCATGCAGGTGCACGGCGGCATGGGCTACAGCCGGCACAAGGCCTTCGAGCACATCTATCGCCACCACCGCCGCTACCGCATCACCGAGGGCTCGGAAGAGATCCAGCAGCGCAAGGTCGCGGCCTTCCTGTTCGGCTACCTCGGCCCCAAGCGTCAGGAGTTCAAGGCGCTGGAAGAAGAGTGGGCGGCGGGTCGCGCCGCCGGCAAGAACGACCGCCAGTTGGGGATGTAGACGATCATGGCGCACATCGAAGGCGGCTGCCTCTGCGGCCAGGTCCGGTTCAGCGGGGACGCTGAACCGGTCTTCCAGGCGATCTGCCACTGCAAGAACTGCCAGAAGCAGGCCGGCACCGCCTATTCGGTGATCGTCGGCGTCCCGCGCGGGGCGCTGACGGTGACCGGGACCCTGAAGACCTATCACGACAAGGGCGACAGCGGCGGAACGGTCGACCGCCACTTCTGCCCGGACTGCGGATCGCCGATCCTGTCAGACGCGCCGGCCAATCCGGCCCTGGTGTTCATCAAGGCGGGGACGCTGGACGACGCGAGCTGGGTGGCGCCGCAGATCCACATCTGGGCCGAGAGCGCCATGGCCTGCACGACGATTCCGGCAGGTGTTCCGGCTTTTCCGAAGAACCCGGGTTAGCGGGGGTCCTCCCGCTCGCCGCTGTTATCTCCTATATGTTCCTTCACGGCCGCTCGGGCGGCCGATTGAAGGGGCCATCCATGACCATGATCTCGCGCCTTGTCCGCCTTGTTCCCGTGTTCGCCGTCGCGGCGATCCTGTCGGGCTGCGGCATCAACACCATTCCCACCCGCGATGAAGCCGTGAAGGCCTCGTGGGGTGACGTCCAGAACCAGTACCAGCGCCGCGCCGACCTGATCCCCAACCTGGTCAGCACGGTGAAGGGCTACGCCGCCCAGGAGAAGGACGTCCTGACCGCCGTCACCGAGGCGCGCGCCAGCGCGACCCAGGTGCGTGTCGACGCCTCGACCATCACCAACCCCGCCCAGTTCCAGCAGTATGCGGCGGCCCAGGACAAGCTGAGCGGCGTGCTCGGTCGCCTGATGATGATCCAGGAGAACTATCCGGAGCTGAAGTCCAACACCAACTTCCTGGCGCTGCAGTCGCAGCTGGAAGGGACCGAGAACCGCATCGCCGTGGCCCGCAAGGACTACAACGAGCAGGTCCGGCTATATAACACCTCGCTGCGGACCTTCCCGACGGTGATCTGGGCCAAGACCTTCTATAGCGGTCAGAAGCCAGCCCTGCCGTTCGAGGCCGCCGTCACCGCGCAGACCGCGCCGACCGTCAGCTTCGACGCCCCGGCTCCGGCCACTGCGCCGGCCCCGACGACCGTCCCGGCGCCGAAGTAGCTTGAACAGCTCCTCACAGGTCCTTCCCCCACGGCCGACGGCCGTTTGGGGAAGGATGTGGGCGACCCTGATGGCGCTCACCATCCTGCTGATCGCCTTGCCGGCGATGGCGGCGCCGACCTTTCCCGCGCTGACGGGGCGGGTGGTCGACAACGCGAACATCCTTTCGCCCGCTGTCGAGGCCTCGTTGTCCGAAAAGCTCGCCGGGCTCGAGACGGCCTCCGGTCACCAGCTGGTCGTGGTCACACTGCCGACGCTCCAGGGCCTGGAGATCGAGGACTACGGCTACCAGCTGGGCCGCGCCTGGCAGATCGGCGACAAGACCCGCGACGACGGCGCCCTGCTGATCGTCGCGCCGACGGAACGCAAGGTCCGCATCGAGGTCGGCTACGGCCTGGAAGGCGTCATGACCGATGCGCTTTCCAGCGTGATCATCCAGAGCGCCATCGTGCCGAAGTTCAAGGCCGGCGACATGGAGGGCGGGGTTGTCGCCGGAACCGACGCGCTTGTGCAGCAGCTCAGCCTGCCGGACGACCAGGCCAAGGCCAACGTGGCGGCCGCGAGCTCACAGGCGCAAGAGAATCGCGGCGGCCCGCCAATTCCATTCATCATCCTGATCGTCGTGTTCTGGATCATCGTCATCTCCCTTCGGGGCAGGCGGCGCGGCGGGCTCGCCTCGGCCCTGCCCTGGATCATCCTCGGCGGCCTCGGCGACGGCCGTGGCGGCGGGGGCGGCTGGAGCGGCGGCGGCGGCGGCGGCTTCTCCGGCGGCGGCGGATCATTCGGGGGCGGCGGCTCCTCTGGGGGCTGGTGACATGGCGATGACCGAATCCGATCACGACCGCATCGTCGCCGCCGTGGCCGCGGCCGAGGCGAAGACCGCGGGCGAAATCTACTGCGTTCTTTCTCCGGCTGTTTCCGACTATCGCGAGACGCCGCTGGCCTGGGCAACGGCGGCGGCGCTGATCCTGCCGGCCGGGGCCCTGTTGCTCGGCTTCGAGCCGCAGAGTCTGACCCGCTGGTTCGGCGGCTGGACCGTCGGCCACACGGCGGCGACCGACGCGACCATCCTGGCGGCCCTGACCACCTATGTCGCCCTGCAGGCGGCGGTGTTCATTGCCTCGGCGCTGATCGTGGCCATCCCGCCTCTGCGTCGCTCCCTGACTCCGACCAGCCTCAAGGCGGAGCGGGTGCATCGCGCGGCGATGGAGCAGTTCCTCAGCCACGGCCTGCACGCCACGCGCGACCGCACCGGCGTCCTGCTGTTCGCCTCGCTCGCTGAACGGCGCGCCGAGGTGATCGCCGACGAGGGCATCTACAAGGTCACCGACCCGGCCGTCTGGGACGAGGTCGTCGATCTGCTGATCAAGGGCCTGAAGAAGCGCAAGGCGGCGGACGGCTTTGTCGCCGCCGTGGAGCTGTCGGGGCGCATCCTCGCCGCCCATGTCCCGCCCGGCAACGACAATCCCAACGAACTGCCCGACCGCCTGGTCGAGCTGCCCGGTCCCGGCAAGGCGTGATCCCCTGGGAGCATCTGGCATCCGCCGTCGTCCCGGGCGACGGCGGCGAGCTGCGGCTGATGCGGCGCGGCGCCGAATACTCGATCATGGCGGGGCCGATCGAGCTGATGAACAGCCGACTCAGCGGATCCGAGGAGGCGCTCGCGACGCTGGCCCATGAACGGCTGGCCAGGGTCGCCGCGCCGCGCGTCCTGATCGGCGGGCTGGGCATGGGCTTCACCCTGCGCGCGGCCCTGGCCGCCTTCGGCCCGAAGGCGCGGATTGTCGTCGCCGAACTGGTCCCCGCCGTCGTCGACTGGGCGAAGGGGCCGCTGGCCGGGCTTTATGGCGACAGCCTCGCGGACAAGCGTGGTGAAATCCGCCAGGGCGACGTCGCGGCCCTGATCGCCGAGGGCGGCTGGGACGCGATCCTGCTGGACGTCGACAATGGTCCCCAGGGCCTGAGCCGCGCGGGCAACGACGGGCTCTACAGTTTTGGCGGTCTCGGCGCGACGAAGGCTGCGCTGAAGCCCGGCGGCGTGCTCGGCGTCTGGTCCTCGTCATCCGATCACGGCTTCACCAACCGCCTGAAGCGGGCCGGCTATGCGGTCGAGGAAATCGGCGTCCGCGCCCATCGCGGGCGAGGCGCGCGGCACACCATCTGGATGGCGAAGAAGACCTGACGACCAGCCATCGACGGATGCTGATACGCTCCGAAGGCCTTGATGGACGGGTTCGCCGGAGCAAGAATGCTCATCCGGACGACCTCAGCCTGAAGCAGGTGATGGTCGGCCAATCCACGTCCAGCGGTGACCACTGCCTCCATGACCGGCTCCATCGATCCCACCCGTCCGCAGTTCGACGCCTTCAAGAACCTGCCCCGCGACGAACCGATCCACATGCTCAACCTGGTGCGCTTGAGGCCGCTGGCCGACTATCCGGCGGACCACCCCAACCACGGCAAGGGCATGACCGGTCTCGACGCCTACCGCGCCTACGGTCGCGACAGCGCCGAGGTGTTCAAACGGGTCGGCGGCCGGCAGGTCTGGGCCGGGCGACCGGACGTCGTCCTGACCGGTCCGACCGACGAGCGCTGGGACATCGCCTTCATCGCCGAGTACCCGGGCGGCGGGGCCTTCCTGGCCATGGTCACCGACCCCGGCTACCGCGAGCATGTCAAACACCGTCAGGCCGCCGTCGAGGACAGCCGCCTGATCCGCATGGCCCCGTTCACGGAGCTCGGTGAGGGGTTCGGGGAGTAGAAGCGGAGATGTACCGTAGGTCCGTGTCCCCGGTTACTCCGCTGCCATCGCCATCGGCGCACCGCGAGCACCCCGCACGAGCCGGCCCGGCAAGGCGCCGGTAGGCTCGCCATCTCGGTAGGTGATCTCGCCCGCAACAACAGTTGCGACGTAGCCGTCCGCCCGCTGCACCAGCCGCCGGCCGCCGGCCGGCAGGTCGTAGGCCACCCCCGGCGCGTGCAGGGTCAGGCCGTCGTAGTCGATGACGTTGAGGTCCGCCCGCAGACCGACCGCGATCTGGCCCCGGTCCAGCAGGCCCACCGCCTCGGCCGTGTCGCGGGTCTGCATGCGGATGACCGCTTCCAGTCCCAGCTTCGGGCCGCGCGTGCGGTCGCGCGTCCAGTGCGTGAGGTTGGAGGTCGGGAAGCTGCCGTCGCAGATCATGCCCACATGGGCGCCGCCGTCCGACAGGCCCGGCACCGTATCGCGGTGGCTGAGCATGGCGAAGCTGGGATCCAGCGAGCCGTCGGCGTAGTTCAGGAACGGGTGGTAGAGCATGCCCCGCCCGCCGTTGCTCAGCATATGATCCAGCGCCACCTCGTCCGGCCACAACCCACGGCCGGCGGCCAGCGCCCTGACCGTGTCATCCTGTGTCGGCTCGTAGTCGGGCTGCTCGGTCATCAGGAACATGTTGTCCCAGGCGCGCAGGGCGCTGCCGGCGAACGGCCCCTTGGGGTCGATCTCCTCGCTGAGGAGGCGCGCGCGGAAGGCGGGATCGGAGAGATGAGCCACCCGCTCGGCCAGCGGCAGATGCGCGATCTCCCTGTAGGTGGCGTGCTGGCTGAACGGGTTGAGGGTCAGCTCCAGACCGAACAGCACGCCGACCGGCCGGCCGGCGACCTGGGCCTTCATCGGCAGTCCGGCGTCGACCGCGTCGGACAGGGCCGCGAGCAGCAGCTTCCAGGCGTCCTTGCCCCGTGCGCTCTGCGCCAGCGAGAAGCTTAGAGGGCGGCCCGACAGCTCGACCAGTCGCCGGAACATGGCGAACTCCTCGGCCGGGCTCTGGAAGTCGGACACGAACTGCAGCACGCCCTTGCCGGCGGCCTTCAGGCCCATCGCGATGCCCGCCAGTTCATCCTCGCCGGCCGTGAGGGTCGGGGTCGGCTGGCCGTCGCTTGTGCGGTGATTGAGCGTACGCGAGGTGGAAAAGCCGAGCGCCCCCGCCTCCATCGCCGATTTCGCGATCGCCGCCATGGCGTGGATGTCGGCCTCGGTCGCCGGCTCGCGGTTCGCGCCGCGCTCGCCCATCACATAGACGCGCAGGGCGGCGTGCGGCAGCTGGGCGGCTATATCGATATCGAACCGGCGCTCGCCGACGGCGTCGAGGTATTGCGGGAAGCTCTCCCAGTTCCACGGCAGTCCTTCGGTCAGCACCGGGAAGGGAATGTCCTCGACCCCCTCCATCAGCCGGATGAGCCGGTCGTGGTCTTCCGGCTTGCAGGGCGCGAAGCCGACGCCGCAGTTGCCCATCACCGCGGTGGTGACGCCGTGCCACGACGAGGGCTGCAGCCGCTCGTCCCAGGTCACCTGGCCATCATAGTGGGTGTGGATGTCGACGAAGCCGGGCGTCACGATACGGCCTGTGGCGTCGATCTCCTCCGCGCCGGCCGGCAGATTCGGGCCGATGGCGGCGATCAGGCCGTCCCTGACCCCGACGTCCGCCGTGAAGGCCGCCACGCCTGATCCGTCAATGACGCTGCCGCCCCGAATAACGAGGTCGAATGCCCGCTCGGCCATGGTTTCCATCCCTTATCGTTGATCAGGATGGTCGGACCGGGTGACGCGAACGTCAAGCGATGATGGCCTATTTCAGCTCGACAGCCGCGATCCGCCGGCACCCGTCTGCGGGGCAGCCCGGTGGATTGGCGGCCGGATCCTTCACATAGAGGATGCCCAGCGGCCGGGCGCCGCTCTTGGCCGCCATGGCCAGCCGCAACACCGGATCGGTCAGCGGCCCCATGGCCTCGATGGCGAACTCGCGCGGGGCGGCGCCGCCTCCCTGCAGTGTCGAGGCCGCGCAGGACACGATGAGGCGATCGCGATAGGCGGAGATCGTCGCCACCGAACAATCCAGCCACGCCCCGCCCGCAGGCGCCTCGGCGGCCACCGCCGGACCCGACAGTCCCGCAGCCAGAATCAGTACCGTACAGATGGTTCGCATGGCGTCCTCCCCGGCGAAGGGGATCACAGAGCCGGACGTGGGCCAAGTCCCGCCGACCGGTTTACGTGCGCGTGAACTTTTCCTTTGCGTCAGGTTCGCCTAGGGTCGCCGCCGACAATTCAAACTGTTGTTTGAGAGCAAAGGGAAAACGCCATGCGTGAAGCCGTAATCGTGTCCTATGCCCGCACCGGCCTCGCGAAGGCGGGTCGGGGTGGGTTCAACGCCACCCCGCCGATGTCGATGGCCGCGCACGCCATCAAGCACGCCGTCGCCAAGTCGGGCGTCGAGCTGGACTTCGTCGAGGACTGCTACCTCGGCAACAACGCCCACGGCGCCGCCAACATCGGCCGTCTGGCCGCGCTGCTGGCCGGCATGCCCGTCAACACGGCCGGCGTGACGATCAACCGCTTCTGCTCCTCGGGCCTGCAGGCCATCGCCATGGGCGCCGACTACATCCGCGCCAGCGGCGGCGACTGCGTCGTGGCCGGCGGCGTGGAGAGCATCTCCATCCCGGGCGGCGGCATGGGCGGCTCGGGCACGGTTGATCCGGAACTGATGAACATCGCCCCGGCGATCTTCATGGCCATGATCGACACCGCCGACATCGTGGCCAAGCGCTACGGCCTGAGCCGTGAATACCAGGACGAGTACAGCCTGCAGTCCCAGCAGCGCATGGCCGCGGCCCAGGCCGCGAACCTGTTCGCCGACGAAATCGTGCCGATGAAGACCAAGATGAAGCTGGTCAACAAGGAGACCAAGGAAGAGACCATGGTCGACTACGTGGTGGACAAGGACGAGTGCAATCGTCCGGAGACCACCCTCGAGGGCCTCGCCTCCCTGCAGCCGGTCAAGGGTCCGGGCAACTTCGTCACCGCCGGCAACGCCAGCCAGCTGTCGGACGGCGCCGCCGCCGTGGTGCTGATGGAAGCCAAGGAAGCCGAACGCCGCGGTCTCGAGCCGCTCGGCCGCTTCGTGTCCTGGGCCGCCGCCGGCTGCGAACCTGATGAAATGGGCATCGGCCCGGTCTATGCCGTGCCCAAGCTGCTCGCGCGTCAGGGCCTGAAGGTCGACGACATCGACATCTGGGAACTGAACGAAGCCTTCGCCTCGCAGTGCCTCTACAGCCGCGACAAGCTCGGCATCGATCCCGAGAAGTACAACGTCAACGGCGGCTCCATCTCCATCGGCCACCCCTTCGGCATGACCGGCGCGCGCTGCACCGGCCACCTGCTGCAGGAAGGCCGTCGTCGCAAGGCCAAGTGGGGTGTTGTGACCATGTGCATCGGCGGTGGCCAGGGCGGCGCCGGCCTGTTCGAAATCTACAGCTAGTCCAGTGGCGCAGGCCCTCTGGTCCCCGGACCAGAAGCGGCCCTGCCAATACCTCGAACACCTTGATCAAACGGCCCCCGGGACCTTCCCCGGGGGCCGTTCTCTATTGTGGCGCAATCTTCCGGTTCATCGGCCGTTAAGGCAGGAGGCGTAAATGTGGCCCGTCGCGCCTTCAGGAGAAACGACCATGGCCGTCAAGGCCACCTTCGCCGCCGCAGTTGCTCTGGCCATCGCCATTGCGATGTTGCTGCCGGTTCCGAACAACCGCTCGGAAGCCCACAGCTCTTCGATCCCGACGATCGAGGTCGGCCGGGGCTGACGGATCCGCCCATCCCGGCGAAGGCCGGGACCCGGATCCAGCCACCGCCTTCAGACCAGGCTTCTCAACGCAGCGTGCGAAGCTGGGCCCCGGCCTTCGCCGGGGGAGCGGGTTTTGCAGCTACTGCCCCTCGCGCGGCTGTTCCGCGGTCGGGAAGGCGCAGCCCTTCAGCGTTTCCGCGCCCCAGACGACCTCGGCCGAATAGCCGTACTTCAGATCGCTCATCCCGTCCGAACAGTCGCCCTTCGTCACGGTGACTGTCACCGGCGTCGCGCCTGCCTGGGCGGTCCAGGTCGCCTTGCTGTCGGTTGCGGCGAGGCCGGCGTTGCTGGCGGTCGCCGGACCAGCGTCCGGACGTGTCAGGACAATGTCCGTCCCCTTGATGTCCACACCCCAGAATGGCTCGGTCCCCCGGGCGCTGAAGTCGACCTTGAACGCCGCGCCGGCCTCGGCAGCGGGCGGCGGCGCCTCTACGGGCGCATCAGCGGGCGGCGCACTCTCTCCACCACCGGGCGCTTCCGGCGCACAGGCGGCGAGCAACAGGGCGAGGGCGGACAGGGTGACGATGCGGCGCACGACGGCTTCTCCTCCACGGGGCCGGAACAGGTTACCCTCGCTTTGCATGAGTCGGAACGCCCCTCTCGGATTCTACGAATTCTTCGCTGGCGGCGGGATGGCCCGGCTCGGGCTGGGCGAGGGCTGGTCCTGCCTCTACGCCAACGACTTCGACCCGGTGAAGGCCGCGACCTACCGGGCAAACTTCCCCGACGCCGATCAGCATTTCCACCCGGACGACGTATGGCAGGTGAAGCCGTCAGACCTGCCCGGCCGCGCCGACCTCGCCTGGGCCTCAAGCCCCTGCCAGGATTTCAGCCTTGCAGGGCACCGCAAGGGGCTGGAGGGCGGGCGATCGTCGGCCTTCTTCGGCTTTTGGCAATTGATGGAGGCGCTCAACGCCGAAGGCCGCGCGCCCCGCACCATCGTCATCGAGAATGTCGTCGGCCTGTTCTCGTCGCACGGCGGGGCGGACTTCACCGCCCTCTGTGCCGCGCTCGCCAGCCAAGGCTACCGCTTCGGCGCGCTGGAGATCGATGCCGCGCGGTTCACACCGCAGAGTCGGCCGCGCGTCTTCGTGATCGCCAGCCGCGACCCCGGCCGGGCGCCGCTCGGCCGCTGCGTCTTCCATACCCGGGCCGTCGAACAGGCGCACGCCCGTCTGCCCGCCGAACTGCAGGCGCTCTGGCTCTGGTGGGACCTGCCGGCGCCGCCCGCGCGAAACACCGACCTCGCCAGCCTGCTCGACGCCGACAGTGAAGTCATGTGGCGGTCGGACAGCCAGACCGGGCGCCTGCTCGAGCAGATGACTCCACTCAATCGCGCCCGCCTCAACGGCGACGAGCACCGCACGGTCGGCGCGGTCTATCGCAGGACGCGGGCCGGCGCGCCTCGCGCAGAGGTCCGGACAGACGGCCTTGCGGGCTGCCTGCGCACGGCGCGCGGCGGCTCATCACGGCAGTCCATCGTCGTAGCGCAGGACGGCGGGATCCGTTCGCGGCTGCTGACGCCTCGCGAGGGCGCGCGGCTGATGGGGTTGCCCGAGACCTATCGCCTGCCCGGCGGCGGCACCGACGCCTTTCACGTGATCGGGGACGGGGTGGCGGTTCCGGTCGTGCGCTGGCTGGCGGCCCACCTGCTGGAGCCGCAGCTGGCCTACGACGATGCCGGCGTCCTCGCCGCCGAATGAGCGCTGACAACCCTACCCGAGGGCTATAGTTTTCTCCGCATAAGGGCGCCTGACCTCCGGAGACCTCCCCATGACCACCTATGACGCCGCCCGCTACAAGCGCGCCGGCCGCGGCAAGATTTTCGACTCCATCCTGGACACCGTCGGCGACACACCGCTGGTCCGCCTGCCCAACCTGACGGCCGAACTGCAGCCGAAGGCCACGGTGCTGGGCAAGCTGGAGTTTTTCAACCCGATGAACTCGGTCAAGGACCGCATCGGCGTGGCGATGATCGAGTGGCTGGAGGCCCAGGGCCACCTGAAGCCCGGTGGCATGATCGTCGAGCCGACCAGCGGCAACACGGGCATTGCCCTGGCCTTCGTGGCGGCCGCCAAGGGCTACCGGATCACCCTGGTGATGCCCGAGAGCATGTCGATCGAGCGGCGCAAGATGCTGCTGATCCTCGGCGCCCGGCTGGAACTCACCCCGGCCGAAAAAGGCATGCGCGGCGCCGTGGCGCGGGCGCAGGAGATTCTTGAGGAGATCCCCGGCGCGGTGATGCCGCAGCAGTTCGAGAACGAGGCCAACCCGCTGATCCACCGCGTTTCGACCGCCGAGGAAATCTGGAATGACACGGCCGGCTCGGTCGACGCGGTCGTCTCAGGCGTCGGCACCGGCGGCACCATCACCGGCGTCGGCCAGGTTCTGAAGGCGCGCAAACCCTCGCTGAAGATGGTCGCGGTCGAACCGGAAGCCTCGCCCGTCCTGTCCGGCGGCGCGCCGGGCGCCCACAAGATCCAGGGCATCGGCGCCGGCTTCGTGCCCGGCATCCTCGATCGCGGCGTCATTGACGACATCGTCAAGGTCAGCAACGACGACGCCATCGCCATGGCCCGCAGGTGCGCGGCGGTGGAAGGCATTCCGGTCGGCATCTCGTCGGGCGCGGCCCTGACCGCCGCCTTCGACCTGGCGTCGCGGCCGGAGTATGCGGGCAAGGTGATCGTCACCATCATCCCCAGCTTCGCAGAACGCTACCTGTCGACGGCCCTGTTCGAAGGGCTGTAGCAGCCTGTGAAGGTCGGGGTCATCGGGTGCGGGGTCGGTGGCATGGGCGCGGCCCTGGCCCTGGCGCGCCGCGGCCATGAGGTCACCTTGCTGGAGGCCTTCGCGGCCCCTCGCCCGCTTGGCTCCGGCCTGCTGCTGCAACCGACCGGCCTGAAGGCGCTGTCGACTCTGGGTCTTGTGGACACGATCCGCGCCGCCGGCGCCCGGATTGACCGGCTCGACGGCCGCGACCTCACCGGCCGCAAGGTGCTCGACGTCAACTATGCCGACTGGCGCAAGGGCGGCCACGGGATCGGCATTCACCGCGCCGCGCTGTTCGACGCCCTGCACCAGGCCATGCCTGCGGCCGGCGTGACCCTGATCACGGGCGCCCGGATCATCCGCATCGAGGACCAGCGGCGCCCTGTCCTGCACGACGACCTCGGCAGAGCCCATGGACCGTTCGATCTGGCGGTCGTGGCGGACGGCTCCGCCTCCAGCCTGCGCAAATCGGTCAAGCCGGGCTCGCGCGCGCGGCCCTACCCCTGGGGCGCGGTCTGGGCGAACGCTCCAGACCCGGGCGGACTCTGGAACGGCGCGCTCAGCCAGGTCTACGACCGCGCCGAGGTCATGGTCGGGGTCCTGCCGGTGGGCCGCGGGCCTGACACCGGCGAACGGCTGGTCAGTCTGTTCTGGTCATTGCCCGTCGCGGAGATGGGCGCCTTCTACGCCGGCGACTTCGACGCCTGGAAGGCGCGGGTGCGCGGTATCTGGCCGGCGATCACGCCGTTGCTGGAGTCTCTGACGGACCCCGCCGTGATGGCCCGCGCCGTCTACCGCGACGTCTGGGTCGGCCGCTGGAACCGGGACGCCACCCTGCTGATCGGCGACGCCGCGCACGGGACCAGCCCGCAACTCGGCCAGGGCGCCAATCTGGCGCTGGTCGACGCCGTCGAGCTGGGCGAGCGCTTCAGTGGGACAACGACCTCGGTCGCGGTCACGGCGGCGGCCTACGAAGCCGGGCGACGGCGACATGTGATGATCTACCAGTTCGTGTCCTGGGCCATGACGCCGCTGTTCCAGTCGCACGGCGGCTTCTGGGCGGGCGTCAGGCGATGGCTGTTCACGCCCCTCTCGCGGGCGCCGGGCATCCGTCAGCTGGGCGCGGCGATCCTGACCGGCACGGCGCGGCTGGGCCGCTGGCCCGACGCGACCCGTCCGTGACGGACGTCTTCGATCCGGCGAAGCGCTCCGCCGTGATGCGCCGGGTCAAGGACCGCGACACCGGACCGGAGAAGACCGTTCGCCGCCTGCTGACGGCGCTCGGCGTCCGCTACCGCCTTCACCGCAAGGATCTGGCCGGCAAACCGGACATCGTCATGGCCGGGCGCCGGCTGGTGATCCTCGTCCACGGCTGCTTCTGGCACGGCCACGACTGCGCCCGCGGCGCGCGCGTTCCGAAGGTCAACCGCGACTACTGGCTGACCAAGGTCGGCCGGAATCGGGAGCGGGACGTCGGCAACCGCACAGCGCTGGAGGCATCCGGCTGGCGGGTGGAGACGATCTGGGAGTGCGAACTGAAGGACGAGGCCGCCCTCAGGGAGCGGCTGGCGCGGATGCTGGACGCACGGGGACATGTACCAACGGTACGTGTCCCCTGGGACTTACGCCGCCTTGCGCGCTTCCGCGCCCGCCAGAGCGGCATCGAGCGCCGCATAGAGCTGCGCCGGATCGATCGGCTTGGCCACATGGCCGGTCATTCCGGCGGCGCGACAGGCCTCCCAGTCCCGCTCGGTAGCCGAGGCGGTAATCGCGATCACCGGCACGGTCTGGTTCGGACCGACCTCGGCGCGCAGGCGCCGCGTGGCTTCCCGACCGTCCATGTCCGGCATGTAGACGTCCATCAGGACGACATCGAAGACCTCGTGCGCGAGCCGTTCCAGTCCCTCTTCGGCCGAGGCGGCGGTTTCCGGCACAATGCCAAGCGGGGCCAGCACAAGAGCGATCGCCTGACGGTTCACCGCATGGTCGTCGACCACGAGAACCCGCGCCTCGACGGCGTCCGGCGCCCGGGCCGCGGCCGGGGCCTCGGCGGCCGGGAGAGTCAGGGCGACGGTGAATACAGCCCCCTCGCGGGGTGCGCTTGATGCGGTCAGGTCGCCGCCCATCAGGCGGGCGAGTTCACGGCTGATGGCCAGGCCAAGGCCCGAGCCGCCATGCTTGCGCGCAGTGCCGGCGTCCAGCTGGTCAAACGGCGTGAACAGTCGGTCCACCTGATCGGGGGTCATACCCGGGCCGGTGTCAGCCACGGCCACCCCCAGCGCCCATCCGTCGCCGGCGGCGCGATCGGCCGACAGCCGCAGGGTGATCGAACCCTCGGCGGTGAACTTCAGGGCATTGGAGATCAGGTTGTTGAGCACCTGGCGGATCCGGGTCGGGTCACCCTCGACCCACTCCGGCAGGCTGCGGGCGCCCTCGACGCGGAGACGCAGACCCTTGGCGCGCGCTTCGGGTCGCCACATGCGCACCGCGTCGCTGATCAGGGCGCGCAGGTCGAACGCGACGCTCTCGACCTCCATCCGGCCGACCTCGATCTTCGACAGGTCCAGCAGATCGTCGAGCAGGCCGCGCATCATCTGGCCGGCGCTCCTGATCAGGCGCGCCTGGGCGCGACCCTGCCCCGGCGAGGTGCGTTCCAGTTCGGTCGCGCCGGCGAGGATGGCGCTGATCGGAGTGCGCAGTTCGTGGCTGATCATAGCCAGATAGGCCGACTTGGCCTCGACGGCCGCCTCGGCCTCGACGCGACGCCGGTCCGCCTCATCATTGGCGCGCATCTGGGCGCGGCGGGCCTCCTCGGTGCTGATCCAGGCGCCGATGATGTTGAGCATGATCAGTCCGATAGCGATCATCATCGTGGTCAGCAGTGGACCGGTGACCCGTCCGTAGTCGAGCATCGGCATGACCAGCAGGTACAGGCCATAAGGCGTTGCCGAAGCTGCGAACGACAGGCGCGATCCCCGGCTGAGCGCGATCAGGTTGATCATCGCACTGGCGATCACGGCAACGCCGAGGGCCGGTCCATAGCCTGGCACGCTGATCCAGAGCGCCACGGCCAGACCACCGAACACCAGCGACCCGGGAAGGAAGAGGAACACCGCGACAGTCGCCGCTTCCGCCGGCGTCATGACAGGCTTGCGAAGCAGGCGGGGCGCGGCCCAGGCTTCAAGCAGCTGGGTCCCGATATAGGTCGCCGACCAGAACCAGATCATCCACCAGCCCAGCGCGAAATGCAGTCCGCCCGCGACGATGACCGCCGTGGCGAGGCGCAGGGCGACATGGCGGCGCCGGGCTTTCGAAGAAACCTGAATGCCGAACCTGTCCGATGTTTCCATGGTCGTCGTCACACCGTTGTTCCCCCGGTCTTCAGGAGAACATGGGCCGCTCTCCCTAAGACTCGGTGAAAGAACACCGCTCTCCGAGACGGTTAACTGGCGTAACGAGCGCCTACCCCCCCGAAATGGGCGCCTCGACCACCACCTCGGTCTTCACCGAACTGGCGATGAAGCAGTCCTCGTGCGCCGCGTGGTGCAGGGTTTCGAGCTGCTGCGCGGTCGGGGCCGGGCCGTCAAAGCGGATGTCAGGACGCAGCGTGACCCTGGTCAGGGCGATCTTGCCCTCGGCGGTCTTGCGCATGACGCCATGGGCCTCGTCGCGGTAGGCGGTCACCACCCAGCCGGCCTCGCGGGCTTTGTGCAGAAAGGTCAGCATGTGGCAGTTGCTGAGGGCGGCGACCAGAAGCTCCTCCGGATCAACCGCCTCGGCCACCGACCAGGGCAACGGCACCACGCTTGGCGAGGAGGAGGCCGGAATGGTGATCCCGCCGTCGAACGCGACAGTGTGGCCGCGCGAGTAGCGCCCGGCGACGAAGTCTTCGCCGGGCTTGAGCGTCCAGTCGATCGTCGCGGTATAGCCGGCCATCAGAGCGTCCGGGCGATCAGAACCTTCATGATCTCATTGGTGCCGCCGTAGATCCGCTGGACGCGGCTGTCGCGGTACATGCGCGCGATCGGATACTCCGACATGTAGCCGAAGCCGCCGTAGAGCTGCAGGCAGCGGTCGATGATCTTGTTCTCGAGATCGGTGACCCAGTATTTCGCCATCGACGCGGTCGACGCGTCCAGCTTGCCCTTCAGGTGCTGCTCGATGCAGTGGTCGACGAACACGCGGGCGATGGTCGCCTCGGTCTTGCACTCCGCCAGCACGAACTGGGTGTTCTGGAAGTCGATGACCTTCTTGCCGAAGGCGCCGCGCTGCTTGACGTAGTCGATGGTCAGCTCGAGCGCCCGCTCGATCGTGGCGATGCCCTGGATGGCGATGTTCAACCGTTCCTGCGGCAGCTGGCCCATCAGCTGGAAGAAGCCGTGGCCTTCGCCCTGGCCCAGCAGGTTGGCCGTCGGCACCCGCACGTCATTGAAGAACAGCTCCGACGTGTCGGCCGCCTCCATGCCCAGCTTGTCGAGGTTGCGGCCGCGCTCGAAGCCCGGCGCGTTGTCGGTCTCGACCACCAGCAACGAGGTGCCGCGGGCGCCCTGGGTCGGGTCGGTCTTGCAGACCACCACGATCAGGTTGGCCGTCTGGCCGTTGGTGATGAAGGTCTTGGAGCCGTTGATGACGTACTCGTTGCCATCGAGCTTCGCGGTCGTCTTGATCCCCTGCAGGTCGGACCCGGCGCCCGGCTCGGTCATGGCGATGGCGCTGATCAGCTCGCAGGTCGCCATCTTCGGCAGCCAGCGCTGCTTCTGCTCCTCGGTGCCGTAGTTGAGGAAGTAGTGGGCGACGATGGCGTTGTGCAGTGACAGGCCGAAACCGTCGACGCCCTTGGCCCCCAGCTGCTCCATGAGGATCACTTCATGGCGGTAGTCGCCGCCCATGCCGCCATATTCCTCGGGAATCGACAGGCAGGAGAGGCCGGCTTCCGCAGACTCGGTCCAGAAGGCGCGCTCCACCACCCCGGCCTCGCGCCACTGGGCGACCCGTGATTCCGGCGCCTTCTCCTCGAAGAACCGGCCGACGGAGTCGTTGAAGATGACGATCTCTTCGTCAGCCAGCGAGGGGGTGCGGTCGAGATTGAGAACGCCCATCAGAAGGCCTCCGCAGGAATGGACATCATGTTGGCCGAACCGGCCTTGAGCTTGGTCAGGTGCGCGCCCGCGTCCGGCAGGATGCGTTCGAGGAAGTACTGACCGACGGAAATCTTGCTGGCGTAGAAGGGATCGGTGTCGCCGGCCGCGATCTTCGCCAGCGAGACCCGGGCCATCAGCGCCCACATGTAGGCGAGGCCGGTGATGCCGAAGAGATGCATGTAGTCGGTCGAGGCGGCGCCGGCGTTGTCCGGATTGGCCAGGCCGTTCTGCATCAGCCACATGGTGCCGTCCTGCAGCTGGGCCTTGGTCGAGGCGAGGCCGTCGAGGAAGGGTTTCAGCTGCGGATCGGCGGCGTTCTCCTCGACGAAGGCATCGATTTCGGCGAAGAAGCTCATCACCGCACGCCCGCCGTTGGCTGCGAGTTTGCGGCCAACGAGATCCAGCGCCTGAACACCGTTGGTGCCCTCGTAGATCAGGGCGATGCGGCAGTCGCGCAGGTACTGGCTGGCGGGAAAGTGCTCGGTGAAGCCGCTGCCGCCGTGGACCTGCATGCCGTCGACGCAGGCCTTGAAGCCCTTGTCGGTCAGATAGCCTTTCAGCACCGGGGTCAGCAGACCCATGTAGTCGTTGGCCTTCTGGCGCACCGCCTCGTCGGCATGGGCGTGCGCCAGATCGCCGTGCAGGGCTGTCCAGAACAGGAAGGCGCGACCGCCCTCGATGACCGAACGACTATCGAGCAGCATGCGACGCACATCGGGATGCACGAGAATCGGATCGGCCGGACCGTCCGGATTCTTCGGTCCGGTCAGGGACCGACCCTGCAGCCGGTCCTTGGCGAAATCGCGGGCGGCCTGATAGGCGGCCTCGCCCTGCGCGATGCCCTGCAGACCAACGCCGATACGGGCCTCGTTCATCATCACGAACATGATGCGCAGGCCGCTGTTTTCTTCGCCGATCAGATAGCCCTCGGCATCCTCGTACTGCATCACGCATGTCGCGTTGCCGTGGATGCCCATCTTCTCTTCGAGGCCGACGCACTTGACGCCCTCGTTGCGCGGACCGACCGACCCGTCCGGGTTGGGCAGGTGCTTGGGCACGATGAACAGGCTGATGCCCTTCACCCCGGCCGGCGCGCCCTCAATGCGGGCCAGCACCAGGTGGACGATATTGTCCGCCATGTCGTGCTCGCCGGCGCTGATCCAGATCTTCTGGCCGCTGATGCGATAGCTGCCGTCCGCCTGGGGAACCGCCTTGGTGCGCAGCAGGCCCAGATCCGTGCCGCAGTGCGGCTCGGTCAGGTTCATGGTGCCGGTCCACTCGCCGGAGACCATCTTGGGCAGATAGGTCTGCTTCTGGACGTCGCTGCCGCCGGTGTGGATCGCCGAATAGGCGCCGTGCGCGAGGCCCGGGTACATCGAGAAGGCCATGTTGGCCGAACTCGACATCTCGCTGAACGACAGGTTCACGACATGCGGCAGGCCCTGGCCGCCATAGGCGGGATCAGAGCCGAGACCTGTCCAGCCGCCGGCGCAGAGCTGCTTGTAGGCCTCTCTGAACCCCGACGGCGTCCTGACGGTGAAGTCCGGACTCCACTGGCAGCCCTGCTTGTCCCCGACGGCGTTCAGTGGCGCGAGAACCTCGCCGGTAAACCGCGCGGCCTCCTCGATGATCTGCTCGACGACGTCCATCGAGGCGTCGGCGAAGGCGGGCAGATCGGCGTAGCGGTCGATCTCCAGCACCTCGCGCAGGAGGAACACGTGCTCACGAGCCGGCGGCTGATAGGCCATTGGCGCTCCGTTGGATCGGGGTTCTTGTCAGTCAGGCCGGCTATTTGGCGCCGACCATCTCGCCGTGGCCGTCGAGTCGGGCGCGCAACATCTGGTCGTAGTCCGCCGCCTTGGGCAGCAGGTCCGGGCGCTTCTCCGCCAGGTGCTTCTCGATCCGGTCGCAGGCGGCCCGCAGTTCGTTGATCGCGCCTTCGATGTCTTCCCGCTGCTGTTCGAGGTCGACGATCTTCTCCTTGAATTTCTTCAGGGAGTGGGCGTTCTGCTGCATGGCCTCGTCATGCTCGCCATAGAGCTCGAGGATTTCGCGGATTTCCTGCAGGGACAGGCCAACGCGCTTGCCGCGCAGGATCAGGATCAGCCGGGCGCGGTCCTTGTAGGAATAGACCCGGTTCATCCCGTCACGTGCGGGCGTCAGCAGACCCTTGTCCTCGTAGAAGCGCAGCGCGCGAGGCGTGGCTTTGAACTCGGTGCAGAGCTGACGGATGGTGAAAGTACGCTCAGGACGACGCAGTTCGGTTGGCATGTTTTCCTCCCGTGCCACCATTTTTGTTTTGCCAAGGCGTATATGCCCTTTACGTCAACGTCAAGACCCGGGTTTATGTGAAGATTACTCCTGATTGTGTTGTAGCCACGACTCGCGCAATATTCGCCCGCCATGAATCACTGGGCGTTTCCAGCATTGCTGGCCCTCGCGGCCGTCGGAGCGGGGCTCCGGGGAGGCCCCGTCGAACGCGGCGGGGTCGCACTCTTTGTCGTAGCGGGTCTGGTCTGGCTGGCGGCCTATCTGATCTGGGGAGGCGTCGCCGCAGGCCTCTGGATGTTTGCAATCGACACGGCGGTTCTGCTGACGCTGATCAAGCTGGTCTGGCGTTCGCCCCGGCCCTGGCCGGTCTATGCCAGTGGCGTCCAGTTGCTGGTCGTCGCCGGCGACATCGCCTTCTGGGTGCGTCACGACCTGAATCTGGGTCTGCACCTGCCCCTGCTGGCCGCGCTGCGGTTCAGCGCGGTCGCCATCCTGGCGACGAGCGCCTGGCTTCCGCCGAAGCACCGCAAGAAATAGATTTACTTTCCTATTGATGGGATTATTTTCCTTTCATTATGCGCCCGTCCCATTCCCAGATCTGGCACGCCATCGACCTTCTGGCCGCGCGGTTCGACATGACCGCGTCGGCGCTGGCGAAACTCGCGGGTCTGGACCCGACCAGCTTCAACCGGTCCAAGCGGGTCTCCAGCGATGCGGAGGCCCGTCCCCGCTGGCCCTCGACAGAAAGCCTCTCGAAGGTTCTGGAGGCGACCGGCGTCTCTTTCGCCGAGTTCGCCGCCCTGGCCGAGGGAGGCGGGCCGGCGGCGGTGCGCGGCGTGCCGCTGATCGGCTTCGCCCAGGCCGGGGACGACGGCTTCTTTGATGACGCGGGCTTCCCCGTGGGCCAGGGCTGGGACGAGATCGATTTCCCCGGCCTCGCCAGAGAAGGCGTCTACGCACTGGAGATCAGCGGCGACTCGATGGCGCCGGTCTATCGCGAGGGCGACCGCATCGTCGTCGACCCCGCCGGCTCCGAGCCACGGCGCGGCGACCGGGTGGTGGTCAAGACGGTCGCGGGCGAGGTTCTGGCCAAGGAGGTCGCCCGCATCTCCGCGCGCGCCATCGAGCTGAAGTCGCTCAACCCCGACTATCCGGGCCGCACCCTGGAGCGGAAGGACGTCGCCTGGATCGCCCGCATCCTCTGGGCAAGCCAGTAGCGGTTCAGACGGCCAGAAGCTTTCCGGCAAGGCCGTCCTCGATCAGCTGGATGGTCTTGTCGAGGCCGAAGATGGCCGCGAACGAGCCGAAGCGCGGGCCCTGGGTCTGGCCCAGCAGCACCTCGTAGAGCCCCTGGAACCACAGGCGCAACGGATCGAAGCCGTGCGCCTTGCCGGCCTCGTAGACCTCGAACTGGATCTGCTCGGCGTCCTGACAGCCGGACGGCAGGGCGCGGAAGCGAACCAGCAGGTCCTCCATCGCAGCGCGCTCCTGATCGGTCGCCGCGCGGAAGGATTTCGTCGGGGCGACGAAATCCTCGTAGTAGTTCATCGCATAGCCGACCAGGCGGTCGAGCAGCGGCTGGGTTTCCGGCGTTGCGCCGGGAATGTAGCGTGTCAGGAAGCCCCACAGGACCTCGCGGTCCGAGGCGTTGCCTGCGGAAACCAGGTTCAGCATCAGCGAGAACGACACCGGCGAGCCGGCTTCCGGCGGGGCACCCATGTGGACGTGCCAGGCCGGGTTGTTCAGGTCGACCGCGTTGGCGCCCTCTTCCCGCTTGCGGTTGAAGGCGTCCAGCTGCTGCAGATACTCGTCCGTCGCCTTGGGGATGACGTCGAAATAGAGCTTCTTGGCCGACTTCGGCGACTGGAACATGTAGTAGGCGAGGCTCTCGGGCGCGCCGTAGCGCAGCCACTCCTCCATGGTCAGGCCGTTGCCCTTGGTCTTGGAGATCTTGTGATTGTGCTCGTCCATGAAGAGTTCGTAGTTGAACCCTTCCGGCTGGACCCCGCCCAGCACCTTGCAGACCTGGTTGGACAGCCGGACGCTGTCGACAAGGTCCTTGCCGCTCATCTCGTAGTCGACACCCAGGGCGACCCAGCGCATGGCCCAGTCGGGCCGCCACTGCATCTTCACACCGCCGCCGGTGACCGGAACCTCGGTCAGCTCGCCGTCCTCGTCGCGGAACACGATCGTGCCGCGGTCGACATGGCGCTCCAGGGTCGGCGCCTGCAACACCTTGCCGGTCTTCGGGCTGATCGGCAGGAAGGGCGAATAGGTCGCGCGGCGCTCCTCGCCCAGCGAGGGCAGCATGATCTTCTGGATCGCGTCGAACCGCGCCAGCGCCGTCAGGAGCGTTTCGTCGAACCGGCCGCCGCGATAGCAGTCGGTCGAGGACACGAACTCGTACTCGAAGCCGAAGCTGTCGAGGAAGGCGCGCAGGCGCGCATTGTTGTGGTGGCCGAAGCTCTCGTGCTCGCCGAAGGGGTCGCGGACCACGGTCAGGGGCTTGTCGAGGTCCAGCGCCAGCAGCTCGCCGTTGGGCACATTGGGCGGCACCTTGCGCAGGCCGTCCATGTCGTCGCTGAAGCTGATCAGGCGGGTCGGCAGGGCGTCGTCGGTCAGGGCGCGGAAGGCCATCCGCACCATGGTCGTGCGGGCCACCTCGCCGAAGGTACCCATGTGCGGCAGGCCGGACGGGCCATAGCCGGTCTCCAGCACCACCGGGCGCTGCAGGGCCTCGAAGGTCTTGAACGCTTCGTCGGCCTTGCCGGAGTTGATCAGCACCGACGCGAGATCGCGCTCGGCGTCGGACAGACGGACGCGCAGCACCCGCGCCAACAGGTTGCGCGCCTGCTCGAACGGCCAGGCCTTGGCGTCGCGAGCGGTATGGGAGAGGCCTTCAAACATGGTCCGGCGTTGTAGGGATTGAGCGGGCGCGGTCAAGGAACCAGCGCCCGGGCGACCTGTCCGCCGCCGAACGCGACCTGCCAGATCGCGACCTCGAACCAGTGCAGGGCCACAGCCGGCCAGAGGGAGCCGGTGTGATGGCGGAGCAGGCCGCAGGCCAGGCCCAGCACCGCCGTGGTGGCGAGAAAGTCCGGCCGCAGGAACACCGGCGCGGCGGCCTGCATGAAGGTCAGGGCCTCGACCACATGCCAGCCGACGAAGGCCGCCGTCGACAGCAGCAGGGACAGGGTCACGTCCCGCCTGTCTCGTCGGGAGGGGATCAGCAAACCGCGGAACACGGCTTCCTCGCCCAGCGCCGGCACGATCAGCGCCAGCGCCAGGCTGAAGGGCAGGATCGACCAGTCGGGCGGTGTCGGGCGCAGGAAGCCGCCGACCGTGCCGATCACGCCCTCGACCGCGAGCGCAATCACGCCAACACCGGCCGCCACAAGCCACTGCCTGCGCGAGGGCCAGGTTGTCAGGGCGGCCATCAGGCGGCGGAGAAGGGCGGACATCATCGCGGTCGTGCAGCCATCATACGCCCGGGCGCGAGCTCGGGGGGCGACCCCGGACGATTCCGGTCGGGAGTCTCGCAAATGTCCCGCGATGTCTCGGCTTTATGCGTCCCGGGAGTCTCCCTCATCGGGCGTGCATTTTCTTCGGCAACGGTTCAGTCTCGCCCTGTCGCAAGAACCTGGGGAGGGACCACGACATGGATCTGCCGATTACGTCCGCGCTGGCCGGCGCCGCCGCCATCTTTCTCGTCCTGCTGAGCCTGCCGGTCGCCCTGCGCCGCCGCGCCACCAGACAGAGTTTCGGGGACGGGGGCGACGAGGCCTTCAACCGGAAAATCCGGGCCCAGGCGAACTTCATTGAATATGTGCCGCTGTCCATCCTCGCGATCGGTCTGGTCGAGATGAACGGCGGCTCGCAAATGATGGTCTGCGGCCTGGCCGCGACCCTGGCCGCCGCGCGGGTGCTGCACGCCTTCGGCCTGTGGAGCAATGTCCTGATCGGCAGGGCTCTGGGCGCCATGCTGACCTTCGGGGTGCTTCTCGTGGCCGGCGGCCTGCTCGTCTACGGCCAGCTGACCTGACCGGCCGCAGACGGGCCTAGAGCGGGGCTGACTCCGGATCAGCGATTTCGGCCTCGTCGCCGGGGCGGTTGAGCACGACAACCGCCCCCACATCGGCCGTGACATTGCCGACCGTGCGGAAGATGTCCGGGATGACCTCCACCGCCAGGAGCAGGGGCAGGAGATCAATCGGCACGCCGAGGGTCAGGCAGATCGGCACCAGGCTGGCGAGGAACGAGACCTGGCCCGGGAGGCCGACGGAGCCGACGCTGATGGTCCAGGCAACGAACACTGCCGCGACCATCTGGGCCAGGCTGGGCTGGACGCCGTAGATGTGGGCGCAGAAGTAGGCCACCGAGAGATTGGCGACGGGTCCGGTTATGCGGAACACCGCGACCGCCAGCGGAAGCACCAGGCCCGTGACCTTCGGCGGAATGTGCAGGTCGTCCTGCGCCCGTTCGACCATGGCCGGCAGGCAGGCCAGTGACGACTGGGTGCTGAAGGCCAGGGCCTGGACCGGAGCGGTGGCCCTGGCAAAGGCGCGCACGGAGACGCCGCGCTTCAGCGCCACCACGATGTAGGGCAGGATCGTGATGCTGGCGGTGATCAGCGAGACGATGATGACGTACTGCAGGATCGTTCCAGCGGCGCCGAGACCGGCTCGCAGACCCACGCCGAGACTCAGGGCGAAGACGCCGACCGGCGCAGCCCACAGCACCCAGCGGACGATGACGATCATGGTGTCGGCGACAGCGCTGAACAGGTCGACGAGGCTCGCCTTGCGCGCCGCCACCAGCCGGGTGGCGGCCAGGCCGAAGAACATGCCGAACACCACCAGCGGCAGCATGGCGCCCTCTGCAGCGGCCTGGACCGGATTGCTGGGCGCCAGGGACCTGAGCCAGTCACCGAAGCCCGCCACCGGGACTTCGGCCAGATCCACGCCGCCGGCGCCGGCGCGCATGGCCGCGGCCCCGGCCGGATCAACCGGCCAGAGCGACAGCGCGCCCTGGGACGCCACGGTTCCATAAACGGCGGCGATCAGCATGCCGACCGAGAACAGCAGGAT
>CAIOHT010000033.1 GCA_903858185.1 uncultured Caulobacterales bacterium
GACGTCTTCCTCATCCTCGACCGCCGCGACGCCCTCGTCGCCCTCGTCCTCGGACAGGGCGCGCAGACGGGCGCGCTCGTACTTGAGGTAGGCGGTGCGCTCGGCCGGACTCGCCGCGACGCCATTGAGAATGGCCATCGAAAGGACCGCGTCGCCGTCCTGCAGCCGGATGCCGCGCACGCCGGTGGAGTCACGGCCGGCGAACACACGCACTTCATTGGCCTGGAAGCGGATCGCGCGGCCCAGGGCCGTCGTCAGCAGAATGTCGTTCTCGGCATTGCACAGGCCGACGCCGACGATGGAATCGCCCTCGTCCAGCTTCATGGCGATCTTGCCGTTGCGGTTGATCTGCACGAAGTCGCTGAGTTTGTTGCGGCGAACATTGCCCGACCGGGTGGCGAACATGACGTCCAGCCGTTCCCACTGGGCCTCGTCCTCCGGCAGCGGCAGGATCGAGGTGATGCTCTCGCCGGACTCGATGGGCAGCAGGTTGACGAACGCCTTGCCGCGCGAGGTCGGAGTACCGAGCGGCAGACGCCAGACCTTCAGTTTGTAGACCTTGCCGCCCGAGCTGAAGAACAGCACCGGCGCATGGGTCGAGGCCGAGAAGACGCGGGTGACCGCATCCTCGTCCTTGGTCGACATGCCCGACCGGCCTTTGCCGCCATGCTTCTGGCTGCGGTAGGTCGACAGCGGCGTGCGCTTCACATAGCCGCCGTGCGTGACGGTGATGACCATGTCCTCGCGCGGGATCAGGTCCTCGTCGTCCATGTCCGCGCCGCCTTCACCGAAGACGGTGCGGCGCGGCGTGGCGAACTTGCCGCGAACCTCGACCAGTTCCTCGCGGACCACAGCCATGATGTTGGCGCGGTCCGACAGCAGCTCCAGCAGCTCGGCGATCGAGCCGGCCAGGGTGCGGGCCTCGCCCATGATCTCGTCGCTGCCCAGACCGGTCAGGCGGCTGAGGGTCAGGGCCAGGATGGCGCGGGCCTGCTCGTCGGACAGACGGACCTGGTCGCCGCTGGTGATCACCGTCCGCGGATCGGCGATCAGCGCGATCAGGGGCATCATGTCGCCCGTCGGCCAGTCGCGGGCGCACAGGCGCTCGCGTGCTTCGGCCGGATCGACCGACGAGCGGATGATGCGGATGAATTCGTCAATGTTGGCGACCGCGATCGCCAGACCGACCAGCACGTGGCCGCGGTCACGGGCCTTGCCCAGCTCGAACCGGGTACGGCGGATGACCACCTCTTCGCGGAAGTCCACGAAGGCCTGGAGCATCTCGCGCAGGCCCATCTGCTCGGGCCGTCCGCGATTGAGCGCCAGCATGTTGTAGCTGAAGCTGCTCTGCAGCGCGGTGAAGCGGTAGAGCTGGTTCAGGATCACGTCGCCCTGGGCGTCGCGCTTGAGCTCGACCACGACGCGCATGCCGGTGCGGTCGCTTTCGTCGCGGATGTCGCTGATGCCTTCGAGCTTCTTCTCGCGGACCAGATCGGCGATGTGCTCGACGAGGTTGGCCTTGTTGACCTGGTAGGGCAGCGCCGTGATGACGATCCCTTCGCGGTCCTTGCGCAGCTCTTCAACGGCGGCCACGCCGCGCATGATCACCGAGCCGCGGCCGGTCATCAGGGCCTGACGCGCCGCGCTACGGCCGATCAGTTCGCCGCCGGTCGGGAAGTCCGGGCCGGGCACGATGTCGAGCAACTCATCGGTGCCGACGTCGGGGTCATCGACCAGCGCCAGGCAGGCGTCGACGATCTCGCCGAGATTGTGCGGCGGAATATTGGTGGCCATGCCGACGGCGATGCCGCCGGCGCCATTGACCAGCAGGTTCGGGAACCGGGCCGGAAGGACCGTCGGCTCCTGTTCCTTGCCGTCGTAGTTCTCCTGGAAGTCGACCGTGTCCTTGTCGATATCCGCCAGCAGCGCCATCGCCGAGGAGGCCATGCGGCACTCGGTGTAACGCATGGCCGCCGGCATATCGCCGTCGACCGAGCCGAAGTTGCCCTGGCCGTCGATCAGCACCAGTCCCATCGAAAAGGACTGAACCATCCGCGCCAGCGCGAAATAGACCGACTGGTCGCCGTGCGGGTGGAACCGGCCGAGCACGTCACCGACAACGCGGGCGCACTTGGAATAGGTCTTGTCCGGCGTCATGCCCAGGTCATGCATCGAATAGAAGATGCGGCGGTGCACGGGCTTGAGACCGTCACGGACGTCCGGCAGGGCGCGGCTGACGATCACGCTCATGGCGTAATCGAGATAGCTGCGCTTCAGCTCGTCCTCGATGGCGATGGGGGCGATGGCCCCGCGCCGGGAGTCATCCGGGGGCGTATGGGTTTCGTCGGTCAAGTGCGGGAATTTGCTGTCAGAATCGGACAGGAAGCGTCCATCCCTTAGTTAACATTCGAGGTTGCCCGGCGCCATCTTTAGGGCAGCTTTTTCGCGTCTTGAGCGTTGGGTTTTCGACGATTTACCGGGACAATCCGTCCTTTCAGGAGCTTTTCCATGCGCCGCCTCCTCCCTGCCCTCGCAATCGCCGCCATCGCCCTGCCCGCCCTTGCCGGGCCGGCGTCCGTCACGGTCCCGATCCTGGGTCCACAGGGCCAGGCCATGGGGTCTGCGACCCTCACGGAGGGGCCGCGCGGCGTTCTGGTGCGCGTTGAGGCAAAGGGCCTCACCCCCGGCTGGCACGGCCTGCATTTTCACGAGAAGGCCGACTGCTCCAGCGCCGACTTCAAGTCCGCCGGCGGGCATATGCACGACGCCATGCCGGTCGCTCACGGCCTGCTGAACCCGGCGGCGAACGAGACCGGGGACCTGCCGAACCTGTTCGCCGGCGCCGACGGCGTGGCAAACGCGGAGGTGTTCAGCACCCTTGTATCCCTGGGCGCCGAAGGCCGGGGCCGCCTGCTTGATGCGGACGGTTCGGCGCTGGTGATCCACGCCTCTCCCGATGATCATCTGACCCAGCCGATCGGCGGGGCCGGCGCGCGTGTCGCCTGCGCTGTGATCAAGGCGCCCTGACCTTGCCCGGCGGGCCGGTGTTTGGCATCGTTGGCCATGCCTCTTTTGCCGGGCGACCTCGCCCCGACCTTCTTCGCGCCCAGTTCCGGAAACCCCCGCTACAATTTCGCGACGGTGGCGGGCCGTTACGTCCTGATGGCCTTCCTGCCACCGCAGGCCACGGAAGAGGCGGTTGCGGCCCTCACGGCTGTACGGGCGCACCGGCAGCTGTTTGATGACGCAACCGGCTGCTTCTTCGGCATCCTCAGGGACGCGGAACAATTCGCCCTGGCCCGTGACGAGATACCCGGCCTGCGCTGGCTGCACGATGTCGAGGGCGACATTGCCCGGCAGTACGGGTTTAGCGCGCCGGCCTGGGTGGTCACCGATCCCTCGCTGCGCGTGCTGTTCACCGCGCCGCTGGGCGAGGCCGACAGCGTGCTGGCGCGGTTCGCCGCGCTGGAGCCGATCGACGACCATGCGGGCGTGCCCCTGACCGCGCCGGTCCTGATCGCACCGCGCATATTCGAGCCGGAATTCTGTCGCACCCTGATCGACACCTATGACGCGGTGGGCGGGACGCCTTCGGGGTTCATGCGCGAGGTGGATGGCCGCACCGTCGTGGCCAACGATCCGAACCACAAGCGCCGGTCCGACGTGACCCTCGAGGACGAGGGCCTGCGCGAGGCCGCCCGGGCCCGGATCAATCGGCGACTGATCCCGCTGATCAAACAGGCCTTCCAGTACGAGCCCACGCGTCTCGAGCGGTATCTGGTGGCCTGCTACGACAGCGAAAGCGGCGGGTGGTTCCGGCCA
>CAIOHT010000034.1 GCA_903858185.1 uncultured Caulobacterales bacterium
CCGCCGACCGCGCGGCCCGCGCCGCGGACGCCGCCGCCGCCGAGGCCCGCGAACAGCGCGCCGGCCTCGCCGCCCGTCTGGACGCCGCCCGCGAGCGGTTCGGGGAGATCGCCGGCAACATCCGCGAGTCGGCGAAGATAGAGCCCGAGGAGCTGGGCCAGCGCATCACCGAGGAGGCCATCGCCATTCCCGGCGACGCCGGCGGAGTTGAGGCCCACCTCTATGCCCTGGAGCGCGACCGTGACGCCATCGGGCTGGTCAACCTGCGCGCCGAGGAAGAGGCCAACGAGCAGGGCGCCCGCGTGCTGGTCCTCAAGACCGAACGCGCCGACCTGACCGGCGCGGTGGCCAAGCTGCGCGAGGGTATCGAGGAGCTGAACGCCGAGGGCCGCGCGCGTCTGCTGGCTGCGTTCGAGATCATCAACGGCCACTTCCAGGCGCTCTTCCAGGCCCTGTTCGGCGGCGGCGAGGCCGAGTTGCGCCTCATCGAGTCCGACGATCCGCTGGAAGCCGGGCTGGAGATCTTCGCCTGCCCGCCGGGCAAGCGCCTGTCGACCATGAGCCTGATGAGCGGCGGCGAGCAGGCCCTGACCGCCTCGGCCTTGATCTTCGGCGTGTTCCTGGCCAACCCCTCGCCGATCTGCGTGCTCGACGAAGTCGACGCCCCGCTGGATGACGCCAACGTCGACCGCTTCTGCTCGATGCTCGACGAAATGCGCAGCCGCACCGCTACCCGCTTCATCTGCATCACCCACAACCCGGTGACGATGAGCCGCATGGAACGCCTGTTCGGCGTGACCATGGCCGAGCGGGGCGTGAGCCAGCTGGTGAGCGTGGATCTGCGGGAAGCGGAAGCGCTGGTGGCGTAACCGTATTTACTCTCCCGGAGGGAGAGGAAAGTTTATCCGACCTTCGGAAACAGCCCGGCGCGCGACACGGACGACGCCGGCGCCTTGCCGATCAGGCCGCCGACCCATTTGGCGGTGTCGATGAGAGCGGCGATGTCGAGACCGGTTTCGAACCCCGCACGGTCCAGCATGTAGGCCAGGTCCTCGGTGCCGATGTTGCCGGTCGCGGCCGGGGCGAACGGGCAGCCGCCCAGTCCGCCGACGGAGGCGTCCAGGATGGTCACCCCGGCCTCGACGCTGGCGAAGGCGTTGGCGATGCCGGTGTTGCGCGTGTCGTGGAAATGCATCCGCAGCGGGATGTCGCCGATCACCGCCTGAACGGCCTCGACGCGCCGGCGCACGACCCAAGGGTCGGCGACGCCGATGGTGTCGGCCAGGGCGATCTCGTCCAGCTTCGCGGCGACCATTTCCCGCACGATGGCCACGACCTGGTCCTCACTGATTTCGCCGTCGAACGGACAGCCGAAGGCGACCGAGACGGTGCCGGTGATAGGGGGGCCGCCCTCGGCATGCTTGCGGGCGGCGATGGCGGCCATGGTGGCGATCTGTTCGGTGACCGACGCGCCCTGGTTGCGGATGCCGAAGCCGTCGCTGGCGCAGACCACGACATTGGCCTCGTCGCAGGCGCCGGCCAGGCAGCGGTCCCAGCCGCGCATGTTCAGCACCAGCCCGATGCGCGAGCGGGCGTCGTCGTGCGGCAGGGCGGTCATGATCTCTTCCGCACCCGCCATCTGCGGCACGCGGGCGGGATTGACGAAGCTGACCACCTCCTGGCGCCGGACGCCGGCCGCTTCCAGCCGGCGGATCAGCTCCAGCTTCTGGCCCACGTCCAGAACGGTCTTCTCGTTCTGCAGGCCGTCACGGGCGCCGACCTCGACGATATCGATGAAACGGCTCACGGGGCCTCCTTGCCGATCAGCTGCCCGGCCTGCGGCTCGCCGCGATAGAGGGTCAGGCTCATGTCGTCGCCATTGGAATAATTGATTCCGGAGATGGTCCCGGAGGGCCGCGGCGAAAGGCCGGCCGCTTTCAGGGCGGCGAGGAAGGCGGCCTGTTCCTTCTTCTCGACGACCGCAGGCCGGCCCTCGGCGATGGCTTTCGCCGCCTCGGCTGGTCCGCCGAGGCCCGTATCGGTTCCCAGGGCGAAGACCAGGCTCGGCTCGGCGTAGCCGGCCACCTCGACCGGCCCCGGCACGACGCCGGCGCGGGGCGCGAGGCCCGTGCGCTCAAGGGCCAGTGCCAGCCGCTGCGACAGCCAGAGCGGCTCCAGCCGGGGGGCCAGCTGGCCGAAGAAGGCGGCATGGGCCAGCACGCCGACGACCCCGGCCGCGACCAGCGCCGTGCCGGCGGCCCGCCGGAAGATCAGCACCCCGCCGGTGATCGCCGTCGCCACGAACAGCCCAATGGTGATCGCGCCCCAGGTCAGGTCACTGCTGTCGCCGTACTCGGCCATGCCCGCCACGCAGACGGCCGCGAACACCAGGCTGGCGAAGCCGAGCGTGACCACTCCGGCGATCCTGCTGATCCGGCCCAGCGGCTCGCGCAGGGCGGCGGCCATCAGCAGGAACAGCGCGCCGTGCGCCGGCAGACTGTAGTGTGCCAGCTTGGTCGGAAGCAGTTCGAACATCAGCCAGGTCGGAACAAGCCAGCAGAGAGCGAATCGCACGGCCGGCTCCTTTCGGGCCTTCCAGCCCAGCACGAGCCCGGCCGGCAGCAGAAGACTGCCGGGGAAAGTCAGCATCGGCGCCAGGAAGGCGTGATAGCCGAACAGCCCGCCATGCCGCTCATGGCCGCCGACCAGTTTGGGCGCCAGGTCGCCGCCGATCGCCGCGCCCCAGAACGCGCCATCGCTGGCCACGGTGATCGCCCAGGCCCAGGGCCCGACGATCGCCAGCACCAGCAGCGGTCCCCAGGCCCAGCCCAGCGACTTCGCCCAGTCGATCCTTCGCTCGGACGCCCACAGCGCCAGCCCGGCCAGCAGCGCGACAAGCGGCCCGACGGGGCCCTTGACCAGCGCGGCCACGCCTATGCCCAGCCAGAAGAGCAACTGCGTTCGCCAGCCGACGGGTGGCCCACCCCTGTGGGACAGGTAGATTCTCGCCATGGCCGCCAGGGCGAGCGTCGTCGCGCCGGCCTGCACGGCGTCAGTCTTGGCGATCCCCGCCTCGGTCGAGAGCAGGAAGCTCGCGCCCATCATGGCGCCGGCCAACAGGCCGGTCCGCGCGCCGAACAACGCTGCCCCGCCCCAGGCGCAGGCCGCCGCGGCCAGCATGGCCCCAAGCAGCGAAGGGATTCGGTAAGGCCAGATATCCCGGTCCGAGGCGTCCGACAGGGCCGCGACGCTGATCGCCTGCAGCCAGTGAATGCCGACCGGCTTCTTGTCGCGCGGCTGGTCCTGGTAGTTGATCGAGACGTAGTCGTCGGTCTCGAGCATCTGGGCCGTGGCCTGGGCGAACCGGGACTCGTCCCGGTCCAGAGGCGGCACGGCGAACACGCCGGGCAGACCGGCGACCAGCGCGACCAGGGCGGCCAGGAGCGGACCGCGCCAGCCGCGGCTCCATTCATCGAGACGGGATTCGAGCGTCATGGATCCGTTGATAGCACGATCCTCCCCTTCGCCGTCTTTTCGGCTATAGGGAACCATGATCGAAAAGAGCCCCGCGCCGCGCCGCAAGGCCGCCGCCGCCCCGAAAGCCGCCGCAAAGGCCGCTCCGAAAGCCGTGTCGGCGACGCCCGACTTCTCCGTGGTCGTGCCCGTGTTCGACGAGGGCGGCGCCGCGCCGGCGCTGGCCCGCGAGATCGCGGGAGCCTTCAAGGACACGAACTTCGAGATGGTGTTCGTCAACGACGCCAGCCGGGACAACACCCTGGCGTTGCTGACCGACCTGAAGGCCGAACTGCCGATGCTGCGGGTGCTGTCGCACCGCAAGAACGCCGGCCAGAGCCGTTCGATCCGCACCGGCATCATGGCCGCCCGCGCGCCGATCGTGATCACCCTGGACGGCGACGGCCAGAACGACCCAGCCGACGCACCGCGCCTGGCCCTGGCGCTTCAGGCCGCGCCGGACACGCTGGCGATGATCGGCGGCGAACGCGTCAAGCGGCAGGACAGCGCGGCCAAAAAGATAGCCTCGCGCTTCGGCAACGGCGTCCGCAACTGGCTGCTGAAGGACGGCGCGACCGACACCGGCTGCGGCCTCAAGGCCTTCCGCCGCGAAGCCTTTCTGCACCTGCCCTACTTCGATCACATCCACCGCTACCTGCCGGCGCTGATGATCCGCGAGGGTTACGAGATCGGCTTCCAGCCGGTGAACCATCGGCACCGCGAGACCGGCGTGTCGAAATACACCAACTTCGGCCGGCTCAAGGCCTCGGTCAGCGATCTGCTCGGTGTGATGTGGCTGCAGTCACGGGCCCGCAACCCTGGCGGCGCCGACGAGGTTTGACAATCAGCGATTGTTCTGTTTATGTTCCATCCCGAGGTGGAGCATGGTCTTCGCGGAACTGGATCGGCGAACAAGGTGGGAGCGCGCCCGCCGCACGAAGCTGGGCGTGCAAATGATGACCACATTCGCCTATGCGGCCCTCGGTGTAGCCTTCGCCGATCCGGTGCTGAGAACGGGGGCATTTGACGCCGGCAACGGGCTATCGCTGGCGTTTGGCCTGGTTTGCGCCTTCCTCGCGCTCTACCTTGTGCCGGAGGGAGAACGTGATGCAGCCCTTTGATCTCGCGGACGCGGGAGTCGGCATCGGCCTGATCGGCATGCTCCTGGGCGTCTATTTGCTCTATGAGAAGCGGCAGGCGCGCAAGCTCGACCGGATCATCGCCGAGAAGGAAGCGGCCATGAACGCGCCCGAGCAACGGACCGCCACGCCCCAGTAAGGCGAGCCCGCTTCACCCCCGGGCCGAAAGGCGTTAACCGTTGCGAACCGGGTCATCCGGGTTGGGGGAGATCATGCCCATGTTCGCCGCGTTCCCGCTGCTGGCGCTGCCAGTCCTGGTCTACAATTTGGTCGCGCTGACCCTGCAGGGCGGGTTCGGTTCGCAAATCGCCAGCAGCAAGTTCACCGAACCGCTGTTCACCGTCGCCATGACCTCGGGCGCACCCTGGCCCGTCAGCCTGTCGGACCTGCTGCTCGCCGGCGCCCTGGTGGTGCTGTTCATCGAGCTGTTGAAGTCCACCACCAGCCGGCGGATCGCGATCATCAATCACTCGCTGTCGATGATCCTGTTCATCATCTGCCTGGTCGAGTTCCTTCTCGCCCCGGCCTTCGCCACCTCGACCTTCTTCCTGCTGACCGTGATGGTCCTGCTGGATGTGCTGGCCGGGTTCATCGTGACCATCGTCGCGGCCCGCCGCGATATCGATCTGGCGGGCGGCATCGACGGCCCCCACTGACCCTCAGGTCAGGACGGTGAAGATGATCGTGACGACGGCGACGTCCAGAAGGCGGATGGCGAATAGGGACACGGGCGGCTCCGGGGTTCGATTCACCTTCGGTTAAGCAAGACCCGCGCCAGTTCGAGACCGCATGGCCCTGTTCTTCGATCAGTCCTGGTTTGACGCCCGTCTGGCCGAGCGCAGCCTGTCGCGCGCCGTGCTCGCGGCGGTCGCGGGACTCACGGAGGCCGAGCTGGCCCTGGTCTGGAAGGACCAGCGGGAGCTTTCTGCAGCGCAGGTCGCTGCTTTTGCCGAGCTGCTGGGCGTGAGCGGGGCGGAAGTCGCCAATCGCGCCGGGATATCCACGCCCGTCCCCGGCGCCGATCCCCTGTCCCGCATCGCGGCGCTGGAGCGGCGGGTGGCCGCGCTCGAGGCGGAGTTGGCGGGGCTGAAGGCCGGTTGACCTCTGTCCTCTCCCGGAGGGAGAGGGGGACCATGCGGAGCATGGTGGAGAGGGAGACGCCGAATTGCCCGAGGAAACCCCGCTGTTGTTCTTCCCTCTCCGACCCGGCTCCGCCGGGCCACCTCTCCCTCCGGGAGAGGATGAGAATCCAGCGGCTAGATCTCGGTCTTCTTCAGCAGCCCCTTGGGCGGGCGGCGATCATCCGGACCGGAGTATTCCGTCTCGAGATAGGCAGCGCGCGCCTGGTCGATCACGGGCTGGCCGCCACGCAGGCCGCGCTTCTGGCCGGTCTGGCCGTACATCTGGGCGGCAAAGGTCGAGAAACCCTCGGACGGCGCGGGATCGGCGATCTCCTCGGCGTGCGCGCCATCGATGACGACCGGCAGGTTGGTTCCGCCGTCGGGCGCGCGACCGGCGCCGGCGTCTTCGGCGCGGCGGCGGGCCTGGCGGCGTTCAAACGCACGAACGGGATCGACGGAGCCGGTCATGGGCTCAGCCTAACCCCCGTTCGTAAACAAGTGGTCAGCCCTTCGACGCGAGCTTTTCCAGCTGGGCCTGCATGGCGGCCATCTGCCGCTTCAGGTCGGTCAGGGCCTCGTCGCCGCCGGCCGCAGGCGTCTCGGCGGCCTTCGCCGCTGCCTCGCCCTCCTCGGTGCGGTTGCCGTAGCCCCCGAAGGGCGAGAACATCTTCATCGCACGGTCGAACAGGACCATGTTCTGACGGATCTGCTCCTCATAGGCGCCCAGCCCTGCACCGGTCAGGCCCGCGCCCGGGGTCATCGCCCCGAACTGGCTGCGGAACTGCTCCTGCTGCTTGGCGAAGTTGGCCAGGCTCATCTCCAGGAAACTGGGCACAAAGGCCTGCATCTGGCCGCCGTAGAAGCCGATCAGCTGCCGCAGGAACTGGATCGGCAGCAGGTTCTGGCCGCCGCCCCGGTTCTCTTCCTCGAAGATGATCTGGGTCAGCACGGGGCGGGTGATGTCCTCGCCGGTCTTGGCGTCATAGACGACGAAATCCACACCCTCCTTCACCATGTCCGACAGGTGCTCGAGCGTGACGTACGAACTGGACGCGGTGTTGTAGAGACGGCGGTTCGCGTATTTCTTGATGACCACGCGATCAGCGCTGTTTTTCTCTCCGGCGGCATTTTCGCCGGACTGGGGCTTCTCGGACATTTCCATTCCCTGAAGAGCGCTTTCCCGCGCCTTTTCGCACCGCACTATCGCGGATGGAAAGGCATGACGGAAGGGCCGTTTTGCTGCGCAGCATATTGCACTGCAAAACGAACAGTCGACGAACTGCGTCCGTTTATGCAAGGTGCCGCCTCGTAACAAAAAATGAGCGCTCCGGGCTCGTATCCGCCGGGACGCCGCGCAGGGAACGACGGAGAAATTTCCATGACCGACATCGTTATCGTTTCGGCTGCCCGCACGCCTGTCGGGTCGTTCAACGGGGCGCTTTCGAGCCTGCCCGCGCACGAGCTGGGCAGGATCGCCATCCAGGCCGCTGTCGAGCGCGCGGGCATCGCCGCCTCGGACGTCGACGAGGTGATCATGGGCCAGGTGTTGCAGGCCGGCGCGGGCCAGGGTCCGGCCCGTCAGGCCGCCATGAACGCCGGCATTCCCGCCGAAAGCCCGGCCTGGAGCCTCAACCAGCTGTGCGGCTCGGGCCTGCGCGCGGTCGCCCTGGGCGCCCAGCAGATCGCGGACGGTTCGGTCAGCATCGTGGTCGTCGGCGGCCAGGAGAGCATGAGCCAGTCGCCGCACGCGGCCAATATCCGCAATGGCCAGAAGATGGGCGACCTGGGCTTCGTCGACACCATGATCAAGGACGGCCTGTGGGACGCCTTCCACGGCTACCACATGGGTCAGACCGCCGAGAACATTGCCGTCCGCTGGCAGATCACCCGCGAGGACCAGGACCGCTTCGCCGTCGCCTCGCAGAACAAGGCCGAAGCGGCGCAGAAGGCCGGCAAGTTCGCCGGCGAGATCGCCCCGGTGACCATCAAGGGCCGCAAGGGTGACACCGTTGTCGACCAGGACGAATACATCCGCCACGGCGCGACCTACGAAAGCATGTCGGGCCTGCGCCCGGCCTTCACCAAGGACGGCAGCGTCACGGCCGCCAACGCGTCCGGCCTCAATGACGGCGCCGCCGCCCTGGTGCTGATGAGCGCCGACGAAGCGAAGAAGCGCGGCCTGACCCCGCTCGCGCGCATCGCCAGCTGGGCCAGCGCCGGCGTCGAGCCGGAAATCATGGGCACCGGCCCGATCCCGGCGATGAAGAAGGCCCTCGACAAGGCCGGCTGGTCAGTCAGCGACCTCGACCTCGTTGAATCCAACGAAGCCTTCGCTGCCCAGTCGCTGTCGGTGGTTCGCGAGCTGGGTCTCGACCCGGCGAAGACCAACGTCAACGGCGGTGCGATCGCCATCGGCCACCCCATCGGCGCCTCGGGCGCGCGCATCCTCACCACCCTGCTCCACGAGATGAAGCGGTCCGGCGCGAAGAAGGGCGCTGCGACCCTCTGTGTCGGCGGCGGCATGGGCGTGGCGATGTGCGTCGAGGCGGTCTAACCAACAGAAAACTCCGCCCGCCAACAAGGCGGACGGCCTACAAAAACAGGGAAGAAGCGCATGAGCAGGGTTGCATTCGTCACGGGCGGGACCCGCGGCATCGGCAAGGCGATCGTCGAGCGGCTGAAGGCCGACGGCATGAAGGTCGCGGCCGGCTATTCGGGCAATGACAAGGCCGCCGCCGAGACCGCCGAGGAACTCGGCGTCCAGGTGGTCAAGGGTAACGTCGGCAACTTCGAGGACTGCGCCCGCGCGGTGAAGGAAGTCGAGGACGCGCTCGGCCCGATCGAGGTGCTGGTCAACAACGCCGGCATCACCCGCGACGGCTTCTTCCACAAGATGACCTACGAACAGTGGGGCGAGGTCATCCGCGTGAACATGGACAGCGCCTTCAACATGACCCGTCCGGTCATCGAGGGCATGCGCGAGCGCAACTGGGGCCGGATCGTCAACATCAGCTCGATCAACGGCCAGAAGGGCCAGGTCGGCCAGACCAACTATTCCGCCGCCAAGGCCGGCCTGATCGGTTTCACCAAGGCGCTGGCGCTCGAAAATGCCAAGAAGGGCATCACCGTCAACGTGATCTGCCCGGGCTACATCGACACCGACATGGTCGCCGGCGTGCCGGAAAACGTCCTCGCCGGCATCGTCGCGGGCATCCCCGTCGGCCGCCTCGGCAAGGGCGAGGAGATCGCCGACATGGTCTCCTACCTCGCCGGTGAACGTGCGGGCTTCGTTACCGGCGCGACCTTCACGCTGAACGGCGGCCAGTACCTGGCTTCGTAGCGTCAGCGGGGACACGCGCTTCAGTGCGTGTCCCCTCGCTTGCACCAGTTTCCGAACCCGTCCAAGAATCGCCCCAGTCGCGGTGCAGAACCGAGGGGATGGCGCGTACCGAAATCCGGTTTCCTGCGGCCGCGAAGAGTCTCGCGGCGACGCTGACCCTGCTGTGCTCCGGCGCGGCGGCGCCGGCGTTGGCGCAGGACTCGCTCAAGGACTTCCTGTTTCCCGAGAGCCCCGCCGAGGGTCAGCGCCAGGCAGCCCCGCCGCCGGTGGCGCGCTATGTCTCGGAGTCGGGCGAAGGCTTCATCCTCGACCGCTCCAACGAGCGCGCGCTGCTGCGGTTCGAGAACAGCCCGGAAATCTGGGTGCTGCAGCCACAGATCGGGCCACGCGGCGACGTCATCTACAAGAACGACATCGGCCAGGTGCTGCTGCGCGCCACGCGCGTCGGCGGTCTGACCCTGTTTACGGGCAAGCGGCCGGCCGGGGCGTCAGCGTCCCTCGCCGGCGCCTCGGCGCCGATCCGGCTCAAGGCGATCGGTCCCGTCGACCTCCTGCGCGTGCTGCTCGGCGCAAGCGCCCGGGCCAGCCGGCTGGCCAATCACCGCATCAACTTCGACGCCGAGGCGACGCCGGCCTCATCGACCCTGATCGCCGACGCGGCGATCCTGACGGTCATGGCCCTTGAGCGGGTCGCCCGGCGGCCAGACGGCGCGCCCCTTATGGCCAGGATCCAGCGGGTTGTGATCGTCGAGGGACTTCGTCCGGAAGTCGCCCTTCGCGCCGGCACCCTCCTGGTCGTGGTAAGCCCGGCGCTCGGCGTGGCCGGTCGGCCCTCGTCCGAACGGATCGCGTTCGTCACGACGCGTTAGGCGGCTCCCAGCCCTCCGGCGCCATCTCGAACCCGGCGAAGTCGAAGCCGGGCGCGACCGTGCAGCCCACCAGCGTCCAGTCGCCGAGAGATCGCGCCTTCTGCCACTCGCCAACCGGAACAACCGCCTGCGGCCGCTCTCCGGCGACCAGATCCGCGCCCAGCCGGTGCTCGACCGCGCCGATCGTCAGCAGCAGGGGCGCGCCAGCATGGAAGTGCCAGACCTCGGCGGCGTCCACACGATGCCAGCGACTCTCCTGTCCGGCTTCGAGCAGGAAGTAGATCGCCGTCGAAGCCCCGCGCCCCTCGGGACCGGCCGTGTCGCGAAATGTCTGCCGATACCACCCGCCTTCCGGATGCGGCGCGAGATCGAGCAGGGCGATGATCCCGGCGGCCGTCATCCCTTGAAGCTGTCCTTGGCCGCCCGCACGGCGCCGAAGGCTTCCGCCGGGTCGGCGATATCCGGCCGCAGCAGCGGCGCGCGCAGGAAGGGGTTGGTCGCCTTCTCTATCCCGATGCTGGTCGGCACGGTCCACTCACCCCGCTCGCGGGCGGCGAAGATCGCGTCCGCGCGCGCCTTCAGCGCAGGATCGGCGTCCACCGAAAGGGCGAAGCGGGCGTTGGAGGCGGTGTATTCGTGCGCGCAGTAGACGGCGGTGGCGTCCGGCAGG
>CAIOHT010000035.1 GCA_903858185.1 uncultured Caulobacterales bacterium
CCGAGCGCGCGCCTGGGCCCAGGCCTTCACCAGCAGCAGGAGCGCCAGCGAATCCCCGCCGCCCGACAAGGCCACGGCCAGCGGCGCCGGCGAGGCGGCCCGCAGGCGGCGATCGAGGATCGCGAAGACAGTCAGCTGAAGATCCAAGGCGCCCAACACCCGCTCATCCCGGTGAAGGCCGGGAGCCGGGTGTTCTAGCGCCAACGGATCGCGTGAACCTAGGCCGCGCACTTCGCCTGGCCGCGGACGGCCTGGGCGCGGGTCATGACGGTGGCGGGCGCCTTGGGATAGCGACGCGCCAGTTCGTCGAGCGTCTGGCAGGCGTCGGCGGGCTTCTTGAGCGCCACGAGCGAGCGCGCCAGTTCCAGCGTCGCGTCGGGCGCCCAGGCGGTCTTTGGCCAGCCGCGGATCGCGCCGATGAAGGCGCCTGCCGCGTCGGCGTTGGCGCCGCGCACCGACAGGGTCTTGCCCAGCCAGTAGCGAGCCTCGGGGCCTTTCTCGGTGTCGCCGTAGCGCTTCACGAAGGCCTGGAAGGCGGCTTCGGCGGAATCGTAGTCGCCGTCGAGCATGAACTTGCGCGCCTTGGCGAAGTCGCCGTCCGGGTCGCCGGCGGCCTCCTGGGCGCTGTCCTCTTCCGACGCCACGGCCTGCTGGCTGGCGACGGCTGCCTCGATCTGGGTCGCGCGGCCTTCCAGCGCGGCGAGGCGGTCTCCGAGGCTGCGGTTGGCCGCGTCGGACGCCGCGAGCGCCTTGCGCGCCTGCTGCAGCTCGTAGGTCAGGGACTCATTGGCGCCGTTCAGCCGGGTCAGGGTCTCCTCGAGATCGGCGACCCGGTCTGTCAGGGCCTGGATCTGGCTGTCGGTCTCGGCCGGCATCACCACGACCGGCTTGCCGCTGTCACGGCCCTGGAACACGATCGACCGGAGTTCGCGGACGACCTTTTCCATCCTCTCGAGCCGCTTCACCGAGCGGTCGTCGAGCGGATCAGGCATCGGCGTCTGGGACCAGGCGGTCGCGGCCCCGAGCGTAATCGTCAGGACGGAGGCGGCGGCGAGAAGGGTGTGTCGCGTCATGGCTCGATGGTGCGTCTGTTGCGGCGTCGAAATTACGGCAGGGGCCTTACCGGGGCCTTTAACGCAAGAAGGGGACCGCGGATCGCGGCCCCCTCCCGGCTTTACGCTGATCGGGGCTGCGTTACCGCGCACCCTCGACGATGACCGTGTGGCCGTTGCGGTTACGCGCCCAGGCGTCCTCGCTGGAGCCCGGATCGACCGGACGTTCCTTGCCCCACGACAGGGTGGTGATGCGGCTGGAAGCCACGCCACGGCTGGCAAGATAGTCGCGCACCGCGTTGGCGCGGCGGGCGCCGAGCGCGAGGTTGTACTCGCGGGTGCCGCGTTCGTCGCAGTTGCCTTCGATCCGGACCTTCACGTTCGGATACTGGCGCAGCCAGGCGGCCTGGGCGTCGAGCACCGGCATGGCGTCGGAGCGGACGTCATAGCTGTCGAGGTCGAAATAGACGAAGTCGCCGACATTGATGACGAAGTCCTGCACCGATCCGGGGATCGCGCGGGTGTCGATCGGGCCGGACGGTCCGGGGCCGCGCGGGCCGGCGGGTCCGGGGCCCGACGGCCCGGGACCGGGTCCCGGACCGGGGACGGGCTTCGTGGCGCAAGCGGCCATCGAGGCGGTGGCGGCGACGATCAGCGCCAGTCGGATGGCGCGTTTGGCGTCGAAGCTCATGTGGCTTCCTCCTGCGGAAACAATTTATCGCGCCAATAGTGACGCCAGATTGCGAAACAACGCGACTTAAAACTCTGACCGGGCCTCACAATGGCGTCAGTCTGCGGCTCGACAACCACAATCACCACTCAGTTGAGCAATGGTGACCATGCGGGATCAGAGCCCGATCCCTGGTAGGGCGCCGGCCGAAGGATCCGGCCGGTGATATCCACGGTCCACAGACGCGGCGACCCGCCCTGGGTATCGCGAAAGAACATCAGCACCCGGCCGTTGGGCGCCCAGGTGGGGCCCTCGTCAAGGTAGCTGGAGGTCAGGATCCGCTCGTCCGAGCCGTCCGGTCGCATCACGCCGATGTGGAACTGGCCGCCAGCCTGTTTGGTGAAGGCGATGAAGTCGCCGTTCGGGCTCCAGACGGGGGTCATGTAGCGGCCCGAGCCATAGGAGATGCGCCGCGCCCCGCCGCCGTTGGCGTCCATCACATAGAGCTGGGGGCTGCCGCCGCGATCGGAGTTGAACACGATCCGTGCGCCGTCCGGCGAAAAGCTGGGCGAGGTGTCGATGCCGGGATCGGAGGTCAGCTTCACCTGTGACCGGGTGGCCAGATTCATCAGCCAGATGTCGCTGTTGCCGCCCCGCTCCACCGAGAAGGCCACACGGTTGCCTTCCGGCGAGAAGCGTGGCGCGAACACCATCCCGGGGAAGCGGCCGAGCGTCTCGGAGCGGGCCGTCTCGATGTTGAACAGATAGATGCTGGAGCCGGTCGGCCGCAGCGCCATGTAGGTAATTTCCTGGCTGGTCGGCGAGAACCGCGGGGTCATCACCACATAGCTGCCGTCGGTCAGGCTGGAGGGGTTTGCCCCGTCCTGGTCCATGATCATCAGGCGTTTGACGCGGTTGCCCCGCGGGCCGCTCTCGGCGACGAACACCACGCGGGTGTCGAAATAGCCCTTCTCGCCGGTCAGCCGCTCATAGATCAGGTCGCTGATCTTGTGCGCCACCCGCCGCCAGTTCTCGGGCGTCGAGGTGAAGGTCTGGCCGGTCAGCTGTTCGCCGGTGAACACGTCCCACAGGCGGAAGTCGACGCGCAGCTTGCCGTCGGCCTCGACGGTGATCGCGCCGTTGACCAGCGCCTGGGCGTTGATCGCCTTCCAGCCGGCGAAGTCGGGCTGGATGCCGATGTCGAGGTTGCGCTCCGGGAAGGCCGCGCCGTCGATCGGCGCGAACAGGCCCGACCGCTCGAGGTTGCCGGTGATGACCTGGGCCATTTCCGCGCCGCGCCCGCCGCCGGTGAAGCCGGGCACCGCGATCGGCATCGGCCGGACGTCGCCCTGGTTGACGTCGATCTCGATGTCCGCGCGCGCGACGCCGGGCAGGGTGGCGACGCCCATGAACAGGGCGAAGAGGGCGGCGAGGACGGCTCTGATGGTCATCGTGGCTCTCCGGTCAGCGACTGGCGCAGACCTGGTTGGCGTTGAAGTTGACGGTGATCTTCTCACCGAAGAGTTCCGGCGGGAAATTGGGGAAAGGTTCTGTCATTCGTATGGCGCGAATGGCGGCGTCGGATCCGGCCCGGGTCAGGGACCCGACGGGGGCGCCGGAGCCGGACGAGGTCGGGTCGGCCAGTAGGCGTCCGTTCGACGAAACGATGAAGCTGACCTTGATGTTCACGTCGGCCCCGCCCTCGACAAGGCAGTTGGGCGTCCAGCGGCGGCCCAGATCGCTGCCCAGCGTCAGCAGGTAGCCCTTGGCGCCGGCCGAGGGGCCCGCGCTCGTGCCCACGGCCAGCGTGCGGTCCTTCTTGCCGGTTCCTCCCCCGCCGCCGGGCTGGGTGCGCGGCGGCCGGCGGGCGCCCTGCACGTCGGCCAGCAGGCGGTCGAAATCGAGATCGGCCTTTGGCTTTGTCGAAGGCGAAGGCGCAGGCTTCGGCGGCGTCTTGGTCGGCGGCGTGGGTTTGACGTCGGGCAGGGGCGGCGCGACCGGCTCGGGCTCCGGCAGCGGTTCGGGCAGGATCTCGCCGGCGGACACCTCTTCGGTATCGCCCTGTTCAGCGTCCCGGGCCTGGGGCGGGCCTTCGCTGACGATGGTGATCGGCACACCGCCGCCCATCGACTCGGGCTTCTTGAAATACATCCCCAGGATCAGCACCAGCACCACGGCGCCGGCGTGCAGCACCAGCGACGCGACGAGCGCCGGTGACAGATCGGTGCTGCTGCTGCGCCGGGCCATCGGCAATCAGACCCGGTCGGGGGATGAGGGGCCCCGCATCATTTTGCCTGGGGCTCTGACGGGGCTGCCGTGGTCGCCCCCGAACTCGGACCGCCGGTGTCGGTGATCAGGTTGATCTTGCTGAACCCGCCGGTCGACAGGGCCGCCATCACCCGCGCGACCACCTCGTAGGAGGCCTTGCCGTCGGCGCGGACATAGATCGGCTTGTCGTAGCCGCCGCTGGCCATGGCTTCGAGCCGCGGCTTGAGGGCGCCGAACGGGATCGGGGTTTCCCCCACGAACAGCGCGCCGTCGGCCTTGATGGTCAGGGTGATCGGTTCGGACTGGTCCTGCATCGCGCCGGCCTCGGTCTTGGGCAGCTCGATGGACACGCCACTGGTGAGCAGCGGGGCGCTGATCATGAAGATGATCAGCAAGACCAGCATCACGTCGACGAGCGGCGTGACGTTGATCTCGCTCAGCGCGCCGCGCCGGCCGCGTCCCCTGCGGGAGCGACGCTTGCCGACGGCGCCGAAGGCGTCGTTCGCGGACAGGGCCATGGCTCAGATCTTCTCCGCCAGGCGACGCTGGATGGCGGTCGACAGGTCGTCGGCGAAGCTCTCGAGTCGGGCGGCGAACTTGCCCGCGTCGGTCGAGAACTTGTTGTAGGCGATGTAGGCCGGGATCGCGGCGGCGAGGCCGATGGCGGTGGCGAACAGGGCCTCTGCGATGGCCGGCGCCACCACGGCCAGCGAGGTGTTCTTCTCGATCGCGATGGCCTGGAAGGCGTGCATGATGCCCCAGACGGTGCCGAACAGGCCGACGAACGGCGAGGCGGTGGCGACGATGGCCAGAGTGCCGAGGCCATCTTCGACCTTCTGGCTCTCGCGGGCGATGTTGCTGTCCAGCACCCGGTCGATCCGCTGGATCAGCAGGGCGGTCTGGGTGTCGCCGATGGCGCCCCGGCTGCGGGCTTCCTTCCACTCGCGCAGGGCGGCGTTCAGAAGCCTGGGCAGCGGATGCTTGGATCCGGCGGCTTCCTGGCCGACCTCTTCAAGCGGGCGCCCGCCGCCGACCTTGTCTTCAAACCGGTTGGCCTCGGCGTTCAGGGCGCCAAAACGGAACAGCTTGTCGATGATCACCGCCCACGACCACAGCGAGGCGAGGGCGAGCCCGATCATCACCAGCTTCACCACCCAGTCGGCGTTCGACCAGAGGGTGACAATGGAAAACGTGTCGGCCGAGATCGTCTGGGCGTCCATGCGGTCGCATCCCCCGAAAGCTTGTCTGGCCGCAATCCACCGCGCGGCTTTGGTAAAACTATGGCGCAGGGCTTAAAGCCCTTAACCCTCATCCTTGCAAAACCAGGGCCGCAGCGCATCCACAAGTCCCGGGGGCGGCTTGCGCGGCTTTCCGTCGAGACTGATGCAGGCTGCCGACACTTTCGCGACGGCGATCAGCACTTCGCCCAGCATGATCCGCTGGCTGATCTGAAGCCGCGCGCCTTTCGCCTGGTCATAGGTGGTGACGACCTGCAGCGCGTCGTCGATCTTCGCGGGCCGTCTGAAGTCGATCTCCATCCGCGTGACCACGAACGCCGCCGGATCATGCCGCTCCAGCAGGTCGGTGTGCGACACGCCCGCCAGCCGCAGGAAGTCGCTCCGTCCGCGCTCGAAATAGCGGACATAGTTCGCGTGATAGACGACCCCGGTGAAGTCGGTGTCCTCGTAGTAGACGCGCACCGGCAGGACGTGCTCTCGCCCCTCGAAGCGGCCGGCGGTGGGGTGGTCAGGCTTCCCGTTGGCGGCGGTCACGTTGCGTCCCTCGACAA
>CAIOHT010000036.1 GCA_903858185.1 uncultured Caulobacterales bacterium
CAGGTCCGCCTTGCGCAGGTCACAGCCGAACAGGTTGGCGCGCTCGAGATTGGTGCGGATCATCCGCGCGCCGTCGAGGATCGAGGCCGACAGGTCGGCATCGGTCAGGTTGCGGCCCGCAAGATCCAGCCGGGTCAGGTCAAGAAACCGCAGCGACGCGCGCTTGCCGCCAGGCTTGCCGGACAGGAAGCGCTCGTGGGCGGTGATCATCATGTCGAGCTCAGACTGGCTCAGACGGCGACGCCCAGCGAGACTGGTTTGCGTGACGCTCAATGCTGTTCCCCCGCCCTGCGAATCATCCTGCGGCGAAGCATAACGCGGGTCGGCCAACCGAAGGGTTAAGCATAATGTCAGATGGCCTCATCGAGGCCGCGCGAACCCTGGCGGCGGGCGCCCGTCAGGTCCGCGCCACGCAACTGGGCGCCTGAGGCGTTGGCGCGCGACAGATCGGCTCCGATCAGCCGCGCCTGGCGAAGGTCCGCCCGGGACAGGTCCGTCGCCTTCAGCTGGGCGCCCGAGAGGTCACAGGCCAGCAGCCGGTCGGCGGCGATCAGCAGCGGCCCCAGGCAGGCGTCGCGCAAGTCGGCTCCGGACAGCTTGGCGCCCGCCAGCCGCGCGCCGCGCAGGTCGGCCCCCCGGAGATTGCAGTTGCGCAGGTCGGCCCCCTCGAGATGCGCGCCCTGAAGCTGCACCCCTTCCATGTCGAGGCCGTAGAAGACCGCCGACCTGGCCGACAGGGCGGTCAGGTTGAAGCCGCTGATCGATTTCAGGCTGCGCAGGTCGGCGCGGTCGAAGACCGAGGGCTTGCCCTGCGCGCCGCCGGTCTCGCACCAGCGGGCATGCTCGCGCAGCATGTCCTCGCAGGGCAGATCGTCGACTGCCTTGCCCGACGGCGCGTCGGTCAGGGTTCCGGTCATGTCGGCGTCGCCGACCGTCCAGCCGTAGGTCCTGGCCCCGACCAGCACCGCGTCATGCATGTCGGCGCCGGAGATGTCCGCGCCCGACAGGTCCGCGCCCGACAGGTTGGCGCCGCTCATGTTGGCCTGTTTCAGGTTGGCCCGGACCAGCTTGCAGTCCTTCATGATCGCGTCGCTGAAGTCGGCCTTCATCGCCATGACGCCCGACAGTCGCGAGCGCTCCAGATTGGCGCCGGCGAGGATCGCGCCGCAGGCGTCGCCCGAGCGGGTGGCGTGTTCGTGAATGCGCAGACCCTTGTCGCGATCGGGCGAGGCGATGGTGCCTTCGCGCAGGTCAGCCTCGAACAGGTCCGCGCCGGTCAGGTTGGCGCCCCGCAGGCAGGACCCGCGCAGGTCGGCGCGCCGCATGGAGGCCTCGCTGAGATCAGCGCCCTGCATGTCCGCGCCGAAGAAGCTGGTGTTGTCGAGCCTTGCGCCGATCAGCCGGGCGTCATTGAGGATGGCGCCGGTGAAGTCGGCGTCGGAAAGATTGCGGCCTGACAGGTCCAGACCGGTCAGGTCCTTGAACGCGAACACCGCACGCGCGCCGCCCATCCGCGCCGAGAACAGGCGGTCATGCCTGGCGCAGATCAGATCAACGTCCTGTTGCGTGAGGCGTCGCCCTGTACCGTGCGACGCCGCGGCGGCGGCCATGGGTTTGTCTCCGTTGGAGAAAACCTATGGCAGACGCGCATTAACATCGCCCTTCCAGAGGTCGTAGCGCAGGGCCTCCGAAGCCTCCTGCGACAGCAGGCCGCGCTCGACGATAACGCCGGCGGCGATGAGCTTTTCCGAGCCCTGGCCGGATGCCAGCGGCGAGGGATCCTCACAGGCATAGACCACCCGGACAACCCCGGCCTCGACGAGCCGCTGTGAACAGGGCGCGGTCCCGGACGAGCGCGCGCCGCAGGGCTCGAGCGTGACGTAGGCCGTGGCGCCGCGGGCGTCGATCTGTGCGAGCGCCTGCTCCTCGGCGTGGGGACGCCCGCCGGGCGCGGTGGCGGCCTGGGCGAGGATCTGGCCATCGCGAACGATGACGCAGCCAACGACGGGGTTGGGGGCCGTCTTGCCGAGGTTGGGGCGCGCGACCGCGATGGCGCGCTGCATAAACTCCGTATCCATCCCAACCTCCGCTCATCCCGGCGAAGGCCGGGACCCAGGTTTTTTCAGAGCTTCCGCTCACGCATCCGGCAAGCCTCAGCCTTAACCCGAAAGGCGCGCGGCTGTTTCAAAAAAACCTGGGTCCCGGCCTTCGCCGGGATGAGCGGATCTAACGGATAGCCGGCAGCGGCGTGGCCCGGGCCTCATCCAGATAGCGCGCGCTCGTCGGCTTCAGCGCGCCGTCCAGCTCGATCAGGAGCGGGTTGCCGGTCGGGATCTCGACGTCGACGATCCGGTCATCCGGCACCGCGAACAGCAGCTTGACGATGGCGCGCAGGCTGTTGCCGTGGGCGGCAACCAGCACCGTCTCGCCGGCCTTCAGATGCGGCGCGATCTCGGCGTCCCAGTAGGGCTGGACCCGGTCGAGCGTGGTCTTGAGGCTCTCGGTGTCGGGGATCGCGCAGCCGGCGTAGAGCGGATCGGTGGTGAAGTCGTACTCGCCGCCCGGAGCCAGCGGCGGCGGCGGGATGTCGTAGGACCGGCGCCAGACCTTGACCTGGTCCTCGCCGTGCTTCTCGGCCGTCTCGGCCTTGTTGAGCCCCGTCAGCCCGCCGTAGTGGCGCTCGTTCAGCCGCCAGTCGCGGACCAGGGCCAGGTCGCCTTGCCCGGCCGCCGCCAGGGCCAGATCGCCCGTGCGGTTGGCCCGCTTGAGCACCGAACTGAACGCCCGGTCGAAATGCACGCCGGCCGCCTTGAGCAGCTCGCCGCCGCGCTGCGCCTCGGCCTCGCCCCGGGCGGTCAGTTCCACGTCCACCCAGCCGGTGAAGCGGTTGTCGAGGTTCCACTGGCTCTGGCCGTGGCGGAGAAGAACGAGCTTGGACATGGCTGAGGGGGCTAAGGCGGGAGGCGGGAAGCGTCAAGGTCTGCGCCGTCATCCCGGCGTGTCATCGATCCGGTTCCGGCCTACAATGAACGGGCAAGCCGGAGACCCCGCATGGTCCGCACCCTCGCCTTCTGGTCCGCCATCATCGGCGCAGGCCTGCTCGTGCTCATGACCGTGGCGGGCGCAGCCGCCTGGCCCGGCTATTCGCATGTGAGCCAGTATATCAGCGAGCTGGGGGCCACCGGCGCGCCGCACGGCCGGCTGGTGAGCCTGGGCGGCTTTCTGCCCATCGGCGTCCTGCTGACGACATTCGCCGTTCTGGCGGCGCTGATTCCGCCACGCGGGGTGCTGAAGACCGTCGGCTGCATCGGCCTGTTCCTGTTCGCCCTCGGCTATCTCGGGGCGGCCGTCTTTCCCTGCGACTTCGGCTGTCGGCCGGAGACCCCGAGCGGGTCGCAGATGCTGCACATGGCCTTCGGGCTTGCCGGCTACATCCTCGCGCCGCTGACGCTGGCCGTGCTGGCGATCGCGTCGCGCAAATGGCCGGGCGCGAAAGGGCTGTTCCCGCTCGGGCTGGTCTGCGCGGTCGTCGCGGGAATCGCCTTCTTCAGCATGGCCGATCCGTTCGCCGGACTGTTCCAGAGGGTGCTGGAGGGCTCGGTGCTGCTGTGGATCGTCGCCTTCGCCTTCACCTTGCGCAGGGCGCCATGACGCCGACGCGCACGCGACCTCGCCGTCGGGGAATCCCGCTGCTATATCCGCGTCATGCGTGACCGCGTCTTCTTCCCCCTCGCCGCCCTGCTGGCCCTGGCCATGATCGCCCTGGCGGTCATCTGGCCGCGCGGCATGGGCGCGGCCTATCCGTCGTTCGCCGACCCGCTGACCGTGCCCGCGCCCGTTCCCGCGCCGCCGCCGCCGGCGAAGACGGCCGCCACCGCCCCGAGCGCCGCGCAGTGAGCGGGTTCAACGCCGTTGACGTTGGCCGGCGCGTGCTGGGCATCGAGGCCGAGGCGCTGGTCGCCATGGCCGACGGGCTCGGTGAGGACTTCACCCGGGCCGTCGAGATGCTGTTCGCCTGCAAGGGCCGCATCGTCCTGACCGGCATGGGCAAGAGCGGGCATGTGGCGCGCAAGATCACCGCCACCCTGGCCTCGACCGGCACGCCGGCGATGTTCGTGCATCCGGCCGAGGCCAGCCACGGCGACCTGGGCATGATCGGCCAGGACGATGTCGTGCTGGCGCTGAGCAAGTCCGGCGATGTGCGCGAGCTGGCCGACGTGATCGGCTATGCGCACCGCTTCGCCATCCCGCTGATCGCGATCACGGCCAACGCGGAGAGCCAGCTGGGCAAGGCCGCGACGCTGGTGCTGCTGCTGCCCGACGCGCCGGAGGCCACCGGCGAGGTGCGGGCCCCGACCACCTCGACCACCCTGCAGATCGCGCTGGGCGACGCTCTGGCCGTGGCGCTGCTGGAACGACGCGGGTTCACCGCCCGCGACTTCCACGTCTTCCACCCCGGCGGCAAGCTGGGCGCCATGCTGCGCACCGTGGGCGACCTGATGCACCGGCTGGAGGAAGCCCCGCTGGTCGGCGAATCGACGC
>CAIOHT010000037.1 GCA_903858185.1 uncultured Caulobacterales bacterium
AGCAGGCTAAACAGCACGATATCCGTGGACGGCAAGGTCTGCCGCTCGCCGGGCCGATACTCGTGAAAATCGAACGGGACGCCGGCGTCGGTCCAGAGCCGGCGGAGCGCGCCATCGGCGTGATCCACCAACCCCAGGCGGTAACCGTGGGAGCGATGCAACTCCGCGCCGACACGGGCGAGGAGCAGGTTGACGCCGCCGGCGACGCGCCCCGGACAGATGATCGTGAGCTTGCTCATTCGCCAGGGGGGTTGGCCGGGGTGGCTTCCTGACCCAGCGCCCGGAAGTAAAGCCCGGCGCAGACGAGGGAGACGATCGCCACGGGCACCAGGCCGGACCACCCGCCACCCAGCAAGTCGGTGACCAGAGGGGAGAGCCAGAGCACGCCGGCGCCGAGCAAGGAGACCGCCAATGTGAATCCATCGAGCCAGACCCCGGCCCGGCGCCGAGCGATCAGAAGCATCAGCCCGAGGTAACTGAGGTAGCCGTAGAAGAAAGCCATCCCGGCGCCGACCAAACCATGGCTCGTGATGAAAACCCAGGGCAGGAGACCCGTGATCAAGCAGGCGACGCCTTCGACGACAATCACGGCCCAGGCGGAACCTCGGGCCAGCAGCCAGAATCCCATCGGCCAGGCGACGACCCGCAGGAAGACGCCCCAGATCATCCAGCCGAGCACGAGCACTGCGCCGTCGAACCCGGGATCATCCTTGTAGAGCAGATGGATGCAGGTCCGCCCCATCACGAGGAGCAGGACCAGCAACGGCAAGGCCAGCAACAAGCCGGCTTGGATCTGCTTCTCGACCAGACCTTTCGCCTCCGCCTCACCGCGGGCGGCCGCGACGCGGGGGAAAAAATCGGTGCCCATCGCCGCGAAGACGAACCCGGGCAGGCTGCCTGCGATCGAGAGGGCTGCCTGGTAGTTGCCGGCGGCTTCGAGACCCAGCTGGCGGATCAGCATCAGGCGGACGGCGTAGGCCGCCAGTTGCGACAGCAACCCGACCGCCATGAGGGCCCCGCCTAACCGCACGAGCGCGGCGATTTCCGCGCGGGCGGCGGGCGGGGCGACGTCGGGCGGCGCCACCGCCCGGGCCTGGCGCCAGGTGAAGAAAGCGGTGAGGGCGGCGGCGAGCAGCAGGCTGGGGGCGATCCCGCGGATCCCATAGGTCGCGATGAGCGGCAAGCCGAGCACGAGGCCGCCGCCGGCGGTGGCCACCTGCGACAGGGCAAGCGCCTTGAGCTGGCCATGGGCCTGGAGGATGGCCGTCCACATCGCCGTCGCGATGATCAACGGGGCCGCGAGACCGGCGACCAGCAGATCCCCGGCGAACTCCGCGGAACCGAAGGTCGCCCAGCCGACCGGCCAGAAAAGCCCGAGCGTGAGCAAGGCCCCGAGCCAGGTTAGGAGCCGGCCGAAGGCGCGCACGGCGGCAATCTTGGCCGGACGGGCCGCCTCGTCGGCGGCGGCGATCGCGCGCACGCCGGAAGTGCCCAGACCCCAGCC
>CAIOHT010000038.1 GCA_903858185.1 uncultured Caulobacterales bacterium
CCCGGAGGCCGATCCCGGTCGTTTCCCGCAACTGCCGCTGATTGTTGGCGAGGGCGCCAACCAGGGCGCCGCGCAGATCCTGCAGGCGGTCCACTCTCGCCCGCGCCTCGTCGAACGTCTGGAAGCCATCGTGCGGGTCGACGGTCGTCGCTGGGACCTGCGGCTGAAGGATGGCGGCCTGGTGCAGCTTCCCGCCGTCGAGGAAGAGTCGGCGTTGATCCAGCTGGATCAGCTGGATCAGCGTCAGCGCATTCTCGAACTTGGATTTGAACGTATCGACCTGCGTGAGCCCGGCATTGTCGCCGTGCGCCCGCGCGGGGCGCCGTTGCCGGGCGAGCCGCTCGCCTCGGGCGGCGCATAGGGCTTTGGGGGACTTGGGGTGGTAAAGACTTTGACGCGGCAGGAAGATCGCAAACAGGCTGGCGACAGCCTGAAGGCGGCGCTCGCCCGTCAGCCGGTGATCGCGGCCGTCGACCTGGGCGCCTCGAAGGTCGCCTGTTTCGTGATGAAGCACGACGGCGTGCGCCGCTCCGATCGCACCCTGACCACGGCCGGCGTCGGCTATGTCCAGTCGCGCGGCGTGAAGGGCGCGACCATCTCCAGCATGGATGAAGCCGCCGAAGCCATCGCGCTGGCGGTAGAACGGGCCGAATCCGTCGCCGGCGTCAGCGTCCAGGGCGTGACGATCGCCACAGCCGGCGGCCAGATGCGGAGCGACCGCGTGTCCTCGCGCGTCTCCATCGGCGCCCGTCCGATCTCTGACAACGACTGTTCGCGGGCGCTGGCTGCGGCGCTGGACCAGATCCGGCTGCCGGGCCGCCGGCCGTTGCACATCCTGCCGATCGCCTGGACGGTCGACAGCCAGAAGGGCGTGCGCGATCCGCGCGCCATGTTCGGCAAGTCGCTTGGCGTCGACCTGGTGGTCGTCTCGATCGCAGAGACCATCTTCCAGACCCTGGGACATTGCGTGGAGCGCGCGCACCTGCAGTTCGAGGGCGTGGTTGCCGCGCCGTTCGTCTCGGCCCTGGCGGCCCTTGAAGAAGATGAGATGGATCTGGGCTGCGTCTGCATCGACATGGGCGCGGGCGTCACCTCCGCGGCCGTATTCAGCGGCGGCAGTCTGGTTCACGTCGAATGCCTCGCCGTCGGCGGGGAGCATGTGACCCAGGACATCGCCCGCGGCTTCTCCACATCCCGCGCCGGCGCGGAGCGCCTCAAGACCCTCCACGGCTCGGCTATCGCCTCGGCCAACGAGGATCGCGAGATGATCGAGGCCCCGCCGCGCGGCGATGATCCCGGCGCCAGCCCGGTCATCGCGCCGCGCTCCCTGCTCAAGGGCATCATCGCGCCGCGTGTCGAGGAGACGCTGGAACTCCTCCGTGAGCGCCTCAAGGCCTCCGGCGCGCCGATCGAGCCGGGCGCGGGCATCGTCCTGACCGGCGGCGCAAGCCAGTTGGCCGGCGTGCGTGAAGTCGCGGTTCGCGTTTTTGATCGTCCGGTTCGTCTGGGCCGCCCCCGTCGGGTGCCGCATCTGGCCGACGCCGTGACGGGGCCGGCGTTCTGCGCCGCCGCCGGCATTCTGCATCGCGCCGCCTTCGGTCCGCGCGAAGCAGTGTCGGCCAAAGCGCTCGCCGGCGCCCGTGTTCGCCGCGAACCCTTGGACCCCAAGGCCGGGCCCGTGGCCAAGGTCGCCGCCTGGCTGCGAGATAATTTGTAGCAAGTAGGCTGCGGTGATTCGCGCAACCCCTTACGAATCAACAAATTTGCTCCGCAGACGTCTCGATCCCGCGCCGACTCACAGTATGCGGTTAACTGCCGATTAAGGATGTGGGTCCGATGTTAACCCCGCCGTAAGGCATTCCCGGCGGGTGGCTCGCCGGACCGTTCGAAAGAACAACAGGACGCGGGGTCCCGACTATGAAGCTGTACGCACCACAGACGACCGAACTGAAGCCCAGGATTGTCGTATTCGGCATCGGCGGGGCTGGCGGAAACGCGGTCAACAACATGATTGAAGCCGGGCTGGAGGGTGTCGAGTTCGTCGTCGCCAATACCGACGCCCAGCAGCTTCAGTTCGCCAAGACGGATCGACGTATCCAGCTTGGTGTAACCACGACGCAGGGACTGGGCGCGGGCGCCCATCCTGAGGTCGGCATGAGCGCTGCGGAGGAGTCCTCGCCCGAGATCGGCGAGCATCTCGACGGCGCTCACATGGTCTTCATCACCGCCGGCATGGGCGGCGGCACAGGCACGGGCGCGGCGCCGATCATCGCCAAGTGCGCGCGTGAACGCGGCATCCTGACGGTGGGTGTGGTCACCAAGCCCTTCCATTTCGAAGGCCGTCACCGCATGCGCCTGGCCGATGCAGGCATCGCCGAGCTGCAGCGCTACGTCGACACCCTGATCGTCATTCCCAACCAGAACCTGTTCCGCGTCGCCAACGAGCGTACGACCTTCGCTGAAGCCTTCGGCATGGCCGACCAGGTGCTGCATTCGGGCGTCCGTTCCATCACCGACCTGATGGTGCTGCCGGGCTTGATCAACCTCGACTTCGCCGACGTCCGCACGGTCATGACCGAGATGGGCAAGGCGATGATGGGCACCGGCGAGGCGACCGGCGAAGACCGCGCCCTGATGGCCGCCCAGAACGCCATCCAGAACCCGCTGCTCGACGAAGTCTCGCTCAAGGGCGCCAAGGCCGTGCTGGTCAACGTGACCGGTGGTCTCGACATGACCCTGCTCGAAGTCGATGAAGCGGCCAACGCCATCACCGATCAGGTCGATCCGGAAGCCAACGTCATCTTCGGCGCGGCCTTCGATCCGGCGCTGGAAGGTTCGATCCGTGTTTCGGTGGTCGCCACCGGCATGGACGGCGCCTCGATCGCGGCGATCGAGCCGGCCCGTCCGCATCGCGTCAACGCCACAGCCAAGCCGCTGATCGTCGAGCCTGTTCAGCCGATCGCGGCCCAGCCTGCGCAGCCCGCCTATGAGCCGGTCCGCGCGACCGAGCCGGCCTATCAGCTCCGTCGCCCCGAGCCGACCTATGTCGAACCGGAACTGACCTTCGACGCCGAACAGACCGATCTGGGTTTTGAAGCGCCGTCGATCCCCGCGCAGCCGGCGATCATCACCCAACCCGCGCCGCAAGCGACGGTGCAGTTGGAAGCGCCGCGCACGGTGATCGTCGACCCGCTGGTCGCCGAGGACGATGAGTTCGATGCCCCGCTCTATGCCGACCCGCACTTCGAGGACAGCCGCCAGCAGCGGAAGGGCTTCCTGAGTCTGTTCGGCGGCCGCCCGCAGCAACAGCAGCGCTATGAAGGCCCGCCCGCCGTCCGCGCGACGGGGCGCGCCGCCACCGCCGCCCAGCCGCAGATGATGGAAGATGCGCGGGCCGACGAAGGCGAGGATCTCGAAATCCCCTCGTTCCTGCGCCGCCTGGCCAACTAGCCTCACACGGGAAAAGCCGGGAAACCGGCTCAACTGCCAGCGTTACCGATCCCGGTCGGGCTGTTACAGCCCGGCCGGGGTTTTCGTTTTTGCCAACAGTTTCAGTGGCTTAAAAGGGTAACAATCCGAAACAGGGTTTGTTTTGCCGCGTTGCAGCATAGCTCCTAAATGGCATGCAGGGGGTTGAGCGGCCGCGAATGGCCCTCGGCAGTCAGTCAAAGGGTTCTTCGTGTCCGTGTCGGCGTATCATCAGCACACTGTGGCCGGCCCCGTGATCTTCGCGGGTATTGGCGTCCACACCGGCGCGCATGTGCGGGTCGCGGTGCGTCCTGCAGCGCCGAACGCCGGCATTACCTTCGTGCGGACCGACATCAAGACCGGCGACAACGCCATTCATGTTTCCGCAGAGGCCGTCGGCCAGACCCGTCTGGGCACAGTGATCAACAACGCCGCGGGTGCGACGGTTTCGACCATCGAACACCTGATGGCCGCGATGTCGGCCCTGGCGATCGATAACGCCGTGGTCGAACTGGACGGTCCGGAAGTTCCGATCCTCGATGGTTCGGCCGCCGTCTTCATCCAGATCCTCGACCGCGCCGGCCGCCGCCGCCAGGAGGCCGCGCGCAGTTTCATCGAGGTGCTGGAGCCGATCGAGGTGGTCGAGGGCGACAAGACCGCCGCCCTGCTGCCCTGCGACGGCTTCGAGATGGCCTTCGAGATCCAGTTCGACTCAGCGCCGATCGGTCGCCAGCGTGTCGACCTGGAGATCACCGAGCAGTCGTTCCGCGATGAACTCGCCGATTGCCGCACCTTCGGTTTCCTGAAGGACGTCGAGGCCCTGCGTGCGGCCGGCCTGGCCCGCGGCGCCTCGATGGAGAACGCTGTGGTCCTTGACGGCGACCGTGTTCTGAACCCGGAAGGCCTGCGCCGCCCGGACGAATTCGTGCGCCACAAGGCCCTGGACGCCGTGGGCGATCTTTATGTGCTCGGCGCGCCGCTGCTGGCCCGCTTCGAGGGGCTCTACGCGGGCCACGGACTGAACAACCAGCTGGTGCGGGCGCTGATGGCCAATCCGCAGGCCTGGCGGGTCCGCACCTTCGCGCCTGAACTCGCCCGCGTCGGCTGATCACGCTCCGCCGCATTTGCGCCCGCCTTTGTGTGGTGTAGAAGCCGAAGGCTGCGCTCGGGGCGCACCAACGCGTTCGAAGTGAGGGTACGTGCTTCCTAGATCGACTGGCCGGGCGGCCCTTCTCATTCTCGCCATCGCTGTTTCGCTCACGGCCGCAGGGTGCGCGCGCGAAAAGCCCAAGCCCCGCCTGGCGTATGAAGAGCGCCCCGTCGAGCTGCTCTATTCCACGGGTGCGTTCCGGCTGGACCAGCGCCGCTGGACCGAGGCCGTCGCCTACTTCCAGGAAGTCGAACGCCAGCACCCCTATTCGGAGTGGTCGCGCCGGGCGATTCTGATGACCGGCTACGCCCACTACCAGGCCAACATGTACGCCGACGCGATCAAGGATTCGGAGCGGTTCATCCAGCTCTATCCGGGCAACGCGTCGGTCGTTTACGCCTACTATCTCAAGTCCATCTGCTACTTCGAACAGATCGTCGACGTGGGCCGTGACCAGGCCGCGACGGAGCAGGCGCTCGCCTCGCTGAACGAGGTCGTCCAGCGCTTCCCGCGCAGCGAATATGCGGCCGATGCGCGGCTCAAGATCGACATGGTCAACGACCAGCTGGCCGGCAAGGAAATGGCCATCGGCCGCTACTACCTGCGTCAGGGCCAGACAATCGCCGCCATCGGGCGTTTCCGCACCGTGGTCGACCGCTATCAGACGACCACCCACACGCCGGAAGCCCTCTACCGTCTCGTCGAAAGCTACCTGACCGTCGGTCTGCTGCAGGAGGCGACCAACAACGGCGCGGTGCTGGGCCATAACTTCCCCGGTGATCCCTGGTACACCGACGCCTACAACCTGCTGACCGATCGCGGTCTGCAGCCTGCGATCGAGCCCAAGACCCCCGGCGCCAAGCGCAGCTATCTCGACCGCCTGCTGGGTCGCGGTTCCGCCCTGCCGCCGCCGCTTGAAGCCACACCGCCGGCTCTGGCGACGCCGCCTGCCGAGCCGGTCGCGCCTGCTGCCGCTGAGCCTGAGAAAAAGGGTCTGTTCGGGCGACTGTTCCGACGCTGACTTTCTGAAAATCAGGCTAGACTGCGGTCATGCTCATCGGGCTGGCCATTCGCGACGTCGTGTTGATCGAGGCGCTTGATCTCGCCATCGGTCCTGGCTTGACCGCGCTCACCGGCGAGACGGGCGCGGGCAAGTCGATCATCCTCGACGCCCTGGGCCTGGCTACCGGCGCTCGCGCCGACGCCGGACTGGTGCGACGCGGTGCGGCCCAGGCCAGTGCCACCGCGATCTTTTCGCCGCCGGCCGACCACGCTGTCTGGGCGCTGCTCGACGAGAAGGGCCTCAGCTACGAGCGCGACGAGGATCTGGTCCTGCGCCGCCAGCTGTCGGCCGACGGCCGCAGCCGCGCCTTCGTCAACGATCAGGCCACCGGCGTGGCGGCGCTCAAGGAACTGGGCGCGCTGCTGCTCGAGGTTCACGGCCAGCACGAAACCGTCGGCCTGCTCGATCCGCGCACCCATCGCGCGCTGCTCGACGCCTTCGGCGGCGTGTCGCTGGGCGCTGTCGCCTCGGCCTGGAGCGGCTGGCGGGCGGCGCGGGAGCGGGCCGGAGCGCTGCGCGACCAGGCCGCGAACTCCGAGGCTGAGATCGAGGAGCTGACCCTTCGCCTTGGCGAACTGGATCGGCTCGACCCCCGCGAGGGCGAAGAAACCGCCCTGGCCGAGGAGCGGGCGCTGCTGGGCGCCGCCGAGAAGGCGCTGGGCGACGTCGACGCGGCGCGGGACAGCCTGGGCGGGGAGAGCACCGCCAACCGCCTGTCGCAGTCTTTCCGTGCCCTGGAGCGGGCGCGGGAGCGCGCCATCCAGGCTGGCGCGGCCGCCGATGGTCCCGCTGTCCAGCGCCTGACTGCGGCCGCCGAGGCTGTCGACCGCGCCGTCAGCGAGGTCCGCGAGGCCGAGGCCGCCATCGACCACGCGGCCCAGGCCTTCGATCTGGACCCCAAGCGTCTGGAGGAAGCCGAGGAGCGGCTGTTCGCCCTGCGCGCCATGGCCCGCAAGCTGACGGTCGCCGTGGAATCGCTTCCGGCCGTCCGCGCCGATTTCGCCGCCCGGCTCCGGGCCGTGGAAACGTCCGGCGAGGCCCTGCGCGAGGCCGAGACGGCGGAGGCCGCCGCCCGCGCGGCCTATATGACGGCCGCCGCGACCCTGTCCGCCGAACGCCGCGCCGCGGGTGATCGTCTGGCCCGGGCCGTCGAGGAAGAACTGGCGCCGCTGAAACTCGAGAAGGCCCGCTTCCGCGCCGCAGTGGAACCGCTGGGCGAAGATCGCGCCGGGCCGTCGGGCGTCGACCGGGTCGCCTTCGAGATCTGCACCAACCCCGGCGCGCCGTTCGGACCGCTGGAGGCCATCGCCTCGGGCGGTGAACTGGCCCGCTTCGCCCTGGCGCTGAAGGCGGCGCTGGCCGGACGGGTAAAGGGTGCCCAGCCGCTGATGATCTTCGACGAGGTCGACCAGGGCGTCGGCGGCGCCGTGGCCGACGCCGTCGGCCTGCGCCTGCGCCGGCTGGCCGGCGAGGCCCAGGTGCTTGTGGTCACCCACAGTCCGCAGGTCGCCGCGAGAGCGCACGCCCACTGGCGCATCAGCAAGAGCGGCGACGACACGGCCCTCCGCACGGGCGTGGAGACCCTCTCGGCCAACGCCCGCGAGGAAGAGATCGCCCGGATGTTGTCGGGAGCCGAGATCACCGACGCGGCCCGCGCCGCGGCCAGGGCGCTGATCGGCGCCTAGTGCGTCCTTCGAGACGCGGCCTTGCCGCTCCTCAGGATGACGAACAGGGGTGGGCTGCCATAGTGTTCGGCATGGTGAGGAGCGAGCCTCAGGCGAGCATCTCGAACCACGCAACGAATCGAGCCACGCACTCTTCATGACCGTGATCGCCGTCCCCGACCTCACTGAAGCCGAAGCCGCCCTGGAGCTCGAACGCCTCGCCGATGAACTGGCCGGGCATGACCTGCGCTACCATCAGCACGACGCCCCCACGATCAGCGACGCGGACTACGACGCGCTGAAGCGCCGCAACGAAGAAATCGAGGCGCGTTTCCCGCATCTGGTTCGTGAGAACAGCCCGTCCCTGAAGGTCGGCGCCTCGCGGTCCGAGCAGTTCGCGCCGGTCGAGCACGGCGTGCCGATGCTCAGCCTGGACAACGCCTTCTCGGACGAGGAGGTCGAGGCCTTCGTCGCCCGCGTGCGGCGGTTTCTGGATCTGCCGTCGGACGAGCCGGTGGCCTTTACGGCCGAACCGAAGATCGACGGCCTCTCCGCCTCCATCCGCTACGAAAAGGGCGTCCTGATCCGCGGCGCGACCCGGGGCGATGGCCGTACCGGTGAGGACATCACCGCCAATCTGCGCACCCTGAAGGACATCCCGGCCCGGCTGACGGGCGAGGTTCCGGACGTGATCGAGATCCGCGGCGAGGTCTATGCGCCGCTGGTCGAGTTCGAGGCCTTCAACGCCGCCGCCGAGGCCGCCGGGCAGCGCACCTACGCCAACCCGCGCAACTTCGCCGCGGGCTCGCTGCGCCAGATCGATCCAACGATCACCGCCAGGCGCCCGCTGCGCTTCTTCGCCTACGCCTGGGGCGAGGTCAGCGGCGCGTTCGCCAGGACCCAGAGCGAGGCGCTGAAGCATCTGGCCGACTGGGGCTTCACCACCAATGCCCGCTCGCGGCGGGTGGAGAACGCGCAGGGGCTGCTGGGCGTCTATCGGGACATCGGCACGGCCCGGCCGACGCTGGCCTATGACATCGACGGCGTCGTCTACAAGGTCGACCGGCTGGACTGGCAGCAGCGGCTGGGCTTCGTCTCCAGATCGCCGCGCTGGGCGATCGCCCACAAGTTCCCGGCCCAGCAGGCGACGACGGTGCTGGAGGGCATCGACATCCAGGTCGGCCGCACCGGCAGCCTGACGCCCGTGGCGCGCCTGCATCCGGTGACCGTCGGTGGCGTGGTCGTGCGCAACGCCACCCTGCACAACGCCGACGAGATCGCCCGCAAGGACATCCGCATCGGCGACACGGTCACCCTGCAGCGGGCCGGAGATGTCATCCCGCAGGTGCTTGGTCCGGTGGACGCCGACCGCGCGGGCCGGGGCGATCCCTATGTCTTCCCGACCACCTGCATCTGCCCGCTCAGGACCGCGGTGGTGCAGGAGACGACGGCCAGCGGCGCGGTCACCGTGGCCCGTCGCTGCACCGGCGAATTCGCCTGCCCGTTCCAGAAGATCCGCCACCTGATGCACTTCGTCTCGCGCCGGGCCTTCGATATCGAGGGGCTGGGCGAGAAGCAGCTGCAGGCCTTCATCGAGGAAGGCTGGATCAACGCTCCGGCGGACATCTTCAGCCTGGCGCGGGACGAGGCGAAGCTGGCCGCGCTGCGTGAGCGCGACGGCTATGGCGAGACCTCGGTCGCCAACATCATCCGCAATGTCGACGCCCGCCGGACGATCAGCCTCGACAGGTTCCTGTTCGGCCTCGGTATCCGCGATATCGGCGAGACGACGGCGACCCATCTGGCCCGGGCGTTCGACAGTTTCGAGGACCTCGAGCGCGCCGTGCTGGCGGCGTCGGAGCAGACCCCGAGCCCGGCCTATGTCGAGCTCACCGAGATGCACGGCATGGGTCCGAAGGCGCGCGACCAGCTGCTGTCGCTCGCCGCTTCGGTCGGTGAAGACCCCTGGCCCGACGCGTCGATGGTCACCAAGGTCGACCACGCCTTCGCCGGCCTCGCCAGTCCTGCGCGACGGGCTCTGGCCGACCGGTTCGAGACCTGGTCCGGACTCGTCGGCTTTGTGCGCGAGGCGGCCGGCGGCGCGCCGGGCGAGGATTTCCTGCGCCTGTCCGGCATCGAGGGCGTCGGCCCGGTCGCCGCCCAGTCGATCGCGACCTTCTTCCGCGAGGCGCACAACCGGGCGCTGGTCGAGGCCCTGGTGGCCGAACTGGACGCCATCCAGCCGCTGGCCAAGGCCAAGACCGACACCGTCGTGGCCGGCAAGACGGTCGTCTTCACCGGGGCGCTGGAGAAGATGACCCGCGACGAGGCCAAGGCCCAGGCCGAGGCGCTGGGGGCCAAGACGGCGGGTTCGGTGTCCAAGAAGACCGACCTTGTGGTGGCCGGGCCGGGCGCGGGATCAAAGCTCAAGGACGCCGAGAAGCACGGGGTGAAGGTGCTGACCGAGGACGAGTGGCTGGAACTGATCGGACAAACCTGACTGTCATCCCGGCCGCAGCGAAGCGGAGAGCCGGGACCCGGATCCGGCCGGTGTTTGACCTCGGTCCCGGACCGGCCTGGCGGCCGTCCGGGATGACAATGGAGGTCGGCGTTACGCCTCGTCCCGGTTGATCCCCCGATCCGCGAGCCAGGCCACCGCCGTGACCGCCAGATAGACGATCAGCCCGAGCCGAGCGAAGGCGAAGGCCGAGCCCGCCGGTTCGGACAACTCGCCGACCATCTGCAGCGCGACCAGGAAGGTCAGGAACAGCAGCGCCGGCCAGGCGGTGCGTCCAAAGCGCCCCCGGTTCCACAGCCAGCAGGCGCCGGCGATGGCGATCAGTCCCATTTCGAGGGTCTTCTCCGCGCCGGGGAAGTTCCACAGCGCCAGGCCGACCTTCTCGCCGCCCGGCCAGATTTCAAGGTCAGGTCGATGCACCAGCCAGTCCGTCGCCCAGTGGGAAAAGACCACCAGCCCGACCATCGCCGCCGTCCACCACGGCACGCGCAGGAGGAAGCGCGCCAGCAGCAGGCCGGCGATCGACCAGACCACCGCCGCGGGCAGGCTGTGGGTCCAGGGCATGTGTTCGAGGACCAGCGGGCTGCCGGGCAGCTCGGGATCGAAGCTGACCCGCTCCACCCCGGCCATGACCAGGGCGCTCCAGCCGATGTCGAGCAACTGGGCCGCGCCGATGTAGCTCCACAGCGGCGCCTTGGGCGCAATGGCCTTGCCCAGGATGGCGGCGGCGTAGTGTCCGACGAACATGGCGTCCTCCCCCGAGTGACCTCAGCCGAGGGTGGCGCCGTTCAGAGCGGCGCGCACGCGGTTTCCAGCCAGAGGCGAACCTCACTGTCCACCAACGGCCCGATCAGTTCGAGCACCCGGGCGTGGTAGCCGTCCATCTGGGCGCGCTCTTCGTCGGTCAGCAAGTCGACCTCGATGCAGGCGCGGTCGATCGGGGCCCAGGTGAGGTTTTCGAAGCCCAGCATCGGCCGCTCGCCGCCGGGAACGTCGGTGGCCTCGGTGACGAACTGCAGGTTCTCGATGCGGATGCCGTACTCACCCGGCTTGTAGTAGCCCGGCTCGTTGCTGAGGATCATGCCGGGCCGCAGGGCGACGGTGTTGGGGGCCTTGGCGATCCGCGCCGGACCCTCGTGCACGCCGAGATAGGCGCCGACGCCGTGACCGGTGCCGTGGTCGTAGTCGAGGCCGGCGTTCCACAGCGGCGCGCGGGCCAGGGCGTCCAGGGCTGATCCGGTCGTGCCCACCGGGAACCGGACGCGGGCCAGGTGGAGATGGCCTTTCAGCACCAGGGTGAAGCGCTGCCTCATTTCCTCGGACGGCGCGCCGATGGCCATGGTGCGGGTCACGTCGGTGGTGCCGTCGAGATACTGGCCGCCGCTGTCGACCAGCAGCAGGGAGCCCTGGGCACAGCGCTCGTTGCTGCGCTCGGTCGGGCGGTAGTGGGGCAGGGCGCCGTGGCCGTTGGCCGCGCCAATGGTGTCGAACGACAGGTCCTTCAACACGCCGGTCGCCTCGCGGAAGGCCTCCAGCTTCGCGACGGCCTCCTTCTCGTCGGGCGGGTTGATCTGCCCCTCGGTGGCGATCCAGTGGAGGAAGTTGGTCAGGGCCGCGCCATCGCGGATATGGGCGCGGCGCGCGCCCTCCAGCTCCGTGGCGTTCTTGCAGGCGCGCGGCATCGTGCAGGGGTCCATCCCGCGGACCACCTCGGCGCCCTCGGCGGCCAGGGTGTCGAAATACCAGGCCGAGGACTGGGCCGGATCGACCAGCACCTTCCTGCCCTTGAGGTCAGAGAGCGCCCCGGCGAGCGCATCGGGATGTTCCAGCGTGACCTGGTTGCCCAGCCACGCAGGGAGGTCCTCGGTCACCTTGGCCGGGTCGAGGAACAGGCGGGCGGTGCCGTCCGCGTTGAGCACGGCCTGTCCGATCGGCAGGGGCGAACGGATGACATCGCCGCCACGCACATTGAACAGCCAGGCGATCGAGGCAGGGGCGGTGATCACCGAGGCGTCCGCGCCGTCGCGGGCCAGGGTCTCGCCGACGCGTGCGCGCTTTGTGGCCGAGTCCTCGCCCGAGAACTCCAGCGGTTGGGGCACGACCGGCGCGGTCGGCTGGGGCGGACGCGACGCACCCCAGGCAGCGTCCAGCGGGTTGGGGTCAACCGGCTTCAGCGTCGCGCCGGCCTTGTCCGCGGCGGCGCGCAGATGGCCCAGCGCATCGGGGCTGTGCAGGCGGGGGTCGTAGCCGATCACAGCGCCCTTCGACGTGGTTTCGACATAGGCGGGCATCCCGCCCTCGACGAGATCGCGGATTTCGAAGACGCCCTGGTCAACCTGCTCACGGACCTGCAGCGTATAGCGGCCATCGACGAAGACGGCGGCGCGATCCGCGAGGATCACGGCCGAGCCGGCCGAGCCGGTGAAGCCGGTGGCCCAGGCGAGGCGGTCGTTGGCCTCCGGCAGGTATTCGTTCTGGTGCTCGTCCTCATGCGGAATGAGAAAGCCATCGAGGCCCTGGGCCTTCATGGCCTGACGGATCAGCGGAACGTGGCGGGGGCCGAACGAGGGGTCGGTCGATTCATCGAAGGTCTGGCGCATGGGGGCAACTTATTCATCCAGCAGCGTCCGCGCCACCGCCGGAAACGGATTGATAACCGGAGCAGCCCAGCCTGTGGGGATCTGCATCAACCCGGCTGAGCCCCCATGACCTGCTGCGACCATATTGCGACCCCGCGGATGACGCGCCGAAAGGCGATGCAGGCCGTAGCCCTTGGCGCGGGCGTCAGCCTGCTGTCGACCCTTCAGCCGGGCGTCGCCCGGGCGGGCGGTCACACCGAGATGTTGTTGCTGACCTGCATGGATTTCCGCCTGGTCGACGATATCGAGACCTACATGAACGCGCGCGGTCTGAAGGAGAAGTACGACCACGTCGTTCTGGCCGGCGCCTCGCTGGGCGCGCTGAACGACCGGTTCCCGGCCTGGAGCGAGGTGTTCTGGCAGCACCTCGAACTCGCGATCAGCCTTCATAAGGTTCACCGCGTGATGATCCTCGATCACCGCGACTGCGGCGCCTACAAGATGATCCTCGGCGAGCCCGCGGTGAAGGACGCCGAGACGGAACTGAAGAGCCATGTGAAGCAGCTCTACGCAGTCCGGTCGGCGATTCTGGTCAAGCACCCGCATATGGAAGTCGAGATCGGGCTGATGGCGCTCGACGGGACCGTTCTGCAGATCGTCTGAGGCCTACTGCGGGGGCGTATCCGCCGGCGGAGGCGTATCCATCCGGGCGGCGTCGCTGGCGACGGCGGCGTCAGCGCTTTGGGCGGCGCGAGCCGCAGCGTCGCGGGCGCTGGCGGCGGCCTGGGCCGCATCGGCGGTCGTCTGGGCGGCTGCAGCGCGCGCGGACTGTTCGGCTGCGTTCAGCGTCGACTGGGCGCCGGCGAGGGCGCCTTCGGCGCGGCCCAGATCCTGGGCCTGGGCGATGGCAGCGTCGTCCGTTTCAGGCGCGGTCTGGCTGGTCACCATGAAGGCGACGGCGATGATGGCCACAACGGCGACGACTGCCGCTACGACCCAGGGGGTCGCGTTGCCGCCCCGCGGGCCGGCCGAGCGGGGGTCGTAGGGCGGCCGGTTGTTGGAATCGGTGCTGGTCATGGGCGGCCCTCCGTGGGGATGAGCCCCCGACCGCCAAGACAACGCGGCGCTCTGGTGGAGGTTCCGGTCAGGCCCGTTGCAGGACCAGGGTCGCCCAGGCGTCGCGGTGGATGCGTCGCACGACGCGGAAGCCCTTTGACAGGTAGGCCGCCTTCACGCGCCGTTCCTGGGTGCGCAGCAGGCCGGACAGGATGGCGATGCCGCCGGGGCGCAGGGCGCCCTTGATGTCCTGCGAAAGGGCCACCAGCGGCGGGGCGAGGATGTTGGCGAACACCAGATCGTAGGGCGCGTCCTGGCGCACCAGCCGGTGGTTCAGGCCGGATGCGTGGACGAACCGGGCGGTGGCCGCGTTCTCCTTCGCATTTTCGTTGGCGATCCGCACGGACGGGCCGTCGATGTCGGTGCCGACGGCGCGGCGGGAGCCGGTGCGTGCGGCGGCCACGGCCAGAACGCCGGTGCCGCAGCCGACATCCAGCACCTTGCCGAAGCGCCGGCCCTTGAGCAGGTCATGGTAGGCGCGAAGGCAGCCGGCCGTGGTGCCGTGGTGGCCGGTGCCGAAGGCCGCGCCGGCCTCGATGCGCAGCGCCACTGCGTTCACCGGCACCCGGCCCGTGTCATGGACGCCGTAGACGAAGAAGCGGCCCTCGCGCACCGGCGGCAGGCCCGAGAGGGCCATGGCCAGCCAGTCCGCGTCGGCGAGCGGCTCGACGGTCACCGTCAGGCCGCCAGAGGCGATCAGCGAGGCCTCGATCCCTTCGGCCTCGTCGGTCGAGGTCGGGAAGGCGTCGATGCGCCAGAGGCCCCTGTCCTCGTCCTCTTCGAGGATCGAGTAGGTCGCACCCTCCAGCATCGGGTTGGCGTCGAGGGCTTCGGCGGCGGCTTCAGCCAGGGCGCGGGGGCCCCGGGCGATGATCTGGACGGCTTGATCGGTCATGGCGTCCCCATAACGACCGGGACGCCATCCGTCACGCAGCCTTCCGGTCGACCGTCCGTCGACGGGCGGGCTTGCGGGCAGGCTTGGCCGGCTCGGCGACGATGGCCCAGTCCGGCGCCATGCCCTCGCGCCAGCGGATGCAGCCCGGCGCGGACAGATCGACATCGAACTGGCGCAGGTGCGCGCGCTCGGCATTGCCGGACGGCGGCGCCCAGGTCTTCAGCGCCTTGGCGGCCAGCAGATAGGCCGGCGAGAACGCCTGCATCATGCCGCGCGACTTCGGCGCCCGACCCAGCGCCCGGCGCATCCGGCCGTTGGTGTAGAAGACGGCGTTGGTCAGCATCGACTGCGGCGAGGAGAACTCGATCGAAATCGAGACGTTCAGGTCGTCGCCGTTGACCACCCGATGCGGTGAATGCTGCGGCCAGAACGCCGCCTGTCCGGGCTTCAGCGTGACCGGCAGGACGTGATCCTCCAGCGCCGGCGACCAGGGCAGGTCCGACAGGTTTTCCTTGAGCAGGATGGCTTCCAGCGCCGCCTCGGTGACGATGTCCTGGCGCGGCGGATAGACGTGGATCGTCTTGTGGCCGCGGATATGCCACAGCATCGTTTCGGCCGGGTCGACGTGGAAATAGATGCCCATGCGCGGGCTGGAGATCAGCACCGCCGCGTCCGCGGTCAGCACCGGCAGGCCGGTGGCTTTCGAGAACTCGGCCATCAGCTGGTCGAACACGACCTTGTAGCGCGGGTTCTTCGTCATCGCGCTGCGCGGGGACACCCACAGGGCGCCGGTGCGGGCCGCCGTGACCAGCTCCTCGCCGCTCATGCCGTTGGCCTCGCCGGCAATCCAGCGGACGTCGGCCGGCGGGTTGGGCTGCATGGTGCAGATCGTCACCTCGTCGCGCGGATGCTCGTCCAGCAGGTTGGCCAGCGCGGAGTCCGTGAACAGGCCGGTCTGCTCCAGTCTGTGGTTGAAGCGCATGACTTCCTTGCGGACGATCTTCTTCTGGTCGGCGTTCAGCGGCGGAAGAATGCGGTCGGTCATGCTCGGTGTCCCATTGCGGCGCAGGCTGGCGTTCGCGCAGCAAGGGATTTGCCAAGAGGGGCGGCGCCTCATCCGTTTCCCCGGCGAACGCCGGGGCCCAGATCGAAGGGCCCGCTGCCGGCGCATTGGCCACTCGCCATAGCGCCCCTCGCTGAATCCCGGCCTTCGCCGGGAAGGCGGGTCTTGTCGAGTTTACGGCTTTGGTCCGCCGAGCGGACCGGATGTGTCGGCTCCGTAGGCGTCGGCGGACGTCGCGCTCGCCGGCGGGAACACCGCCGCGATCGGTCGAGCCGGCTTCAGGGGGGGAACAGTCATCGCGGCCGCGAGACCGCCCAGGATGTCGCCGTCGACGCTGGGATAGCGGACGGTCGTCGCCGCGGGCGCCGGCGCATCGACGGTCTGCGCCGCCGCCGCCGCCCGGACCGCATCTGCGCGGCTGGCGGCATAGGGCCGCTGGTCGGCCGCCGCCCCCTGTCCGAAAGCGATCGCACCGGCCAGCATCAGGGCGGAAATCGTCATCGGAAGCCTCCTCGCACGTGTCTCGCAGGCAGAGCGCGGAAGCGGGGGATTGGTTGCGTTCGCGGGGTGACTGTCTCGCGTGCTGTGATCCTTCTCCCCTTGCGGGAGAAGGTGGCCTCTGAAGGAGGTCGGATGAGGGGTTGAAGGGCGGTTCAGCCTGGAGAATCCCGTCCGCTACCCGGCTGTTTCCGCGCGATCCCTCATCCGTCAGCCCCGGATCAAGTTCGGGGCTGACACCTTCTCCCGCAAGGGGAGAAGGGGCGTTTGGGGCGGCGTTACTGGCGTGCATCCAGGCATTTTACGGCCGCCTGATCGGGTGACGCGCTGATCGCGGGACGATTTGGGGCGGGTGTCTCGTGAATGTCCTACCTTGTCCCGGGATTATACGTCCCGGGAGTCTTCACTCAGCCATCCCCCAACCGTCATCGTCGGACTTGTTCCGACGACCCAAGAACACGGTACTGGAAATCAGGTCGTGGATGCGGCGGGCTGACATCTCCGGACCACTGTGTGCATGGGTCGTCGGAACAAGTCCGACGATGACGGAGGAGAGAAGCGCGGGCGGCTCACCCCTTCTCCACGAACCCGTCGAGCACCTTCTTCGTCCCGGCCTTGTCGAAGTCGACGGTGAGCTTGTTGCCCTCGACCGCGGACACTTTCCCGTAGCCGAACTTGATGTGGAACACGCGGTCGCCGCGCTTGTAGTCGCTGGCGGCGGAGCCCTCGGACACCGCGACCAGCTTGCCTTCGCCTTCCAGCACCTGGGTGCGGCCGGCGGGGCCGCCGTGGTAGCCGCGTTCCTGGGCGCGTTTCCAGCCGGGGGAGGAATAGCCGGCGCCGAAGGTGCGGTCGTCATCCCAGCGGCTGGAGGTCGGCTGGGCCATGCCCGGGCCGCCGCCGTAGTAGCCCGTCTCGCTGCTGGCCTCGACATTGGCCAGCGGCAGCTCATCGACGAAGCGGCTGGGCAGCTGGCTAGTCCAGCGGCCATAGACCATGCGGTTGGCGACGAAGCTGATGCGCGCCTCCTGGCGGGCGCGGGTGACGCCGACGTAGGCCAGGCGGCGTTCCTCCTCGAGGCCCTTCTCGCCGGACTCGTCCATGCTGCGCTGGCTGGGGAAGACGCCTTCCTCCCAGCCCGGCAGGAAGACCAGCGGGAACTCCAGCCCCTTGGCCGCGTGCAGGGTCATGATCTGCACCGCGTCGTCGCCCCGGCCGCGGTCGAGGTCCATGACCAGCGAAACGTGCTCCAGGTAGTCGCCGAGGGTATCGAAGGCGCCCATCGACTGAACCAGTTCCTTGAGGTTCTCCAGCCGGGTCTGGCTGGTCGGTCCCTTGTCGAGGCGCAAGGCGTCCGTGTAGCCGCTCTCCTCAAGGATCGTCTCGGTCAGGCGGTCGTGGTGCGTGCCTGTCGCCGACAGGTGCGCCCAGCGGTCGAGGTCGCGGATGAAGTTGGCCAGCGCCGTGCGGGTGCGGGGCGTGATTTCATCGGTCTGGACGATGCCGCGTGACGCGGTGACCGCCGAGACCCCGCCGCCGCGGGCGATCTGCAGGATCTTCTGCACCGTGGTGTCGCCGATGCCGCGCTTGGGCACGTTGATGATCCGCTCGAAGGCCAGGTCATCGTCGGGCGACTGGACCAGCCGCAGATAGGCGTGGGCGTCGCGGATCTCGGCGCGCTCGAAGAAGCGCGGGCCGCCGACCACCGTGTAGGGGATCTGCAGCATCACGAACCGCTCTTCGAAGGCCCGCATCTGGAAGCTGGCCCGGACCAGGATCGCGGCGTCGCGGTACTTGCGGCCGTCCTTCTTCCAGCGCTCGATCTCCTCGGCGACCAGCCGGCTTTCGGCCTCGCCGTCCCAGACGCCGCGCACGCGGACCTTTTCGCCCTCGTCGCCCTCGGTCCAGAGCGTCTTGCCCAGCCGGCCCTTGTTGACCGCGATCAGGCCGCTGGCGGCGGCGAGGATGTGGCTGGTGGAGCGGTAGTTGCGCTCCAGCCGGATCACCGTCGCGCCCGGGAAGTCGCGCTCGAAGCGCAGGATGTTGTCCACCTCCGCGCCGCGCCAGCCGTAGATCGACTGGTCGTCGTCGCCGACGCAGCAGACGTTCTGGCGCTTCTGGGCCAGCAGCCGCAGCCACAGGTACTGGGCGACGTTGGTGTCCTGGTACTCGTCGACGAGGATGTAGCGGAAGCGGTCGTGGTACTCGGCCAGCACATCCGGATGCTGCTGGAAGATAGTCAGGTTGTGCAGCAGCAGGTCGCCGAAGTCGCAGGCGTTCAGCACCCGCAGCCGGTCCTGGTACATTTTGTAGAGCTGCTGGCCGCGATTGCTGGCGAACACCGCGCCTTCCGACGGTGGCAGGCGCTCCGGCGTCCAGCCACGGTTCTTCCAGTGGTCGATCAGGCCCGACAAGGCCTTGGGCGTCCAGCGCTTGGCGTCGATGTTCTCGGCCAGCAGGATCTGCTTGATCAGCCGCTCCTGATCGTCGGTGTCGAGGATCGTGAACGTCGACTTCAGTCCGACCAGCTCGGCGTGGCGGCGGAGGATCTGGGCGGCGATCGAGTGGAAGGTGCCCAGCCAGCGCAGGCCCTCGGCCTGCGGGCCGATGATCTGGGTGATCCGCTCACGCATCTCGCGGGCGGCCTTGTTGGTGAAGGTGACGCTCAGCAGCTCCCAGGGGCGCGCCTTGCCGGTCGACAGGATGTGCGCCAGCCGCGTGGTCAGCACCCGCGTCTTGCCCGTTCCGGCGCCGGCCAGCACCAGGATCGGTCCCTCCGTCGCCTCGACGGCGGCCTTCTGTTCGGGGTTCAGGCCCTCGAGATAGGCGGGTGCGCCGTCGACACGGGCGAGGTCGCTGATACGCGGTTGGGGCAGGGGAGAGTCGGACATCGGAACATATGTAGCACACCGCGTGCGTCGCTTAAGCGGAACCGCCCGGTTCGGACGTCGTTATTCGCGGCACAACCCTTCGGAAGGAACATCCCATGGCCGAACAATCCTCCGGCTCCGGCGCGACGCCCTGGCTTGCCTTCATGGTCGGGGGCCCGGTGGTCGTCGCGGCGATCATCGGTTTCATGATGTACTCGGGCCAGTCGCTCCTCCCCCACCGCACGGTCGAGGTGAAGATCGCGGCGCCGCAGATTCCGGATGCGCCGAAGCTGCCCGACGCGCCGCTGCCCAAGCCGCAGTAACTGCGGCCTGATCGTCACGGTCGCGGTTCTGTGATTGCGAGGCTCTTGCATAAAGATGACGCCTGCGTCATTTTCAGAGTCACAAGTCACCAGGATCGCGACCCATGGCCTTCGATTCCGCTCCCGCCACGCCCGTCCAGCCCGCCGCGCCGGCGATGCGCGACCGCAACACGTTCCGGCTTCAGCCGCTGCGCGCAGCCAGGGCGCTGCGCAAGCTGATCGCCGACAAGGAGGACACCTCCCAGGTGTTCGAGATCATGCGGGCGCTGTCGGGCAACACGATCGTCCGGGGCTACAGGCGCCTGCTGTCGACGCCGCAGGGCGGCCGTCTGGCCTATGAGCGCGAAGAGTTCTGCGAGCGGCTGTCGGACACCGCCTGGCTCAACACCTTCGGCCCGGGAACGGTCGGCGAGGCCTATCGCAACTTCATCGCCCCGCGCGGCCTGACCGCCGAGGGCCTGGCCGAGGAAAGCCGCAAGACGGCCGAGGGCGAGATCGACGCGCAGCACCCCTTCGCCTGGTACGGCCGCCGCATGCGTGACGTGCACGACGTCTGGCACGTTCTGACCGGCTACAGCACCGATGGTCTGGGCGAGGCCTGTGTGGTCGCGTTTTCCTATAGCCAGACGAAAAGCCTCGGGTTCGCCCTGATCGCCCATGCCGGCGCGTACCAGTACCAGAAGATCGGCAACGGCTATCCCTACCGCAAGGCGGTGATGGAGGCGTTCCGCAATGGCAAGGCCGCCGCGTGGCTGCCCGAGGTCGACTATGTGAAGCTGTTCGGGGAGAACCTCGAAGCGGCGAGGGCGCGACTGAAAATCACGCCCCCGACCACCTACCTGAGCATCCCCGCGGACCAGCGGGACCGGCCGCTCAGCCGGAAGCTCGACGCCTAGTGGGCCTTCTGGATTGCCGGAAGGAGCAGGCCGGGGGCAGGCTTGCTGTCCGGCTTCTTCACCTTTTGAGCGGGCGCGGGGGCGGCGCGCGCGTCTGACCGGGCGTCCGGCGCCGCGACGGTGACGGCCTTTCTGTCGGGCTTGGTCGGCTTGCGCTCGGGCTTGGCGGCGGGCGTCGACGACTCACCTTCGACTCCGCAGTACTTCATGTAGACCGGCGTGTAGGCGGCGGCGGGCGAGGTGGACACAAGGGTCGCTGCGGCGAGACCGGCCGCGACGACGATGAACTGGACTTGGCGTTTCACGAGAACCTCCTGGGGTTGGGTGGCGGCCTTGTGACCGGTCGGGTTCCGCGCGCTCAGTTGCATTGAACGGCGGCGACCGATTTCAAAATGCAACGGGGTTGCACAGCGGCGTAACGACCGGCAGTCTCGATCCATGGACGCCACAGGTTTTGCCGCGAAACTGAACCTTGCCCTCAAGGCCCTCTCGATGAGCCGGGCGCGGATGGCTGCCGAACTGGCCGTGGACAAGTCACTGGTCGGGCGCTGGGCGGCGGGCAAGGTTACGCCCTCAGGCCACAACCTCGACAGGCTTACCGCCCTGATAAGCAGCCGGCGGCCGAGCTTCACCATGCTCGACTGGGACCGCGACCTGGATGCCCTGGCCGTTGTCCTTGGCGTCGATCTGTCTCCGCCGGGCCAGGCGTTCGACTGGGTGCCGGCGTCGATCTTCAAGGAGGCCCAGCAGGGCGCTGCCGCGCGCGGATCGGCGTACGAGGGGATCTGGCGATCGACGCGACCGTCCAGCGACCTGCCCGGGCGGTTCCTGCATGACCATGCGATCATCCGTCGTACGGACCAGGGCGTACTGTATTTCCGCACGGGCGTGGAGGGCGTCAGCTACGAGGGCTGGGCGCTGTTGCTGCAGCACCAGCTGTTCAGCATCGCCGCCGACAAGGCCCATGGGACGCTGCTGTTCAGCATCTTCAACGGCGTGGCCCGCCAGAAAGCCGAGGTCCTCGACGGCCTGACGCTGGCCTGCCTGCGCGATGCGGGCGGCTCGCCGGTTTCCTCGACCTGTGTGCTGGAGCGGGTCTGCGACCTGACCGGGGATAGCGAAGAAGACGACCGACGTTATGAAGCCTTCATCGCCGCCCAGGGGTCACCCCTTGCGGCGGAAGGAACCGTGCCGGAGCCTCTGCGGGCGCATCTGACGCGCGAAGTCGATCCCGCCTCGCTCGGCATCGGCGGACTGTTGAGGATGTACTTCGGCCAGTCGATGGCCAGAGGATCCAGCCTCTCGGCAGCGTCGGACTAGTCGCCTTTCTGTTCCAGCGCGAACACCCGGCACGCGCTCGCCAGCGGCCGGTCCCCCCGCGCGTCGTCGATGCTGGCGATCAGGCCGGACAGGCTGAAGCCGCCGGCCTTCGCCGCCTGATCCAGCACCGCCCAGAACTCGGGCTCCAGCGCCAGCGAGGTGGCGTGGCCGTGCAGGTTGACCGAGCGCTTCTGCAGGGTGGGGTTCAAGTGTCCCGCCTGGAGCCGTCGAGGTCACGGGCGGCCTTTTCGCGCTCGGCCTCGACGCGGGTCTGTTCGGATTTGGTCCGACCGAAGCGGACGCGGTTTTCGGCGGCGGTGGCCTTGGCTTCGCTTTTGGCCTTGGCCTTGCGGAAACGGTTGAGATTGACCGGTTCGGTCACTTGCCGGTCGCCCGGATGATCAGGGTCGACTGCAGGCGCAGCGGCTTGTCCTTCGGCAGGGCGACCGGCGCGCGGCCGGGCCAGACGCAGTTCTGCATTGAGGTCTCGCGGCGCAGGATCCACAGGCTGACCGGCCGGCCGTTGACCTTGCAGGCCATGCCGACCGCCCATTTCGACAGGCCGGGCTGTCCGGGCCAGGTGAAGCCCATGGAGCTGGCGGCGGTCACGGGCGTGACAGCCGGCTTCACCGCCTTGCCGCCCGAGGCGAACACCAGCCGGTCGGAGGCGACCAGCCGGATCGAGAAGCCGCCGTAACCCTTGGCGTCGTCACTGCCGCCGATCGACAGGTCGTCGACCAGCGGGGTGATGGTGGTGTCGAAGTCGATGCGGCGGGGCCCGTCCTTCAGCGGCTGGATGCGGACCCTGGTCACCTCCTTCGCTACGAACACCAGTTCGGGGCCGCTGTTGATGATCCAGTCGACCTGCAGCGTCAGCACGCCCGCGCCGCCGCGCTCGCCGTCGAAGTTGGTCTGGCGGACGAAGAAGGTCAGGCCCTTCATGAACCAGCCGTCGGCGACCTGGTCGCCGCCCAGCCGGATCTGGTGCCAGCTCCAGAACACGCCGCGCTGGTGCAGGTGATCGGCGGGCCGGTCCTGGGTCAGGATCGTGCCGTCCGGGGCATAGAGAGGGTGGACGTAGTTCAGCCGGCCGGGCTCGACGGACGGGTCAGCGGGCTTGGTGCGATAGAACAGCACCGGCTTTTCGCTGTCGGTGATCGTCACCCCGTCCGGACCGATGCTGGCGTCCAGGCCCGGACGGGCGAGGGCGGCGGCCGGGAGGAGCGCGATCAGCGCCGCGACAAGGAGAACCTTCATGCCTGGACCTTCAGCTGGCGTGTGCGGCGACTGAACAAGAACAACGGTCTTTACGCAACCGGGCGCGGCCGCGACCGTTACGACAACGAGGCGGGGGCGCTGAACCCATGACAGGAGACTTTCCATGATTGACGCCTCGCAAATCCGCGAACACCTCGAAGTCGTCGGCTCGGACGACAAGCATGTCGGCAAGGTGGACAAGGTGCTCGGCACAGACATCGAGCTTGCCAAGTTCGACCTCGGCAGCGGGTTCAAGCACCATCTGATTCCGACGTCCTGGGTCGACTTCGTCGATGACGACAAGGTCCACCTGAGCGTCACCGCAGACGCGGCCAAGGCGGCCTGGCGCGAAAAGCACTAGCCGTCCGATCCAGACCTGAACGATCCCTCGTCCACCCGGGCGAGGGGTTTTCATTGGCTTCCGGCGCGAGGATGGCTATCAGACCGCCTCCAAGCCTGAGAGCCGACCGACATGAGCGACACCCCTCCCGACCGCCTCGCCACCAACCCGAAGAGCCCGTTCTACGACGCGGCGATCCTCGAGCGCGGCGTGGGCATCCGCTTCAAGGGCGAGGAAAAGACCAACGTCGACGAATACTGCGTCAGCGAGGGTTGGGTCCGGCTGAGCGTGGGCAAGACACTTGATCGTCACGGCAATCCGATGACCGTGAAGCTGCAGGGCGCTGTCGAGCCCTATTTCCGCGATATCGCCTGACACCCGAGACCAGTGGCCGGATCGGCGCTGTGATGGTCTTATAGGGTCATGCGGCGGGGACGATCCATCCTGGGTGGGCTTCTGATCGGCGGCGTGGCCATGGCCGCGCTGTCGGCCGTGCCGTCGCCGCCCTGGACGCCGACCGCTGATCTTCTCTCGGCGCCGGCGCCGCGCGGCCCGCCGACCCAGGAAGAGGTCCTGCGCGCCGAGGTCGAGCGGCTGGGCGCCGCCTTCGATGGCGAGGCCGGCATCGCCGTGCTGGACGTCAGCGAAGGCTGGGCGGTCAATTTCAACGGCGACGCCCATCTGCCGCAGCAGAGCGTCAGCAAGCTGTGGGTGGCGATCACCGTTCTGAACGGCGTCGATCGCGGTGACTTCGCCCTGACCGACACTGTCGTGATCCGCAAGGAAGACCTCAGTATCTTCCACCAGCCGATCCGCGCTCGCGTGGGCCCGGGCGGCTATCGCGCCAGTCTCTCCCAGCTTCTGGCGGCGCAGATCCAGCAGAGCGACAACGCCGCCAACGACGCCCTGATCCGCAAGGTCGGCGGGCCCTGGGCGGTGCAGGTGGCGATCGTCAGCAAGAGCCTCGGCGAGATCCGTTTCGGTCCGGGGGAGAAGGAGATGCAGACCCGGGCCGCCGGCCTGACCTGGAAACCCGAATACAGTTTCGGCCGGACCTTCTGGGAAGATCGCGACAAGCTGCCGCCGGCGGAGCGTCGTGCGGCGCTGGATGCCTATCTGGCCAATCCGCCCGACGCCGCCAGCGCGCTCGACATCGTCGACACCCTGGCGCGGCTGCACGGCGGCGACCTGCTCTCTCCGGAGTCGACAGCCTATCTGCTCAAGCTCATGGCGGGCACGGAGACGGGTGCGGGCCGCCTGCGCGGCGGACTCGCTCCCGGCTGGACCCTGCAGCACAAGACCGGCACGGGACAGGTGATGGGCCGTCTTGCAACAGGCCACAACGATGTCGGTCTGCTGACCGCCCCGGACGGCAAGGTCTATGCGGTGGCGGTGATGATCGGCCAGTCACGGGCGTCGTTCGATACGCGCCAGGCGCTGATGCGGGACGTGGCCCGCGCGATCATCGCCAGTCACCGGCCCGTCGCCGGGGCGTCGCTGGACACCGCAGACCGATGAGGGGCGCAGGTCGCGATCGTCGGGTCGCAGGAGGGGTGCTCGCGGCCCTGATGATGACGGTTGCGACGCAGGCCCATGCGTCCATGTGGATCAGCCAGTCCGGCCGAAATCCGGCGGCCGGCATTGGCGACGGCAAGGGCTCCAGCGTCAGCGTCACCTGCCTGGCCGGCCGTGATCCGGTCTATGTGCTGGTGGTTCGTGGCCCTGCGAAAGGCCTGAAGCCCGGCCGAGGGGTCAAGGCGGTGATCGAGGGCCGACGCCGGGTGTCGTTCCGTTTCGACAGCGCGCGGCTCGATCCGGGCGGCATCATCCAGCTTACCAGCCGCGGCGGTTATCGCGGCAGCACCGGCGACCAGTCGGGAACACTCGAAGCTATCGAAGCGATCACCACCGCCAGGGGACCGATCACTGTCACCGTCGGCGGCCTGCGGTTCAGCGTCAGTTCAATGGGCGTCAGATGGGCGATGGCGCCCCTCATCAAGACCTGCGGCGACCTCAAGACAGCTATCCGGCGCGCCGAAGGCCGGGAGGGCGAGCTGAACTAGCCGGCCCCGGCGAGCGTGGGGAAGTCCGTGTAGCCGCGTGCTCCGCCGCCGTAGTAGGCCTGTCGCGGTGCATCGATGACCGGCGCGTCCAGCCGCAACCGCTCCACGAGATCCGGATTTCCGATGAAGGCCCGGCCGAACGCGATCATGTCGGCCGTGTCTTCCGCCCGCGCCTTCAGCGCCAGGTCGCGGTCATAGAGGTTGTTGGCGATGGTCACGCCCTTGAACAGCCGGCGCACCTTCTGGAGGTCGAACGACGGTTCGCATTCGCGGGAGATGCCGGTGTCGCCCTCGACCAGATCCAGCCAGCCGATCTTCAGGTCGTTCAGCCGCTCGACCACCCAGGTGAACAGCGGCTCGGGATCGCTGTCCCAGGCGTTGTAGGCGTGGCCGATGGGCGCGAGCCGGATGGCCACACGTTGCGGGCCCCAGACCTCGACCAGCGCTTCCAGCGTTTCGACCAGCAGGCGCGCGCGGTTTTCGATCGAGCCGCCGTAGGCGTCGGTCCTCTTGTTGGTCATGTCGCGCAGGAAGGCGTCGATCAGGTAGCTGTGGGCCGCATGCAGCTCGACGCCATCGAAGCCGGCGGCCTTCGCGCGCACGGCGGCGGCGCGGAAGCTGGCGACAATTCCGGGCATTTCGCTGATGTCGAGGGCGCGGGCCTCCTCGTACTCGGCGAAGCCGCTCTCGACGAACATCTGTCCGGGCTGGGTCATCACACTCGGCGCTATGGGCGCGCCCGCGCCGTTGGACAGCGACGAATGGCTCAGGCGGCCGGCATGCCAGAGCTGGCTGAAGATCAGGCCGCCCTTCGCATGCACCGCGTCCGTCACCTGCTTCCAGCCGTCGATCTGGTCGTCGGCCCACAGCCCGGGACAGTAGGCGCCACCCCGGCCGCCCGGCGTCACCGCCGTCGCCTCGGTGATCAGCAGACCCGCCGTCGCGCGCTGGGCGTAGTACTCCGCCTGCAGAGGGCCGACCTTGCCTGCCATGTCGGCCCGGGTGCGCGTGAGCGGCGACAGGGCGATACGGTTCTGCAGGCGCAGGCCGTTGGCGTCAAAGGGGTCGAACAGGTCGGTCATGGTGCGTCTCCGCCAGCAGTTTCCGGGACCCTGCCGCGTTCCGTGGGGAAAGGCGCAAGGGGGTTTGTGATCGCGCGCGAAGCGTCCGACACTGGCGATCAGAAGAACAGGCAGCCGGGGAGGGCGCGACGATGAGGCATCCGAAATTCCGGCCAGGGCGGGCCCTGGCGGCGGTGAGTCTGGCGGCCGTTGTCTTCGTCGGCGGCTTTGCGGTGGCGCAGGTTGTTCCGCGCTCCGGTTATCTGGGCGATGCGGCCGACAAGACCATCACGCTCGTGGGACCGGCGCCGGTCGCCGGCTCGCCGCGCGCCGAGGCTGACCGGGCGATCTTCCGCGCGACCCGGGCGATGAAGGGCACGCCCCGCTGGGCCATGGCGCAGGCCGACTTCCCTACGGCCAATGTGGTCGCCAACATGAGCTGCGCGATCGGGACGAAGATGGATCTGGCGACCATGCCGGCGACGCTCAAACTGATCCTGCAGATGGCGCCCGACATCACCCGGGCGGTCAACGCGCCCAAGGCGTTCTATGCGCGGCCCCGGCCCTACAAGATCGATCCGGGCGAGACCTGTGGCGTCCTCCCGGCCAGCGAAGACAACTTCGACTATCCGTCAGGGCATTCGGCCTGGGGCTGGGCCGTGGCTCTGGTGCTGGCCGAGATGCTGCCCGAACGGGCGGACGCCATCCTGTCGCGCGGCCGCGCCGTCGGCGATGGCCGGGCGATCTGCGGGGTGCACAACTACAGTTCGGTCGTCGCGGGCCAGTCGGTCGCGGCGGCGATCGTCGCCGCCCAGCACACAAAGCCGCAGTTCCAGGCCGATTTCGCCGCGGCGAAGGTCGAGCTGGAGGCGGCCCTGAAGGCGGCGCCATTCACAGAGGGCTGCGAGGCCGAAGCGAAGGTGCTGGCGACGCCGGCCTGGTGACCGCGCGGGGACATGCACTTCAGGGCGTGTCCGTGTGATCAGGCCTCAATTCGGGCGGGGCAGGAGCTCGGAGAGGCCTTCCCACTCCGGGTCTTCGAACACTCCGAACTCCACGGGGTATTCGGGATGGCTGCTCAGGGCCTCGTTCAGCGACCGGAAGAAGGCCTCGGGATCGCGGCTGTAGTAGCGCCACTCGCGAACACCGCCTCCCGTGAGGCTGGCCACCTGGGCCCCGTCGCCTTTTGTCTCGACCTGCGCGCGCAGGGCGTCCTCGAAGGCGTCCTGCAGGCCGCTCTCGACGTCGTCGGGCATGCCGTCTTCGTCCGCCGATTCGCAGGACCAGCCGATCTGGATCAGGTGCCGCCAGAGCGCACGGGCCTCCGGGGATGGAAGGTGCGAGCGGAACCGCACGATCATGGAGACGCCATCCGGCGCTTCGGCCTCGCCGACGGTCCAGAGGTCATCGTCGAAGGGGCTGACTGACATGGGCCTAGGTCACGTTGCCGCAGAACCGCTGGATGCGGCCGCAGGCGTCTTCCAGCACGTCCTCGCTGGTTGCGTAGCTGATGCGGAAGTAGGGCGAGAGGCCGAACGCCGCGCCGTGGACGACCGCGACACCTTCGCTCTCCAGCAGCTCGCTGGCGAAGTCCTCGTCGGTCTCGATGACCTTGCCGCTGGGGGCGGTCTTGCCGATCAGGCCGGCGACCGACGGATAGACGTAGAAGGCGCCTTCCGGGGTCGGGCAGTGGATGCCGGCCGCCTGGTTGAGCATCGAGACCACCAGGTCGCGGCGGGTCTGGAACAGCTTCGCGTTCGGCTTGATGAAGTCCTGCGGACCGTTCAGCGCCTCGACCGCCGCCCACTGGCTGATCGACGAGGGGTTGGACGTCGTCTGGCTGATCATCTTGCCCATGGCCTTGATCAGCGCTTCCGGACCGGCCGCATAGCCGATGCGCCAGCCGGTCATGGCGTAGGCCTTGGAGACGCCGTTCATTGTCAGGGTGCGGTCGTAGAGCTTCGGCTCGACCTGAGCGATGGTCGTGAACTCGAAGTCGTCGAACACCAGGTGCTCGTACATGTCGTCGGTCAGCACCCAGACCTGCGGATGGCGCAGCAGCACGTCAGCGATCGCCTGCAGGTCGGCGCGGGTATAGGCGCCGCCCGTCGGGTTGGACGGGCTGTTGAGGATGAGCCAGCGGGTGCGCGGCGTGATCGCCGCTTCCAGCGCCTTGGGGTCGAGTTTGAAGTTGGTTTCGACCGTGGTCTCGATGGCCACCGGCTCGCCGCCGGCCAGCAGGACCATGTCCGGATAGGACACCCAGTAGGGGGCCGGGATGATCACCTCGTCGCCGGGGTTCAGCGTGGCCATCAGGGCGTTGAAGATCACCGGCTTGCCGCCGGGCGCCACGTGAACCTGGGCCGGGGTATAGGTCAGGCCGTTCTCGCGGGCGAACTTGGCGCAGATAGCGGCCTTCAGCTCGGGCATGCCGTCCGGGTCGGTGTATTTAGTCTTGCCGGCGCGGATCGCGGCTATAGCCGCTTCCTTGATGTTGTCGGGGGTGTCGAAGTCTGGCTCGCCCGCGGACAGGGCGATCACATTGCGGCCGGCGGCCTTCAGGGCGCGCGCCTTGGCGCTGACCCCGATCGTGGCGGACGGCTTGATGCGGCGAAGGGCTTGCGACTCGATCGACATGGTTCTGCGGGGCTCCCCGGACTCGGAGTGTCAGGATTGCCCGGGGTCATAGACGCGCCCGTGCTGCGGCGCAACGAAACGGCGGGGCGTCAGGCCCGTTCGGCTGCGAGGCCGATACCCAGGCGGCGCTGGATATCGCGCCAGAGACCGGCCATCTCGCGGGCCGCTGTCGAATTCGGGTCCCATTCCGCCGCCGAGACGCCGTGCGCGATGGCCGACTGATAGACCGCCCGCGAGCGCAGGCCGACGGTGGCCAGTGGCAGGCCGCCGAAGCGCAGGGCTTCGATCGCGCGCAGGACGGAGGGTGGCTCGATGCCCTTGCGGCTCGGAGGCGCCTGGTTGAGCACCACCAGACCGGTGCGTCCAAGGCGCCGCACGGCCTCCGATGAGCGGACCACGGAGGCGACGTCGAGAAAGTTCGGCCGGCTGATCAACAGGCAAAGGTCCGCAAGGTTCATCGCCAGCGCCACCTCGGCTTCCGGCGTCGACGGCGTGTCGATGACCAGCAGGTCGAAGCCCTCTCGGCCCGCGGCCATGTGCAGCTGGAACAGCTTGCCGGCCGTCGTCTCGATCAGGGCCGGGCCGGGGCGGGTCCGCGCCTTCAGGGAGTCTGTCGCCGAGCGTTGCGGGTCGATGTCGGCCAGCATCACGCGGGCCCCGCCGTCGAACGCGGTCAGGGCGAGGTTCACCGCCACGGTCGTCTTGCCGACGCCGCCCTTGCGGGATGTCACAACAACCGTCTTCATCGTAGCCCCGACCCCCGTCGCGGAATTACGTTCTGTTAACCCAGCGGGCAGGCGGCATGCCGAGTCAATAGCGAGACGCGCCGGAAATGGGCGTCGGAAACAGATGGCCGAACCTTGATCGTTTTCGCGGCGTTCCGATGACAACGGCGAGCGCGTAAATGCGCCGTGATCCCGCTTGACCCTCAGGGTGTGATCGGCGAGGCCTTGTCCATGAAACACGCCTTCCAGTTTCTGATGAACATGGACGCCAAGGCCTGGCGGACGGTGGTCATGGCCTTCCTGCTGTTTGGCGGGGTCGGGGTGGTGTTCCTGTTCGCCGCGCCGTTGCTGGGTCTGAACGGCGAGGCGGCGGTCGAACAATGGCTGGGCGCGGCCCATGGCGCCTGGGCCCTGCCGGTGGCTGTTAGCGCCTTCGCGGTGCTGGCCTTCGTCGGTGTCCCGCAATTCGTCCTGATCGCCGCTGCGGTTGTCGCTTTCGGGCCGTGGACCGGCCTGGCCTACAGCTGGATCGGCACCATGGTGTCGTCGTCGATCGGATTCTGGCTGGGGCGGGCGTTCGGCGGGCGGCTGATCCGCGACGTGGCCGGCGACAGCGTGGCGCGGTTCATGAAGCTGATCCGGCGCAACGGCTTCATGGCGAGCCTCATCGTGCGACTGGTGCCCGCGGCGCCGTTCATCGTCGTCAACATGGCCGCGGGCGTCGCCCTGATGCGCTTCCGCGACTTCCTCGGCGGTACGGCCATCGGGATCGTGCCCAAGATCGCCCTGACCGCCTTCGCCGGCAATTCGGTGGTGCAGATCCTGCGCGGCGGCGGGCTGCAGCATGTCGTGCTGATCGCGCTGGCGGCCGTCATCTGGGTCGGCGGGGCCTGGGTTGCGCGCGGCTGGCTGCGGCGGCGCGAGGATGCGGCGGCCCTGGAGGACGGGGAGTAGGTCTCGACAGGTCCGCTTGTCTTCACCTTGGGGAGCATGAGCGATGAATCGGGCGGAGCCAGTTCGCTGCTAATTGTCCTGCGGGTGACATTTCCGCCGGGCGCGAGCGCGTATCAACTACCAAACAAGCCCGGAGGACTCCATGCGCCGACTGCTCACCACCCTGATGGTCTCGCTGGTGCTGGCCGCGCCGGCGCAAGCCGCCGAGGCCCCCTCCGCCGCCACGATCAAGGCCCAGGCGCAGCTGAAGAAGACCCTGCCGTTCGAGGACAAGCAGGACTTTGACTTCGCCACGCGCGGTTACCTGGGCACGCTTTCCGATCCGGTGATCCGGCGGGCCGACGGCGCCGTGGCCTGGGACCTGACCGCCTACGACTTCGTCCAGGGCGATGCGCCCGACACCGTAAACCCCAGCCTCTGGCGACAGGCGCAGCTGCTGTCGAAGAGCGGTCTGTTCCAGGTCAGCGAGACCATCTGGCAGGTGCGCGGCTTTGATGTCTCCAACATCACCTTCATCAAGGGGCAGACCGGCTGGATCGTGATCGATCCCCTGACCACGGCGGAGGTGGCCAAGGCCGCCTATGCGCTGGTGACCGAAAAGCTCGGCGCCCGGCCGATCGTCGCGGTGATCTACACCCACAGCCACACCGACCACTTCGGCGGCGTGAAGGGCGTGATCAGTCAGGCTGACGTCGATGCCGGCAAGGTGCAGGTGATCGCGCCGCACGGCTTTCTCGAGGAAGCCGTCAGCGAGAATGTCATCGCCGGTGTGGCGATGAGCCGGCGGGCCAACTATCAGTTCGGCACGGGTCTGGTCCCCGGCGTGGACGGCCAGATGACCTCCGGCATCGGCAAGGGCATCTCCCGCGGCTCCATCACCCTCATCGCGCCGACGGTCAGCATCCACAAGACCGGCGAGACCCTCGTCGTCGACGGCGTGAAGATCCAGTTCCAGGTGACGCCGGGAACCGAGGCGCCGGCCGAGATGAACATCTACTTTCCGGACCTGAAGGTCCTCTGCATGGCGGAAAACGCCAACCCGACCATGCACAACGTGCTGACGCCGCGCGGCGCGCTGGTGCGGGATGCGAAGGCCTGGGCCGGCTATCTGTCGGAGGCGCTGGGTCTCTACGGCGACCGCACCGAGGTGATGTTCACCAGCCATGGCTGGCCGCGCTTCGGGGGTCAGGTCGTGCGCGATTTCCTCGCCGATCACCGAGACGCCTACAAGTTCCTGCACGACCAGACCGTTCGCCTGATGAACCAGGGCTATGTCGGCGCCGAGATCGCCAACCGGATCGCGCTGCCGCCGGTGCTGGCCCGTGAATGGTTCAACCGCGGCTACTACGGCACGATGAGCTTCAACAGCCGCGCGGTCTATCAGCGTTACATGGGCTGGTACGACGCCAATCCGGTCAATCTGGCGGTGCTGCCGCCGGCGGACCAGGCCGGACGGTACGTCGAGGCCATGGGCGGGGCGGCGAAGGTCATCGCCCTGGCCCAGGCGGCCTATGACAAGGGCGACTACCGCTGGGCCGCCACGCTGCTGAACAATGTCGTGCTGTCGCAGCCGGGCAGCGCCGATGCGAAGGCAGCGCTCGCCCGCACCTATGACCAGATGGGCTACCAGGCCGAGAGCTCGCTGTGGCGGAACATGTATCTGACCGGCGCGGCCGAGCTGCGCGGCGGGGTCAGGCCGAGCCTCTCGGCCGGCTCACCCGACATGATCGCCAACCTGCCGTCGCCGATGATCTTCGAGCTGCTGGCCGTGCGTCTCGATCCGGCGAAGGTGGGCGATGCCCAGCTTCGGATCCTGTTCGTCTTCCCGGATCGCAAGGAGCGCTATCTGGTCCAGGTCCGGAACCAGGTGCTGACTGCCGAACCGGCCGCCGAGGGGGCCAGGGCCGACGCCACCCTGACCCTGCCGAGGGCGCTGCTGCTGCAGTCGCTGTTCACCGGCGCGTCGCTGGCGCCGAAGGTCATGTCCGGTGAGGCGAAGATCGACGGCAGTCCGCTGGCGCTGCAGAAGCTGGTCGGCTGGTTCGACCGTCCGGCGGGCGACTTTCCGATCGTGACGCGACCGGAGTAGGCAGGCCCACGGACGGAAAGTTTTTGCGTCCAGGGCGGCCTCTGGCCGCTCCGGCGCAAGACTGTTGCTTGAATCGCCGGATTCCGTTATCCAGCACGCATGCAATGCGATCAAACCGGTCTGCTTCTACGCGCCACGGGGCTTAGCCGCCCCTGGGCGTCCGCCTGACCGCTTGATAGCGGCCGGGCGCTCAGGGGCTCATTCGACCCGCACCTGATCCCAAGCATTCGGCCAACGCAGAGTATTCCCATGACCGCCCCCGTATCCGCCGCCTCGAGCGACCGCGTCATCATCTTCGACACCACCATGCGCGACGGCGAGCAATCGCCCGGCGCCTCCATGAGCCACGACGAGAAGCTCGAACTGGCCAAGATCCTCGAAGAGATGCGCGTCGACGTCATCGAGGCCGGCTTCCCGATCGCCTCTAACGGCGACTTCGAGGCGGTCCGCGCCATCTCGAAGATCGTCACCGAGAGCACTGTCTGCGGTCTGGCCCGCGCCGCCGCCGTCGACATCGATCGCTGCGCCGAGGCGATCAAGCCGGCCAAGCAAGGCCGCATCCACACCTTCATCTCCACCAGCCCGCAGCATCGCGACTACATTCTGAAGCTGTCGCAGGAAGAGGTGCTGGAGGCCGTGGTCCAGTCGGTGACCCGCGCCCGCAACCTGTGCGGCGATGTAGAATGGTCGGCCCAGGACGCGACCCGCACCGAGCCGGACTTCCTGTATCGCTGCGTCGAGGCGGCCATCAACGCCGGGGCGCGGACGATCAATCTGCCGGATACGGTGGGCTACAGCTTCCCCGAAGAATACGCCCAGATGTTCCGCAATGTGCTCGTCAACGTGCCGAACGCGGACAAGGCGATCTTCTCCGCCCACTGCCATAACGATCTGGGTCTGGCCGTGGCCAACTCCATCGCCGCGGTGCAGGGCGGGGCGCGTCAGATCGAGTGCGCGATCAACGGCATCGGCGAGCGCGCCGGCAACGCCGCGCTCGAAGAGATCGTCATGGCCCTGAAGGTCCGCGGCGAGACCCTGGGCTTCGACAGCGACGTCGACCCGATCCACATCACCCGCGCCAGCCGCTATGTTTCGGCCATCACCGGTTTCCCGGTGCAGTTCAACAAGGCGATCGTCGGCAAGAACGCCTTCGCGCACGAGAGCGGCATCCACCAGGACGGGATGCTCAAGAACGCCGAAACCTACGAGATCATGCGGCCGGAAGACGTGGGGCAGGGCGCCACCAACCTGGTCATGGGCAAGCATTCCGGCCGTCACGCCTTCCGCGAGAAGCTCAAGGCCCTGGGCTACGACCTGGGCCAGAACGCGCTGAACGAGGCGTTCGTCCGGTTCAAGGAACTGGCCGACAAGAAGAAGCACGTGTTCGACGACGACCTGATCGCGCTGGTCGACGACGCCCTGGCCCGCGGGTCGGAGCGTATCCGCGTCGTGCATCTGCGCGTCGTGGCCGGCACCGAAGGGCAGTCGGCCGAATTGACCCTGTCGGTCGACGATGTGGAGAAGAAGGCCGAAGCCAGCGGCGACGGTCCCGTCGACGCAGTGTTCAACGCCATCCACGAGATCGTCCCCCACGCCGCCGCCCTGCGTCTGTTCCAGGTGCATGCGGTGACCGAGGGCACCGACGCCCAGGCCCAGGTTTCGGTGCGTCTCGAAGAGGACGGCCGCATCGCCACCGGTCAGGCGGCGGACACGGATACCCTGACGGCCAGCGCCAAGGCCTACGTCAACGCGCTCAACAACCTCTTTTCCCGCAAGGAGAAGGGCAAACCCGACACGGCGATCGCGTCAGGGTTCTAGCCCGCCGCAATGCTCTGGATCCCGATCACCGTCGCGGCCGCCGGCTTTCAGGTCGCGCGGAACGCGGCGCAGCGCAGTCTGCTGACCGGGGCCGGGCCGTGGGGCGCGACGCTGGTGCGGTTTCTGTTCGGCCTGCCGTTCAGTCTGGTCTTCTCTGGCATCGCCCTGCTGCTGATGCCGTCGGACCTGCGGGTCACGCCGGTCACCCTCGCCTGGGCGGCGCTGGGCGGGACGATGCAGCTGGGCGCCACGGCGGCCTTGCTGACGGCCATGCAGCGGTCGAGTTTCGCGTTGGGCACCGCCTTCCAGCAGAGCGGTCTGCCGTTCGCGGCGATTCTCGGGCTTCTGGTTTTTGGCGACCATCTGAGCCTGCGCGGCTGGGGCGGCGTGCTGCTGGCCAGCGCCGGGCTGCTCGTCCTGTCCTGGCCGCGCACGGGCGAGGCCACCCGCGACTGGACGGCCGCCGGGCTGGGCACGCTGTCCGGCTTCTGCTTCGCCATCTCCGCCAATGCTTTTCGCCAGAGCGCGCTGGCGCTCGACCCCGTCCATCCGGTCCCGGCCGCGCTGGTGACGGTCGTGATCGTCCAGGCCATGCAGTCGGCCGGCCTGACACTGTGGATGGCGCTGAAGGATCGGCATTCCCTTATGGCCGCAGTCGGGTCGTGGCGCGTTTCCATGGGCGCAGGCCTCTTCGGGGCGCTCGCCTCGGCCGGCTGGTTCATCGCGCTCGCGCTGTCGCCGGCAGGTCCCGTGCGGGCGGTCGGGGTGGTTGAAATGCCGATGGCGGCGCTGGCCGGAAGGCGGCTCTTCGCCGAACAGGTGACGTTGCGCCAATGGGTCGCGGGGAGCGTCACGGCGCTGGGCGTGGTCCTCGCCGCATTCGGGTGAAACCCTTTCGCAATAGACCTTGAAATCAACACGTTCGCGGTGCACACGGCGTGATGTCAGCTTGCCCTGTCACATAGGCCATGCGGCGCTCCGGGGCGTGCGCTCGTGGCTTGGTGCGGGACTTGCAGGCCCCGACTCGTCCGTCCCAAAAGCTCTCAGATTCAAGGCTCTGAATGTTCGGCTCTCTCTTCGGCGCCATTTCCAACGACATCGCCATCGACCTCGGCACGGCCAACACCCTCATCTACATGAAGGGCAAGGGCATCGTGCTGAACGAGCCGAGCGTCGTGGCGCTCCGCAATGTCGGCGGCCGCAAGATCGTCCACGCCGTGGGCATAGAGGCCAAGCAGATGCTCGGCCGCACGCCCGGCCACATGGAAGCCATCCGTCCGATGCGCGACGGGGTCATCGCCGACTTCGAAGTCGCCGAGGAGATGATCAAGTACTTCATCCGCAAGGTTCATAACCGCAAGGGCTTCGTGAACCCCAAGGTCATCGTCTGCGTGCCGTCCGGCGCGACCGCCGTGGAACGCCGTGCGATCAACGATTCCTGCCTGAACGCCTCGGCCCGTCGCGTCGGCCTGATCGACGAACCGATGGCCGCCGCCATTGGCGCGGGCCTGCCGATCCATGAGCCGACCGGCTCGATGGTCGTCGACATCGGCGGCGGCACCACCGAGGTGGCCGTGCTGTCCCTGTCCGGCATCGTCTATTCGCGCAGCGTGCGCGTCGGCGGCGACAAGATGGACGAGGCGATCATCAGCTACATGCGTCGCCACCATAACCTGCTCATCGGCGAGACCACCGCCGAGCGGATCAAGAAGGAAATCGGCACCGCCCGCGCGCCGGCCGATGGCGAGGGTCTGTCGATCGACGTCAAGGGCCGCGACCTGATGCAGGGCGTGCCTCGCGAGGTGCGCATCTCCGAGAAGCAGGCTGCGGACGCCCTGGCCGAACCGGTCAACCAGATCGTCGAGGCCGTGAAGGTCGCGCTGGAGGCCACGCCGCCCGAACTGGCCAGCGACATCGCCGACAAGGGCATCATGCTGACCGGCGGCGGGGCGCTGCTGCGCGGGCTGGATGCCGAGATCCGTGACCACACCGGCTTGCCGGTCACGGTGGCCGATGACCCCCTGTCCTGCGTCGCGCTCGGATGTGGCAAGGTTCTTGAACACCCGAAGTGGATGAAGGGCGTGCTGGAAAGCACGCTCGCCTAACATCAACATATGAGTCGGGGCCGGGGTGGCCCTGACGGAGACATCGGGTGGCCCTGCGTCAGGATTCGTTTGGCGAATTGAAGGTTCCACTGACCTGGATGGCAGTGGTGGCCCTGATCGTCTGCGGCGTCGTGGGCGTCTCGATTCTGCTCAGCGACCGGCGCGAAACGTTCCAGACTGAAGCCTACGGCGCCGCGCGCCAGGCTGTGGACACCGTCTCCGCGCCGGTCGGCGGCGCGGTCGCCGCGCCGGGACGCTGGACCGGCGACCTGCTCGGCTGGTTGCGCAGCTATGTCGCCGTGGCTCATGAGAACCGCCGCCTGCACAAGGTCATGGCCGGCCTTCAGCTTCAGGCCGACGAGGCCGTGCGGCTGCGCGACGAGAACGAGCGCCTGCGCGCGATGCTTGGGGTCAAGACCGACCCGCCGATCCCGATGGTCACCGCCCGCTCCGTGTCCGACTCGCGCGGGCCGTTCGCAAATGCGCGCCTGGCCAACGCCGGCAGCGACGCCGGCGTGGTCGTCGGCTATCCGGTTCTCAGCGAGCGGGGCCTGGTCGGCCGGATCGTCGGCGTCTCGCGCAACGCCAGCCGGATCCTTCTGCTGACAGACGTCGCCTCGCGCACGCCGGTGATGATCGACCGCAGCAACGCCCGGGCGATCCTGACCGGTGACGGCGGACCCAATCCAAAGCTCGACTATCTGCGCGGTCGTGACGCCGTTCACGACGGCGACCGGGTGCTGACCAGCGGCGATGGCGGCGTGCTGCCCCGTGGCCTGCCAGTGGGGCGCGCCGTGAAGGGTCTCGACGGTCGCTGGCGGGTGGTGCTCGACGCCGACGCCAGCGCGATCGACTGGATCCGGATCCTGAAGTTCAAGGACTACTCGCAGCTGGCCGACCAGCAGGCGCTGGCCGCCACCCGCCTCCCGCCGGTGATCACCGAGAACCCGGACGACCGGATCATCGGGACGCCTGCCCCCGCTGCCGCAACGCCGCCGGCCAAGGCGCCCCCGGCCAGCGCGCCGGCAGCCCCTCCCGCGCAGAAGGCCGCGCCGGTCGTCCCTGCTCCCAGGGCCGTTACGCCGCCGCAGAAGGCGCCCGCGCCACCGACGGCGGGGCCCGCCCAATGAGCTTCTCGGCCGCGCGGCCTCTGGACCCGTGGCGCTGGATCGGCGTGCCGGCCCTGCTGTGCACGGGCGCCACCATCCTGCTGGCGGCCCCGATACAGCTGTTCGGCCTGAGGTTGCCCGAGCCGATCTTCCCGATGGTCTGCGCGTTCGGCTGGGCGGTGATCCGGCCGTCGATCCTGGCGCCGGTGGTTCTGCTGGTGCTGGGCCTGTTCCTGGATATCTACTGGGGCGGAGCGCTCGGCCTGTGGGCGGTCGCGCTGCTGGTCGCCTATGCCGTGACGCTGGCCATGCGCAACATGATGACCGGCCAGAGCCGCCCGATGATGTGGGCCTGGTACGCCGGCATGACTGTCGTCGCGATGATGACCGGCTATCTGATCACCATGCTCGATGTGAAGGCCGCGCCCAGCGTGGTCGCCGTGATCTGGCAACTGCTCGCCACCGCCATCCTCTATCCGTTCGCCCACAGGCTGATCGACCGCTTTGAAGACGCGGACGTGAGGTTCCGATGAGCGAACCGACGATCTTCTTCAGCGAGGTCAACGAGAAGCAGGGCGCCTTCACGCGTCGCGCGTTTCTCATGGGCGGTCTGACCGGCGTCGGCCTGCTGGCGCTCACCGGCCGGCTGGTCCACCTGCAGATCGTCGAAGCGCAGCGCTACCAGAAGCTCGCCCAGTCCAACCAGTTCAACTTCCGCCTCGTGCCGCCGCCCCGCGGGCTGATCCTCGACCGGAACGGCGTCACGCTCGCGTCCAATCGCCCGAACTTCCGCCTGCTGGTCTCGCGGGAAGCGGACATGGACGTGGAGAAGACCGTCGACGACCTGGCGACGCTGGTGACCATCGACGCCAAGCGCCGCGCCCGCCTGATCCGCGACATCAAGCGCGCGCCGAAGAAGGCGCCGGTGCAGGTGATGGAGGACATGAGCTGGGAGGAGTTTTCCCGCATCAACGTCCGCGCGCCCGAACTGGCCGGGGTGACCGCCGACATGGGCGAGGTGCGGGTCTATCCCTATGGCGGCGCCTTCGCGCACGTCATCGGCTATGTCGCGCGCGTCAACGACAAGGACATCGAGACGGCCAAGAAGGCCGGGATCAGTCCCGACCCGCTGCTTTACAACCCCGGCTTCCGCATCGGCCGACAGGGCGTCGAGAAGGCGTTTGACGTCGACCTGCGCGGGAAATCCGGTGCGCAGAAGCAGGAGGTCGATGCCCGGGGACGCGTTGTCCGGCAGGATCCCGGCGGCGACATTCCGGCCACGCCAGGCAAGGAGATCCGCCTCACCCTTGATGCCGATATCCAGAACCGCGCCCTCGAGGTCATGGGCGAGGAGAGCGGCGCGATTGTCGTGATGGACTGCCGCAACGGCGACCTGCTGTGCATGGCCTCGACGCCCAGCTTTGACGCCAATCGCTTCGTCAAGGGCCTGTCGGGGCCTGAGTATCGCGCCCTGGCGCAATACGAACGCAAGCCGCTGCTCGACAAGGTGATGAGCGGCACCTACCCGCCCGGCTCGACCTTCAAGCCGATGGTCGCGCTCGCCGCGCTATCCGCCGGGGTCGATCCGACCATCCGCACCAACTGCACCGGCAGCTGGTACTTTGGCGGGCGGACGTGGCGGTGCTGGGGCCGGCACGGCACCCAGGACATGCATGACGCGATCAAGAACTCCTGCGACATCTATTTCTACCAGACTGCGCTGAAGATCGGGCCGGACGCGATCGCCGCGGCCGCACACGCCTTCGGCCTGGGCCAGACGTTCGACATCGGCATTCCCGGCCAGAAGAAGGGGATCGTCGGCTCCCGCGAGTGGAAGCGGAAGAACTTCAAGAAGGACAAGACCTGGCATCCCGGCGACAGCGTCAACTACGGGATCGGTCAGGGCTACATAAACGTGAACCCCCTGCAGTCGGCGGTGATGACCGCCCGTCTGGCCAACGGTGTCAAGGCGCTCAACCCTCGCCTGATCAAGTCGGTCGGCGGAGTGGACCGGCCGCCCGGCAACGCCGTGCCGAACCTGCCCTACGCCAAGGAACTGATGGACTATGTGCGCGGCGGCATGATCGCCGTGGCCAACGACACCTCCGGCACGGCCTTCCGGCAGAGCCAGCTCGGGCTCGGCGATGTCCTGATGGCCGGCAAGACCGGCACGGCCCAGGTGCGCGTGTTCCGCGACGGCGAGTCGCGCAAGAGCGCCGGCGTTCGGTGGGCGCTGAAGGACCACAACTGGTACATCGCCTTCGCCCCGATTGATGCGCCGCGCTACGCCATTTCGGTTCTGATCGAGCATGGCGGCCTCGGCGGTGCGACGGCCGCAGCACCTCGTGCGCGCGAGGTCATGCGCGTCGCCCTGCTCAAGGATCCCGAACTGCGCGCCCGGATCGAAAAGCCGTTGCCGATGCCTGAGCTCGACGAAGCGTCCCTGGCCGTGGGCGCTGCCCCGCCTGCGCCCGCCGTCGGCGCACCTCCGCCGATCACTCCGGGAGCCCCCCAATGACCAGCGGCGGCCTGACCCGTCCGGGCGAGCGCGATCGGCTGATCGTCAAGTTCGCCGAGATCGACTGGACCTTCTGCCTGATCCTCTGCCTGATCGCCGGGGCGGGCGGGATGATGATGTTCTCGGCCGCGCCGAACTCCTGGGAGCCCTGGGCCGCGCCGCACCTGATCCGCTTCGGGATCGCCTTCATCGTGATGATCGTGCTGGCGATGGTCGACCTGAGGCTCTGGTTCACCCTGGCCTACCCGATCTACGCCGTCGCCCTGTTCCTGCTCGTCTGCGTGGAATTCTTCGGGGACGCCGCCATGGGGGCACAACGCTGGCTGGAGATCGGTCCGCTGCGTTTCCAGCCGTCCGAGATCATGAAGATCGGCATCGTGCTGGCGCTGGCCCGGTTCTATCACGGGGTTTCGGCGGACAGCGCGCGGTTCAGCTGGTGGCTCTTCGTGCCCCTGTTCCTCATCGGAGCCCCAACCCTGCTTGTGGCGCACCAGCCGGACCTGGGAACGGCCATCCTGATCGCCTCCACGGGCCTGGCGATCATGATCCTGGCCGGGCTGTCCTGGAAGGTCATCGGCGCGGGCATCGTGTCCGTGCTCGCGGCCATTCCGCCGTTCATTATCTTCGTCCTGCACGACTACCAGCGCAAACGGGTGATGACCTTCCTCGATCCCGAAAGTGACCCCTCCGGCTCCGGCTACCACATCCTGCAGTCCAAGATCGCACTCGGCGCCGGCGGGCTGCTGGGCAAGGGCTACGGCCTGGGCAGCCAGAGCCAGCTCGATTTCCTGCCGGAAAAGCACACCGACTTCATGTTCGCGACCCTGGCCGAGGAGTTCGGCTTCGCCGGATGCTTCTCGATCCTGTTCCTGTACGGCGCGATCATCTTCATGGCGCTACGCATCGCCTCGATCAGCCACAGCCATTTCGGCCGACTGTCGACGGCGGGCGTGACGGCCACTTTCGCCCTCTATGTGCTGATCAACGGCGCCATGGTCATGGGGCTGGCCCCTGTCGTGGGCGTTCCGATGCCGCTGCTGAGCTACGGCGGCACCGTCATGCTGACCGTCATGATCGGCTTTGGCCTCGTCCAGTCGGTCCGGGTGCACCGCTACTCCGAGGTCACGAGCGGGAGAGGCGCGCTGATGTAGTCGCCTTTCCGGGTGACAGGGCGCGCAAATTGGAACAGGAGTGGTGGCGAAACAGGAGTTCGCCATGTCCCTCGTCCTTCAGACCATCATCTGCAGCACCCGCCCTGGCCGCGTCGGTCCGACCATCGCGCGCTGGTTCCATGAAGCCGCGCAGGCGCATGGCCAGTTCGACGCCCGGCTCGTGGACATCGCCGACTTCAATCTGCCGATCTACGACGAGCCGAAGCATCCGATGATGCAGAGCTATGAGCACGACCACACGAAGGCCTGGAGCGCGAGCGTCGCGCAGGCCGACGCCTTCGTCTTCGTCACCCCGGAGTACAACTACGGCCCGCCGCCGGCGCTGGTGAACGCGCTGAACTACCTCTACCGCGAATGGAACTACAAGCCGGCCAGCTTCGTCAGCTACGGCGGCGTGTCCGGCGGCCTCCGCGCCGTGCAGATGGAAAAGCAGATCCTGACGACGCTGAAGATCATGCCGATCCCGGAGCAGGTGGTGGTCCAGATGCCGGGTCAGCAGATCGACGACGGCGTGTTCAAGGGCAACCCGATGCAGGACCAGTCGGTCGGCAATGCGCTGAACGAATTGCACCGGTGGGCGGGGGCCCTGAAGCCGCTTCGGGGCTGACCCCGTCGTCAGGCCGCCGGCAGGGGCTTGAGATCGTCGAGATACCGGTCGAGCTCCGTCGCCCAGCCACGCGTCGCCTTGATGTCGGAGTCCTCGGCGGCCAGTTCCAGACCCGCGCCGATATCGGTGATGTGCTGGAAGCCGAACGCGCCGCCTGATCCCCGCAGGTTATGCCCAAGCACCGTCGCGGCCGAAAAGTCCGCGCGGTCGAGGGCATCACGAATGTCGACCACGTTCTGGCGACAGCTCTCCAGATAGGCCGGCACGCGCGCCGCGATGCGCGGTCCGGGCGGCTGCGACAGGGCCTCGGCCTTGACCCGCCGGGCCAGCACCGCCTGCGCCACGGAGGAGAAGTCGACGATCGCCTGTAACAGGGCCTCCTGTTTGATCGGCTTGGTCAGGTAGGCGGTGCAGCCTGCCGCCAGGCAGGTTTCCCGGTCGCCCTTCAGCGCCGAAGCGGTCAGGGCGATGATCGGCGTCGGGGTCAGATCATTGGCCTTTTCCCAGGCCCGGATCGCGCGCGTCGCTGACAAACCGTCCATCACCGGCATCTGCCGGTCCATCAGGATCAGGTCGTAGTCGCCTGTTCTGAACATTTCGAAGGCGGCCTTGCCGGTCTCCGCGACGTTGATCCGGTAGGGGGTTTCCTCGAGATAGGCGAGGGCGATGGTCCGGTTGTCGGGCGAATCCTCGGCCATCAGGATTCGCAGTCGGGGCATGGCCACGGCCGGTCCGGCGCCGACCGGGGCACTGATCGCTCGGGCGCTGGCCGCGCAAACCTCGAACGGCACCGAGAAGCTGAACACGCTGCCCTTGCCGACGATGCTGGTCACGCTGATGCGGCCGCCCATCAGCTCGACCAGCCGCTTCGAGATCGTCAGGCCAAGGCCCGACCCGCCGAAGCGGCGGGTCGTGGACGAGTCCGCCTGGGTGAACCGTTCGAAGATCCGCGCGAGCTTGTTGCCGGCAACACCTATTCCGGTGTCGGTCACCCGGAACCGCAAGGCGGTGGGCACCGCCAGGTCCGGATCAGGGTGGACGGTGAGCGAGACCGTGCCGGTCTCCGTGAACTTGATCGCGTTGCCGAGCAGGTTCAGCAGAACCTGACGCAGCCGCGTCGGGTCGCCCAGCAGGTCGTTGCTGACGCCTGGCGCGATCTCGCAGGTCAGGGTCAGGCCCTTCTCCTGGGCGCGGCCCGCGACCATCTCCATGACCTTGTCCAGGTGATCGCCCAGCGCGAAGCCTGTCTGCTCCAGATCGAGCTGCGACGCCTCGACCTTCGACAGGTCGAGGATGTCGTTGATCAGGTTGAGCAGGTTGTCGCCGGACCGGCGGAAGATCTGGACGAAGTTGGCCTGCTCTGGCGTGAGGCTGGTTTTTGCCAGCAGATCGGCAATGCCCATGATGGCGTTCATCGGCGTGCGGATTTCATGGCTCATGCTGGCCAGGAAGTCGGACTTGGTGCGGCTGGCGCTCTCGGCATCGGCCTTGGCCTGCTGCAGTTCGGCCTCGACCCGCTTGCGCTCGGTCACATCGCGCGCGGCGGCGAACACCCCCTGCAGGGTGCGGCTGCGGTCGTAGAAGGTGGTAGCGTTGTAGGAGACAACGGTCTGCTTGCCGTCGCGGGCGCGGGCGGTCAGCTCATAGTCGGTCACCGACTTCTCGCTGAGCACCCGATTGATCGCGGCCTCGGCGCGCGCCGGATCGGTGAAGCAGTCCTTGAAAGGCGCGCCGATGAGCTCGTCGCGGGTACAGCCCGTGAGGGCCTCCATCTGCTTGTTGACGTCGGTGATGATGCCCGACGGGTCGGTGGTCATAAGGGCGTCGATGTTCGATTCGATCAGCGACCGGGTGTAGAACTGCTGGTCACGCAGGCGCTGGTCTGACTTCTTCTTCTCTTCCTCGACCAGCTTGCGGGCGGTGTTGTCGGTGCCGATCAGCAGATAGCCGATGATCACGCCGTTCGCGTCGCGCAGCGCCGTGACGGACACCATGGCCGGCAGCCGCGTGCCGTCCTTGCGGATGTAGGTCAGCTCGTAGATGTCCTCGATGCCGCGCGACGCCTTGAACACCAGCGCGTCGAAGCCGGGCGTGATGGACGTGGCCAGTTCCGCGCTCAGCGTCCTGGCACGAGCGATCAGCTCCTGGGGATCGGAAATGTCGGCCGGCGTGATCGAGTTGATCACCTCGCCCGCCGTGTAGCCCAGCATCCGTTCGGCGCCGACATTGAAGATCTGGATGACCCCGCGGGCGTCCGTCGCAATGCTGGAGAAGTTGGCGCTGTTGAAGATGGCGCTCTGCAGCGCGCCCGCCTTGACGATCGATTCCTCGGTCTGTCCGCCAACGGTCAAGGTCGCGGCGGGTCCGGGCAGGGGCTCCGTGGAGGAAGCAGCCGGTGAGTTGGTGATCGGGTTTCCTGACTCGGAGACATGAGCTCCGGTGCGAGACCGGAGTGTACACCCATGGAGATTAGTGGAGCAGCAATTCCATCGACTGTTCCAGTTGCGCCGTCGTGTACGGCTTCTGGATGAAGCTGCCGCCCTTGATGAACCGGGCGGTCATGTCAGGGTAGAGCGGCGTGCCGGACGTGTAGAGGACGCGCAGCGCCGGCCTCATGCCGACCGCGCGGTTGGCGATCTCGTATCCGCCGTGCGCCAGGGCGTGCAGGCGTATGTCTACGAACAGGGCGTCGATGTGCAGCAGGCCGTCAAGGTGATCCAGCGCGCTGGCCAGATCGTCGGCCAACAGGGTCGCGTGACCCAGATCACCGATCGTCCGTTCGGCCACCTGCCGGATGAAGGGTTCGTCTTCGACGATGAGGATCACGGCCATCGCGGGCCAATCGGCGCCGGGCAATACATGTCGTCAATCCCCCCGGGGGCGCCGATGTGAGGGTCCCTGGCTCGCACTTTAATGCGTCGTAGCGGGATTGGTTCCGCGAAAGGCATCGAATTGTCGGAACGTCCGCAGGCCGGGTCTAACGCGGGCGCGCCGCCTCGTCCGTGGCACGGATCAGCGCATCGATGACACCCGGTTCGGTGGACGCGTGGCCCGCGTCCCAGATGATGTCGAAGCGGCTTTCGGGCCAGGCCTTGTGCAGGGCCCAGGCGCTTTCCAGCGGCGTCACCACGTCGAACCGGCCCTGAACGATCCAGCCCGGGATCTTGCGGATCTTCTCGACCTGTTTCAGCAGCCAGCCGTCCTCTGGGAAGAAGCCGCGGTTGGCGAAGAAGTGGCACTCGATGCGGGCGAAGGCGATGGCGAAGTCGACCTCGTTGAACTTCGGTGGCCGGGCCTCCGGGCCGCGGATCGAGATGGTGTCGCCTTCCCACTGGCTCCAGGCGGCGGCCGCCTCGGCCTGGACCTTGCGGTCAGAGTGGACCAGCCGCTTGTGGTAGGCGGCGATCATGTCGTTCCGCTCGCCCTTCGGGATGGGGCCGACGAAACGCTCCCAGGCATCCGGGAACAGGAAGGATGCCCCGTCCTGGTAGAACCATTTCAGCTCGCGTTGCGTGAGCAGGAATACCCCGCGCAGGACCAGCCCTTCGACCCGGTCGGGGTGCATCACCGCGTAGGCCAGGGCGAGGGTCGAGCCCCATGAGCCGCCGAACACGGTCCATTTCTCGACGCCCAGATGAACCCTCAGCCGTTCGATGTCCTCGATCAGCGACCAGGTGGTGTTGTCCTCGAGGCTGGCGTTCGGCCGGCTCTTGCCGCAGCCGCGCTGGTCGAACAGCGCCACCCGCCATTTCGCCGGGTCGAAGAACCGCCGCATGGTCGGGTTGATCGCCCCGCCCGGGCCGCCGTGCAGCACGATGGCGGCCTTGCCCTTCGGGTTGCCGCACTCTTCGTAATAGAGCTCGTGCGGACCGCCGGTCTGCAGCCAGCCGAAACTGTAGGCGTCGACCTCGGGGTACAGGCTCCGGCGTGAGCTGGAGTGTCCGGGGGCGGGCGGCGACGCTGAGCGATCCATGACGCGGTTCTAGCGCTCCCGTGAGGCCCGGGCCAATTACAAACGGGAGAAGGGGACATGTACCGAAGGTACGTGTCCCCCAATCGAGCTGCGGGTTTAGGGGACACGTACCTGCGGTACATGTCCCCTATTTCGGGAAGCGCCGGTCCAGCCAGTCGAGGATCAGGCGGTTCACCTGCTCTGGCTCCTCCTGCTGGGTCCAGTGTCCGGAGCCGAGCACCAGCTGCTTTTCGAGGTCCGGGATCAGATTTTCCATGCCGTCGGCGGCGGAGGGCGGCAGGACCGCGTCCTTCTCGGCCATGATCATCAGGCTGGGCTGGCGCACGCGATGCTCCAGTCCTTCCGAGGCATGCCAGTTGCGGGTGAAGTTGCGATACCAGTTTATGCCGCCGGTGAAGCCCGTGCGCTCGTAGGTCTCCACCAGCGCCTCGAACTCGGCCTCGGTCATCAGGGTCTCGCGCGGATCGACGGACGGGTCGTAGGCCTCCAGCATGTCGACGATGGCGAAGGCGCTCGGGTCGCCCGGCTTGCGCTCGGTGGCGAAGCCGGCGCTCGGGGCGGCCGGCATGTCCATCGGCCGCTTCATGAAGAAGTTCATCGCCTTGCGGACGTTGGCGTTGAGCACCGCGTCCGCCTCGCCCGGCGTCTGGAAGTGGACGATGTACATCCGCTCCCCGAGGCGGGCGCGCATGATCGCGATCGGGTCGACCGGAGCTCGCTCGTTGAAAGGCGTGTTCAGGCCGATCACGCCGGCGACGCGGTCCGGATGGCGGATGGCCATGTACCAGACGACGAAGCCGCCCCAGTCATGGCCGACGAAGATGGCTTTCTTGATGCCCTTGGCGTCCAGCAGGGCCACAAGGTCGGCGCACAGGTTCTCGAGGGCGTAGCTCTCGACCTCGGCGGGCGCATCGGTCAGGCCGTAGCCCCGCTGGTCCGGCGCGATCACCCAGCGGCCGGCTTCCGACAGCGCCTTGATCTGGTGGCGCCAGGAAAAGGCCAGTTCAGGCCAGCCGTGACAGAACACCAGCGGCACGCCTTCGCCCTGCGGCCCGGCTTCGTAATAGGCCATGCGGATACCGTTGACGTCGGCGTACTGCACGGGCGGCATCATGGCGGTGATCGCGGACATCTGGCGTTTCCCTGGGTGTTTTTTCCAGCCTGACCGCGCGTCGTTGCGTAAGGCAAGGGCCTCTTCAACCCTCCCCACGATGTGCGGAGGATTGAGCAAACGCGTTTCCACCCCTAAACACGCCCCACCTTGCGCCAGTCCTCCCCCACCCCAGAGACGCCGCCCGCCACGCCCTGGGGACTTGTAATCCTGCTGGGCGCGTTGACGGCATTCGCCCCGATGTCGATCGACATGTACCTGGGCGCACTGCCGGACATCCGGGAGTCGATGGCGACGACGCCGGAAGCGACCCAGCTGACCCTGTCGACGTTCCTGCTGGGCATGGCCATTGGCCAGTTCCTGTACGGCCCCGCCTCGGACCACTTCGGGCGTCGAACACCGATCCTCGTGGGGATCGCCGTCTATGTCGCGGCGTCGGTCTGGTGCGCGCTGACGACCTCCATCGAGGGGCTGCAGCTGGCGCGGTTCGTCCAGGCGCTCGGCGGCTGCGCCGGCGCGGTCGTTGCGCGGGCGGTGGTCCGCGACCAGTTCGGCCACACCGAGACCGCCCGGGTCCTGTCGCTCCTGACCCTGGTCATGGGAATTGCGCCGATCGTCGCCCCGGCGCTGGGCAGCTGGGTGCTGCTGGTGGCGGACTGGCGGATGATCTTCTGGTCGCTGGCCCTGTTCGGCCTGGCCTGCGGAATCGCAGTCTTCCTGCGGCTCAAGGAGTCCCGCTCCGACGAAACGGCGGCGCAGGCGCGATCCGAAAACCCGCTGCAGGCGTTCGGCGCGCTTTTGAGGGAACGCAGGCTGCTCGGCTACGCCCTCGGCGGGGCGCTGAACGGGGCGGTGCTGTTCACCTACATCTCCAGCTCGTCGGAGCTGGTGATCAGTATCTATGGCTACTCGCCCCAGGCGTTCGGCTGGATCTTCGGTCTTAACGCGGTGGGGGTGATCGGGGCGAGCCAGGTCAACCGGATGCTGCTGCGTCGCCAGTCGCCGGACGATGTGTTGCGTCGGGCGAGCCTGGCGGCGATCGGCTTCGGCCTGTTGCTGGTCTTCGCCGCCACGACCGGCATCGGCGGCCAGTGGACCGTGCTGCCACTGCTGTTCTGCTGCCTGGCCAGTTACGGCCTGATGGCCGGCAACACCATGGCCGGCGCCCTGAGCGTCGATCCGCGCCGGGCAGGGTCGATCTCGGCGCTGATGGGCGGACTGTCGTTCGGGGCCGGCGCACTGGCGTCCTGGGCGGGCGGCGCGCTGCATGACGGAACGGCGGTTCCGATGGCCGGGGTGATGCTGGCCTGCCTGCTGGGATCGTCGGCGGCCTTGTGGTTCCTCGCCCTGCCGAAAAAAGGCCCGCTCTAGGACCTGCTACGCGAGCGTCATGGCCCGACTTGTTCGGGCCATGACGGGGGGTGGAGCCGTTATCCCCGATCCACGTCCCGCGCCGCCCAGGCGAGGATCGCCCAGCCGGTCAGGAAGCAGAGGCCGCCCAGCGGCGTGATCGCGCCGAACCAGCGTGGTGCGCCGAGGGCCATCGCGTACAGCGAACCCGAGAACAGCACCGTCCCGCCGAGAAAGAAGGCCGGTGCGAACCTGGCCCGCTTCGCGCCGATGTTCATCAGGGTCGCGCAGGCGAATGTCGCCATCGTATGCATGAACTGGTAGCTCGCGCCGGTCTTGAGCCAGTCCTTCGCGACGGGGTCTGACACGGCGTGCGCGGCAAAGGCGCCGATGGCCACGGCAAGGAATCCGCTCGTCGCGGCGAGGGTCATCCAGGTGCGCCTCGTCCAGCTTTTCACGCCTTACCCTCCGTCACGGTTGCCTAGTCAGGTTGTCATCGTTCACTTTGGGGGCTGTAGGCCCGAAACGCTCGTCTGAGAAGCGTCGGCCGTTTGGAGGAGCAAGGCCATGGCGCTGACCAAGGGCGACGATTTCCCGATCCACCAGACGGCGGAGCCGATCGCCTATTCGGGGACGGACCGGAACTTCTACGACCGGTACTTCTTCAACGGCTATCACCCGACGGAGGGCGAGGACTTCTTCGCCGTCGCGTTCGGCGTCTATCCGCACCTGAACGTCGTCGACGGGGCCTTCGTGGTCGTCCGCAACGGGGTCGAGACGGCGCTGCATGTCAGCGGCTGGCTCGGCGACCGGATGGACCTGACCGCCGGTCCGCTGAAGATCGAGATCCTCGAGCCGCTGAACAGGCTCAAGGTGACCGTCGACTCCGCCGAGCACGGGCTCAAGGGCGAGATCATCTTCACCGGCCGCGCCTTCCCGATCGAGGAGCCGCGGTTTGTCCGTCGTCAGGGCACCCGAACCTTCATGGACTACACCCGCCTGACCCAGAACGGTTCCTATACCGGCTGGATCGAACTGGACGGCGAGCGCCGCTCGGTTGACGGCTTTGTCGGCACCCGCGACAGGTCATGGGGCGTCCGGCCGGTCGGTTTCCGCGACAGCCAGGAGGTCGTGCCTCAACAGCCGCCGCAGTTCTACTGGCTGTGGTCGCCGTCCAGCTTCGAGGACGGCAGCTTCTTCTTCCACAGCAACGAAGACGCCACCGGCCGGCCGTGGAATACCCGCGCGGTCTGGGCGCCGGACGGCGCCGGCGAGGGTGGCATGGAGCATCTCAACGGCGCGGCGGCCATCGAATGGCGCAGCAACTCCCGGCACGCGAAGAGCGCGATCGTCACCCTGACCGACGACTACGGCAAGCCCGCCGGATCGGTGGTGTTCCAGCCGCTCTATGAATTCCAGATGATGGGCCTGGGCTACACCCATCCCAAATGGGGCCACGGCCAGCTGCATGGCCAGCTGACGGTCGAGCGCGAGACCATCGTCCTGGCCGAGGCCGACCCGACGCTGCCGTTCAATCTGCACGTCCAGGCCCTGTCCGACGTCGTCTTCACCGACGCCGCCGGCAAGGTGCGCAAGGGCAGGGGCGTGCTGGAGCAACTGGTCATCGGCCCGCACGGCCCGTCCGGCTTCACGGGCATCATGGACATGGCCAAGTGACGCTGCAGGATCAGCTAGAGGCCTATCTGAGCCGCATCTGGGAGACGCCGGCGCGGGTGACGATGATCGCGCGCATCCCCGGCGGGGCCAGCCGCGAGACCTACCGGTTCGACGTCGAGGCCGGAGGCCGCACGCGCGGGCTGATCCTGCGGCGTGACCCGGTCGGCAGCCTGATCGACACCGAGCGCAAGCTGGAGTTCGCGGCCTTCCGGTCCTTCTTCGGCGTCGGGCTGCCTGTTCCCGAGGCCGTGGCGCTGGAGGAGGACGGGGCCGAGCTTGAGCGGCCGTTCTTCATCATGGGCCGCATCGACGGCGGCAAGGCGCAGAGCCCGTTCACCGTCGCGCCCTACGGCGAGCATGCCCGGGCCATCGGCGAGCAGTTCTATGGCCATCTCGGCGTGATCGCCGCGGCGGACCCGCTGACGCTGCCGATCGCCGAGGCCACGCCCGCGCCGCCGCTCGACGGATGCTGGAAGGCCGCCCTCGATTACTGGGAAGGCGTCATCGACGCCGACGAGGAGCACCCGCAGCCCATCGTCCGCGCCTGTATCCGCCGGCTGCGCGCCAATCCACCGCCGCCGGCCCAGAAGCTGTCAGTGGTCCACGGCGACTACAGGACCGGTAACTTCATGCATGACGGGGCCGGCAAGGTCGTCGCCCTGCTGGACTGGGAGATGGCCCACATCGGCGATCCTCTGGAGGACCTCGGCTGGGCGATGGAACCCCTGTGGTGCTACGGCGAGACCGACCGCGTGTCGGGTATGCTGCCGAAGGCAGAGGCCATCGCGATCTGGGAAAAGGCCAGCGGCCTGACCGTCGATCCTGCGGCCCTGGCCTGGTGGGACCTGTTCGCCTCGGTGAAGGGTCAGGCCATCTGGATTTCCTCGGCGAAGGAATACCGCGCCGGCGGGCTGAAGGACCCCGTGCTCGGACTCTCCGGCTGGTACACGGCGCGGCGGCAGGACGTCATTCTCGCTGACCGGCTCGCCGCCCTGGAGGCGCTGTCATGACCCCGACCGTTCCCGAACTGCTGCTGGGCAACTTTCTCTGTCTGATGGAGCCGCCGCCGCCGGAATCGAGTGGTGAGTTTCTGCAGAGCCGCATCGCGGTCACGGGCATGATCGCGATGCTCTGCGCCCAGGAAGCCGAGCGCGGGATCGCCGCGCGGGTGTGGGAGAACGGGGCGATCCGGACCCTGCTCGTCGACGCTTCCGGCGCCTATGGCGAGCGGTTCGCGACGGCGGCCACGGGCAAGGACGACGACCTGTCGCTGGCCGCGCTGGACGCCTCGAACGCCGCGCTTCGCAGGACCCTGATCGACCTGCACATCGCTGTCGAGGCAGCGCGTGACGGCGCCCTGGATACGGCGATCCGCGCGCTCTACGTCAGGATGGCGGACGCCCGGCGTCTCGACCTGCCGCCGCTGCCGGCGGGTTAGGTCTGGCCTACCGGCTGACCTGGAAGGTTGTGCAACCCGGCGCGCCGCCGACATTGCCGGCGATGACGACCTGCGATCCTCTCCGGGAAACAAGGCCGGCCAGGTTCACCATGGCGTAGCCGGCGGGCTGCAGGATCCAGTGGCTGCCCTGCAGGACGATCTGCCCCTGGCTGTTGAGCCGGCCGGTCACCGCATACTTGCCTTCGGGTACGGTTCGGTTGGAGCCGCCCGCCCATTCGGCGCTGTTGAACCGGAAGGTGCCGCGGACAAAGCCGTCCGTGTCGCCGTCCAGAACCAGTTCCAGAAACGTCGTGCCCTGGGCGCAGACATAGCCGCCCCGGTAGACGCCATCGATAACATTGCCGTCCATCGCTGCGGCCGGACCAGCCACAAGCAGCGCCGCAGTGATCACGCCTGCCAGTCGCATCGCACCCTCCAGGATCAGGCCGTAATCTGAGAGCGCCGCGGGCAGGCCGCCCACCCGAAAAAGGGGGGTGACGCGCCAGGCAATGCGCCCGATCCTTGAGCCATGTCCCGTCTGATCAATGCTGCCTTCGCCCTCAGCCTGATGCTCCTGTCCGTCACGGCCGCCGAGGCGGCGGGCGTCCGGTCATTCCGCGACTGGAATGCGGTTTGCGACAACAGCAATACCTGCGTGGCCTTTGCCTTCCCGGCTGAAGGCGGCGGTGAGACGGCCTGGCTCCGGCTCGAGCGGGGCGGTGACGCAGGGGCGCCCGTCAAGGCGGTGATCGCGGTCTATGCCGAGGATGACCTGGTCGCCGGAGGCGGCCCGTGGACCGTCACGGTCGACGGCAAGCCGGTCGCGGGTCTGGGCGCGCTCACGCCGGTGCAGGACGGAACCGGATTCTGGCGCGCCGAGGTGCCGGCTTCCAGCGGTCGTGCGCTGGCGATCGCTGCGCGCGACGGGTCGCTGCTGACGCTGTCCCGCAAGTCCCGCGAGCCGCTCACCCTGTCTCTGGCAGGAGGCGGCGCAACCATGATCTGGATCGATGAACAACAGGGGCGACTGGGCTCTCCCACCGCCCTCAGCAGGGCGCCCGGCAGGCCCCTGGCCATCGTCGCGCCGGAGTTGCCGGTCATCAAGGCGGGCCCGGCCGTTTCGCAGGCGGACCTGCCGAAGACCGTTCCGGCCCGCGTCATGGCGGTGCTCGAGGACTGCGAGGAGCCGGGGAACTGGAATGACGAGCCGGTGATCGCGCGCCTCGCGCCCGGCGTCGTTCTCTATGCGCCCGTTTGCAGTCGGGGCGCCTACAACGCGGTCTACAGCCTTGTCCTGGCAGACGAAAAGGGCGGAGGCGCGCGACGGCTGACGCTGCCGGCGGCGCCCGGTTCAACCGAACCGGCGATCAGCGATCCGATGAACATCGACTACAGCGTCGAGGCGCGGATCCTGGTCAGCTTTTCGAAGGGACGCGGCATCGGCGACTGCGGATCCGAGGAGCAGTGGGTCTGGGACGGCGCGGCCTTCCGGCTGGTCATCGCGCGCGTGATGTCCGACTGCCGCGGCGTCCCGTTCGATGACTGGCCGATGTTGTATGAGGCACGGGTTCGCTAGTCAGCCGCGACTCTGGTAGCGCAAGCCATGTCACGCGTCTTCGCGCTCGGCCTGTTCTACTGCTCGATCTTCATCGGCACCGGGGTGAGCCTTCCTTACATGCCGGTCTGGTTCCGCGCCCACGGGCTCAGCGGAGCGCAGATCGGCATCATCCTGGCGGCGCCGATGCTCGCGCGGATCGTCATCGCCCCGGCGTTGGCGGTCTGGGCGGACGGGTTTCGCATCCGCCGAACGCCGATGATCCTGCTCGGGCTTGCCGCCGCGGCCTGCTACGGGCTGATCGGCGTCGTCAGCGGCTTTGGCCCCTGGCTGGTCTTCTGGCTGGCGGCGTCGAGTCTGCTTGCCACGCTCATTCCGCTCGCCGACGTCCTCACGATGCGCCGGGCGCGCGTCGAGGGGTTCAACTACGGACTGCCGCGCGGGATCGGTTCGATCGCCTTCGTGGTCGCCAACATCGGCATGGGTGGCCTGCTGGCCTGGACAGGTCCCGACCTGATCATCGTCTGGATCTGCGTCGCGGGGCTGCTGGCGGCGGTCGCGGCGCGGACCCTGTTGCCGCCCGACCCGGTCCACGAGGGCGGCGAACGGCCCGGACGGCGTGATCGCTGGCGCGGCGTCTCGGAGTTGATGCGCAATCGGCCGTTTCTGCTCGCGGTCATCTCGACCAGCCTCATCCAGGCGACCCACGCCTTCTACTACGCCTTTTCGGCGTTGCTGTGGAAAGGGCAGGGGCTGTCGGCGACCGTCATCGGGCTGCTCTGGGCCACCGGCGTGGCGGCGGAGATCGCCTTCATGTGGTTCCTCGAACCCTGGCGCAGACGGGTCGGGCCGGAGGCGCTGGTGGTGATCGGCGGCGTCGCGGCGCTGGTCCGCTGGACCGCCTACGCCTTCACGCCGCCCCTCTGGCTCCTGTTTCCCCTGCAGACCCTGCATGCCCTGAGCTTCGCCGCGGTGCTCATGGGCTCGCTGCAGCTGATCGAGCGCCACGCCGCGCCACGCAGCGCCTCGGCGGCCCAGACGATCAGTTCGGCCTTTTCCGGCGGGCTGGTCATCGGTCTGGCGACGCTGGCCAGCGGCGCGCTGTTCGACGCGGCCGGCGTGCTGGGCTACCTTGGCATGAGTGTGCTGGCGCTGCTGGGGCTCATCGGAGCCTGGCGGCTGAGTGTGGCGGGTCGAGTGGGAAGAGCGACATGAACCGTATCGCGGTCCTGCCAGTTCTGATGACGCTGGCCGTCGGCGCGCCGCGGGAAGACAACGTCCAGCGTCGAAACGCAGGAGTTTCTGTCGGTTCTGCCGATTTCCTGGTTCGACGTGGAAGGAGAATTCCACCGCCCCGAGACCGCCATCGCGAAGGCGCCCACGCCGGCAACATGACCAAAACTTCATGCGCCCGGGAATTGCACCTGCGGCCATCCTGACGGATAACGTTGCTATCGCATGTCAGGGGGCGGAGCGGTGCAAACGCTGCTTGAGATCATCGCCACGATCGTGGTCTGGGCCGCCTCGCTCGTGTCCTCGCATCTGGGACTCGAGGTCGACCTGACGCGCCCTCCGGCGGCTGAGCGGCCGGCCGTTCAGCGCACCGCTCAGGAGCCTGAAGAGACCGCCGCCGCGCCCGTCGTCGAGGATTGTCCCGAGGCTGAACGAGCCCGCATTCGCCGGGTTTGAGGCCGCGCGGCGGTCCGTCACGGGGCGGACGTTAACGAAACCTTTTCAAGGCCTTTTCCCGCGCGAGTTTCACCGGTAGGTTTCTCCCAGCGCGCGAGGCTGGGGCTGGCGGTCGCGCGCAGAGACATTCCATCGGCCCAGCAGGACCACGACCCGCGAATGACGGCCAGGAATACGCGCTCTCCGTTTGATTTTTCCAGGGCGTCGCGTGAAGCGCCGCCGCCGAAGATTGTCATCCAGGCCGAGTCCGAGCTTGAAGCGCCGCCCCCCGTCGAAGCCGAGCTCGAGATCGTGCAGGCGCCCCTGACGGTCGAAATGACCGCCGAGGACACCGCGCCGCCCACGCCGGCGCGCAATCCCGATGCGAACGCCGAGCCGCCGCTGCCGCCTGCCGTGATGGCCCGTGCGGAGAAGTTCAAGGAGCCGTCCGGAAGCCTGATCTGGATCGGCGCGTTTCTGGTCAGCGCCCTGTGGGCCGTGGCGCCCGTGGCGTTCGCCCTGGGCTGGAGGTGGAAGATCGAACCGCTCGGTGAAGATCCCCTCGCGCTCGGCCTGTTCGCGGTGCTGGCCATCGGTCCTGCGGCGCTGGTCTTCGTCGGCGCCTATGCGCTGGTGCAGGGGCGCAAGCTGTCGGCCGAGGTGCGCCGCGCCCGTGAGACGACCGCCCGCCTGCTCGGCCCGGCCGCCATGGCTGCCGCAGAGACCGGCTCTGTGATCGAGTCGGTGCGGCTGCAGATCGACAGCGCGACCGGCGCCGCCCACGAAGCCCGCGAGACCATGCTGGCCCTGCGCCAGGCGATGGCCGAAGAAACCCAGCGCCTGTCGGAGGCGGCCGCCCAGTCTGCGCGTACAGCCGCCGACCTGGCGACCACGCTCGGGCATGAGCGCGAAGGGCTGAGCGCACTCAGCGGCGAGCTTGACGCCCGCGCCACCGCCGTTTCCGACAGCATCACCAGCCAGGCCCGGATGGTCGCAGAGGCTTCCGATCTGGCGGAGACACAACTGCGCGAGGCGGAGGCCGCCCTTGCCGCCCGCGCGGCCGACCTGGCCGCCGCCGCCGGTGAAGCCAGCGACGCCGCCCGTGTGGCCGGTGAGGATCTGGCCCGTCAGGTCGCGCGCCTGGAAACCGCCGGCGTCGGCGTCGGCGACCAGATGCGTCTGGTCGAGGAGGGGCTGACCCAGCAACGGGCAGGCCTCGTCACCGTCGCCCACGCCCTGCGCGCCGATCAGGAAGATTTCGCCGCGCTCGCCGAGAGCCGTGCGGCGCAGCTGTCCGAGTTCATGGTCCACGCCACCGAGGGCGCGACCAATCTGGGCGAGCAGGCCGCGCGCGGCGCCGAGGCGCTGCGCCAGCTGATCGCCGACGCCGCCGAGCGGTTCGAGGCCCTGACCGATCATGCCCGCGCCGAGCGCGAGGCGCTGGGCCAGGAAGCGGCCCAGGCCGTGTCGCTGGTCGGGCAGGCCGCCGCCCGCGAGCGGGACGGACTGGAGTCCGACCTGAAGCAGGCCATCGAACGGCTGGGCTCCGCCGCGCAAGCAGCCCGCGAGGTGGCGGAAGGTCACGCCGATGCCGCCAGCCAGCGTGTCGACCAGCTCAGCGAAGCCGCCTTCGCCGCGCACCAGAAGGCCGATGCGGTCTTCGAGGCGCGTCTGACCGAAGCGCGCGACCTGATTGAGCAGTCTGCCCAGATGGTCGAACAGGCCGGCGCCGCCACGGCTGAAAAGCTGGTCCAGGGGGCCGCCGTCGCGCGCGGGGCCCTGGCCGAACTCGGCCAGATGCTCGGCGAGGTCGACGCCCGCGCGTCCCGCCTGCCGGAGGCCGCCCGCGCCCGCGTCGAGGAGGTCCGAGTCTCGGTCGAGCAGAGCATGGACGACCTGCTGGTCGCCGCCCGCCGCGCCGCTGACGAGACCCAGTCCATCGATGCCGCGTTCCAGGAGCGCGTCCGCCGCAACTACGACATGCTTAGCGAGGCCGTGAAGGTCATGGGCGTTGTCGCCGGCGCCGCCGGAAATGCCGCGCCGGCCATCGCCGCCGCCAGCCGTCCCGCGCGTCCGGCCCCGGCGACCGAGCCGTCCACTGCCGACGCCGCCGGCCTGCGCCCGCGCCTGAAGCTGACCCCGACCGCCACCGACCAGGAGTTCCGCAGCGTGTTCGACGCCGCCGGCGGGCGGACGCCGCCTGCGGCCGCGGCGCCCGGACCCGGCGAGGCCGGCTGGAGCTGGAAGGACCTGCTGACGTCGATCGACAGCGACGAGAGCGATCCCGAGAGCCTGGCCGATCGCATGGCCGCCGAGATCGCCGCCATGGGCATCGACCCGGCCGCCCTGCTGCCCCGCAACCGCATCGACGAGATCGCCGCGGCGGTTCAGACCCGCGACACGGAGGGCGCTCGCGAGGTCGTCCGCCGTCTCGCGCCGGCCGCGATCCGCCGCCTCGTGCGTCGGCTGTTCTCCGACGCCGCCATGCGCGGCCAGACCGAGCGGTTCCTGCAGCGGTTCGGCGGGATGCTGGAGGAAGCGGCCGAGCGTGACCGCAGCGGCCTGCTGGCCGGCACCCTGCTGGCCTCCGAGGGCGGCCGCGCCTACCTGCTGCTCGACGCCGCCGTGGGCGACCTCGGCTGAGGTCCGCCGGCTTTAAGACACCGGTGTCATTGCTTGTGGTGAACGGCCGGCTTTGACATAAGGACGGTCATGGCGCGCCCTCTGAGCTTGAAGATTCCCCGGTCGGCTTCCGGCCCGACCAGTCGTCACGTCCGGCAGAACGTCAAGCTGATGGACGACCTCCTGCTGGAGGCGATCCGCTATCTCGACGGCGAAGACGCCGCAGCGCTGGTGAGCAGTGCGCGCAAGGCAGCGGCCGGGGGTGGCGACGCGCCCCATCTGGGCTTCCTCTTCAATGCCGTGACCGCCGACGAGGGCATGCTTCTGGCGCGTGCCTTCGCCTGCCACTCCATGCTGGCCAACATCGGCGAGGACGTCGCCGGCCGCCGTCGCCAGGCCGAGGACGAGGGGCGGAGCGTGGCTGCCCGCACCGTCGCCGGCGCGCTGGAGGCGCTGAAGCTGTCGCCCGACGCCCTGGCCGGCCTGAATGTCGTGCCGGTGCTGACGGCCCATCCGACTGAAGTCCGCCGCCGGGCCCTCGTCGAACGCGAGGCCGAGATCTCGCGGCTGATGTCCCTGCGGCGTCACCACCTCCCGCCGGACCTCGACGCGCGCATCCGCGAAGGCCTGTTCCGCGAAGTCGCTCTTCTGTGGCGCACCCGTCTGCACCGGCCGGAAAAGATCACCGTGCGGGACGAGATCCGCAACGCCCTGTCGATCGTCCGCACCTCGATGCTGCCGGCGCTGATCGATCTCTATGAAAGCTGGAGCGAAACCCTCGGTGAGGGCGGCGACGTGCCGGCGATGCTGAAGCTGGGCAGCTGGCTGGGCGGCGACCGCGACGGCCATCCGGGCGTGACGGGCGAGACCCTGAAGCTGGCGCTGGGCTCGCAGGCGCGGGTGATCCTCGACGTCTACGCCGCCGAGGTGCGCCGGCTGTGGTCCGACCTGGCTATTTCCGACGTCTATGAGGGCGCGTCCGAGGCGCTGCTGACCCTGGCGCGCGCATCGGATGACGCGTCGGTGCACCGCGCGGACGAGCCCTACCGCCTGGCGCTGGAGGTGATCTTCGACCGGCTCTGCGCGACGTCGCAGCTGCTGACCGGCGCGCCTGTGGCCTTCGCCACGGAGCTCTCCACGGCGGCGCCCTATCCCGGCCCCGAGCGCTTCGTGGCCGATCTGGAGACGATCCGCACCTCGCTGGCCAGCCATGGCGGCGAGCGGCTGATCGGACCTCGCCTGACGACGTTGCTGCAAGTCGCGCGCGTCTGCGGCTTCCATCTGCTGACCATCGACATGCGCCAGAACGCCGACGTGCACGAGCGGCTGATCGCCGAACTGGTCACGCAGTCGGGCCAGGACGTCGACTATCTGGCGCTCGACGAGGACGGCAAGGTCGCGCTGCTGCTGGCCGAGATGGCGCACCAGCGTCCGCTGCGCTCGCCGTTCGCCGACTACAGCGAGGAAACGTCCCGCGAACTGGCCACGCTGGAAGCCGCCGCCGAGGCGGTGAAGCGCTACGGCGCCGCGGCCATCGGCGGCTATGTCGTGTCCAAGACCGCGACCCTGTCGGACATCCTCGAGCCGCTCGTCCTGCTGGCCCAGGTGGGGCTGGTGCGTGGCGGCGCCGAGCCGCGCGCACTGGTCCAGGTCTCGCCGCTGTTCGAGACCATCGAGGATCTGGAGAACGGCCCGGCCGTGCTGCGTCAGTGGCTGGAGCTGCCGATCGCCCGCGCCCTGTTGGGCGAGAAGCCGGTGCAGGAGGTCATGGTCGGCTATTCCGACTCCAACAAGGACGGTGGCTATGTCGCCTCCCGCCGGGGCGTGGCGCGTGCGGCGACCGCGCTGGCCGCCGAATGCGACGCCCTGGGCGTCGGGCTTCGGATCTTCCACGGACGGGGTGGATCGGTCGGGCGGGGCGGGGGTCCGGCCGCCGAGGCCGTGCTGGCCCAACCGCCCGGAACCGTCCAGGGCCGCCTGCGGATGACCGAACAGGGCGAGATGATCGCCCGCCGCTATGGCGACCAGCCAGCGGCGCGGCGCAATCTCGAGAGCCTCGTCGCCTCCGTCCTGATAGCCACCAACGACCGCCGCGACACGGCGCCGACCCCGGCCGCCACCACGGCGATGGACGCCCTGGCCGCCGGGTCGTTCGCGGCCTACCGCGCCCTGGTCTACGAGACGCCGGGCTTCACCGACTTCTTCTGGGCCGCCACGCCGATCAGCGAGATCGTCCAGCTCAACATCGGCAGCCGACCGGCCTCGCGCACCGCCAGCCGGCGGATCGAGGACCTGCGGGCCATTCCCTGGGTGTTCAGCTGGTCACAGGCGCGGTTCATGCTGCCGGGCTGGTACGGCTTCGCCGGCGGGGTCGAGCGGGCCGGCCTGACCGTGCCGCAACTGGCCGACCTGAGCGACGAGTTCGACGTGTTCGCGGCCCTGCTGTCGAACATGGAACTGGCGCTGGCCCAGAGCGACATGGCCATCGCCGCGCGCTACGCCGCCCTGGCGGCCGGTGTGCCGAACGGCGGCGCGATCATGGACACGATCCGCGCCGAGCATGAGCGCGCTGTCGAGATCGCCCTGTCGATCCGCGGCGGGACGCAGCTGCTCGACGACCGCCCCGATCTTCAGGAGTCCGTCGAACTGGCGGCCCTGGCGGTCGACCCGCTCAACTACCTGCAGCTGGAACTTCTCTCCCGCCGGCGGGCCGGGGACGAGGATGAGCAGCTCCGACTGGCGATCCAGCTCACCGTGGCGGGCGTGGCGGCGGGGTTGAGGAATACAGGCTGATCGAACCTCTCCGCGGAGCGGGGAGGGGGACCCTGCGTAGCATGGTGCAGGGGCGACGCTGACGTCGCCAGAAGGTCCGGACTTCAGGGTTTGGCCGCTCGCGCCCGCGCCGCCCCTCCACCGCGCGCTGCGGGGGCCCCCTCCCCACTCAGTGGGGAGGATTGACTATAGGTCGGCGTCCCTTACTGCATCACCCCAACAATCGTTTGAAGGGGATGCGCAGCCATGGCTCTCGACGCCGAAACCCGGGACCAGTTCATCGACACCCTGCGCCGGTTCGTGACCGAGCGGCTGCGGCCGCTCGAGGCCCAGGTGGCCAACGATGACAAGGTGCCCGAGAGCATCATCCAGGAGCTGCGCGACCTCGGTCTGTTCGGCATCTCGATCCCCGAGGAATACGGCGGCCTCGACCTGTCGATGGAAGACGAGTGCCTGGTGGTGTTCGAGCTGGGCCGCACCAGCCCGGCCTTCCGGTCGGAGATCGGCACCAATGTCGGCATCGGCAGCCAGGGCCTGGTGATGTTCGGTACCGAGGAGCAGAAGGCCAAGTGGCTGCCTGGCATCGCCTCGGGCGAGACCGTGACCTCCTTCGCCCTGACCGAGCCGGAAGCGGGCTCCGACAGCGCCGCGGTGCAGACCCGCGCCACGCTCGACGGCGCCGACTACGTGCTGAACGGCTCCAAGCGCTACATCACCAACGCCGGCAAGGCGGGGCTGTTCACGGTGATGGCCCGCACCAATCCGGACGTGAAGGGCGGCGGCGGGGTTTCGGCCTTCGTGGTGCCTGCGGACCTGCCGGGCATCACGGTCGGCAAGCCCGAGAAGAAGATGGGCCAGCACGGCGCCCAGATCCACGACATCACCTTCGACAACGTCCGCGTTCCGGCCTGGAACCGCCTGGGCGCCGAGGGTGAGGGCTTCAAGGTGGCCATGCAGGTGCTCGACAAGGGGCGTCTGCACATCGCCGCCCTGTGTGTGGGCGTGGCCGAGCGGCTCATCGCCGACAGCGTCGCCTATGCCGGCGAGCGCAAGCAGTTCGGCCAGGCCCTGGCCCAGTTCCAGCTGATCCAGGGCATGATCGCCGACATGAAGACCGAGGCCATGGCCGCCCGCGCCCTGGTCATGGAGGGCGCCCGCAAGCGCGACCGCGGCGAAACCATCGTGCTGGAAGCCGCTGCGGCCAAATACTTCGCCTCCGAGATGGTCGGCCGGGTCGCCGACAAGGCCGTACAGATCTTCGGCGGCGCCGGCTATGTCGCCGACTACGGCATCGAGCGGCTGTACCGCGACGTGCGCATCTTCCGCATCTACGAGGGCACCAGCCAGGTCCAGCAGATCGTCATCGCCCGCGAGACGATGAAGCGCGGGGGGTAAGGCGGGAGGCCGGGCACGGCGCCGAGGCCAGGGTTCGCGACGCAACGACGGGTGTTCCAGGCGCGGGAAGGCGCCCCGTGTGCCACCTGTCGCCATACCCCTTCGCCCGTGAGTTGATTCCGGGCCCGAAATAGAGGCGCTGGCGACCAGAATCCGGAATTCGGGTAATTCACCGTTAGCCGAACGTCGTAACTTGAGATTTCATTTGGGCTCCCGCGCCGTCGCGCGTGAACTCCAGTGAGAAGACGCCCCCATGGCCTCGCCAAGACTGCACGTCCCGAGCTTCGACGAGACCACCTTCAACGCCACGTCGCTGGTGAGCGATGGCGACCTCGGCTTCCGCAAGATCGCCGGGTGGGCCGCGTCGGCGGGCGGCGGCGCCAGCGGTGGCGCAGACGCCCCGACGGTCGGAGGCAGCGCGCCGGCGCCGACCGCGCCGACAACGACCGGCGCCCTGATCCTCGACCCCAAGGCCGGCGGCGACCAGCCGCAGGGGTTCGCCGGCACCGGCGGGCCTTCGGTGGCGATCGCGTCGGTGGTGCGGGTGGGGTCGGAAATCCTCGTCAACACCGCCACCGAAGACCATCAGAATGCCGCCCAGATCACGACCCTGTCGAACGGCGGCTTCGTGGTCACCTGGACGGACGCCAGCGCAGGCACCGGCGGCGCGACCGGCGACGCCTCCGCCTTCGCCGTCAAGGCCCAGGTGTTCGCTGCCGACGGCACTCGGGTGGGAACGGAATTGCTGGTCAACACAGCCACGGACAATGGCCAGGAGCAAGTCCAGATCACCGCCCTGTCGAACGGTGGCTTTGTCGTCACCTGGCGCGATGGCAGCCTGGGCGTCGGCGGCGCGACCGGCGATGCGACCAACTTCGCCGTCAAGGCCCAGGTGTACGCCGCCGACGGCACGCGCGTGGGAACGGAACTGCTCGTCAATACCGCCACAGCCAACGGCCAGGAACTGCAGCAGATCACCGCCCTGTCCAACGGCGGGTTCGTGATCACCTGGGGGGACTTAAGCGCCGGCGTCGGCGGCGCGACCGGGGATACATCCGCCAGCGCCGTCAAGGCCCAGGTGTTCGCCGCCGACGGCACGCGGGTGGGAACGGAACTGCTGGTCAACACCGCCACCGTATCCAACCAGGGCGTGCCCCAGATCACCTCACTGTCGAACGGAGGGTTCGTCGTCACCTGGTCGGACGCGACCGGCGACGCCTCCGCCTTTGCCGCCAAGGCCCAGGTGTTCACCGCCGATGGCACGCGTGTCGGGACCGAGATCCTCGTCAACACTGCCACCGCCGGCTCCCAAAACGTGGTCCAGATCACCACCCTGTCAAACGGTGGTTTCGTCATCACCTGGCAGGATGGCAGCCTGGGTGTCGGCGGCGCGACCGGCGATGCGACCAACGCCGCCGTCAAGGCCCAGGTGTTCGCCGCTGACGGTACGCGCGTGGGATCGGAAATGCTGGTCAACACCGCCACTGAAGGCAGACAGGACCAGGGGCAGATCACCGGCCTGTCGAACGGTGGCTTTGTCGTCACCTGGCGCGATGGCAGCCTGGGTATCGGCGGCGCGACCGGCGATACGGTCGGCAACGCCATCAAGGCCCAGGTGTACGCCGCCGACGGCACGCGCGTGGGAACGGAACTGCTCGTCAATACCGCCACAGCCAACGGCCAGAACGCGCCCCAGATCACCGCCCTGTCGAACGGCGGGTTCGTGGTCACCTGGCAGGACGACAGTCTGGGTGTCGGCGGCGCGACTGGCGACACGACCAGCACCGCCATCAAGGCCCAGGTGTTCGGCGCCGACGGCACGCGGGTGGGAACGGAACTGCTGGTCAACACCGCCACGGCCGGCGCCCAGTTCGCTCCCCAGATCACCGCCCTTTCGAACGGCGGCTTCGCGGTCACCTGGACGGACGACAGTCGGGGTGTCGGCGGCGCGACCGGCGATACGACCCGCAACGCCATCAAGGCCCAGCTGTTCAACGTCGGGCTGAACGCTGTCGAACAGGTGGCGCTGAGCCTGAAGAACCGCGGCTTTACCGTCACCGATCCAGATGCGGCCGATGTGCTGAGCGTCACCCTGTCTGTGACCTATGGCGTCCTCAATGTCGCAGCAGGGACCAGCGGGGCGACGGTCAACTCGGGCAACGGGACGTCCAGCGTAGTCCTCTCGGGCACGGCCATCCAGATCACCGCCCTGCTGAACAGCGACGCAACCTCGACTGTGACCTTCACGGCGAACACCGACACGCCGCCGGCCACGACCACCATCACCCTGGCCGCCAATGACGGGGCCGGCGGCACGGCCACGACCAGCGCGATCGTGTCGATCCAGGACACGGCGGAGAGTGGATCGACCACCCCCACGCCCGGCGACGACACCCTGACCGGCAATGGCGGGAATGACTCGATCAGCGCCCAGGGCGGAGCCGACACGGTCGACGCCGGGGCCGGCAACGACTTCATCGACGGCGGCGAGGGGAACGAC
>CAIOHT010000039.1 GCA_903858185.1 uncultured Caulobacterales bacterium
CATCCCGGTGCTGGTGCTGGGCGCGGAAGAAGAACGGCTGGTCGACAACGCCGACCAGCGCGAGATCACCGCCCGCATCCCGAAAGGCCGCTGGCTGCAGGTCGACGGCAGCTACCACGAGATCCTGCAGGAAACCGACGCCATCCGCGCGGTCTTCTGGCGCGAGTTTGACGCGGTGGTGGCGGCGCTTTAGTCGCCGCTCACCCGGCCTTCAACGCCGCGTCAGTTTCCCGGCGAGCGAGACGGCGCCAATCCGGCCGGGGCCGCGGTCCCTGATCTCGGACTAAGCCGCTCGGCCGTGGCGCGCGGAATAATGCAGATGAGCTCCGAACCGCTGGTGGTCGCCCGTCCGCCGCTTTCGAGACAGTCCTTCTTGTTCGCCCTGCTGTTCGCCAGACGGATATTCAGAAGAGACGTGTCGTTCGGATTGCTCATGATGATCCCGCCGGGGCAGGCGTTGCGTGTTCCGGCCCAATGTCCTCCGCCATCTGGAGAGAGATCGAGGTATCCATTGCTGTTGCAGCGGAAGATCCACGTCGCTGACGCAGGTGTGGGCGTCAGGGCGAAGGCGGCCCCGACAGCGGCGACGGACGCAATTACAATGGGCGCGAGTTTCATGGTCATTGTCCTCTAGGGGCCGCTGAGGCCGTGCCCGCCCGTGCGGTCCGGCTGAACTGACCGTGAGGCTAGCCTTGGCGAATTCCGGCCACGACCACATGATCGTGCGGTTTTCAAAGCCGGAAAGCAGGGGCAGGCTGAGTCGCGGGCGTGATGTCTGGGAAACCACGGCGCGAGACGGTGGCTCTAATCCACCGCCGCCCGCTTCAGCGTCATCAGCGCGTCTTCCAGACAGCCACGATCCCCGACGAACGCGAACTTGCCGCCGTCTGACCGCGCCTCCGAGCCGTCCCAGTGGGCGACAAACCCGCCGGCGCCCTCGATCACGGCAATGGGCGCTTCGGCGTCCCAGACCTTCAGGCCGGTGTCGAGCGCCAGATCCATCGTCCCGGCCGCCACCATGGCATAGCCGTAGGCGTCCAGCCCCAGCCGGGCCAGCTTCGCGGCGGCCCGCACCTGCGTCCAGGCGCCCAGTTCCGGGCCGGTGAAGATCGCGGGATCGGTGGTGCAGATGATGGCGTCGGTCAGTCTGGGACAGGCGCGTACGCGCAACGGTGTCTCGCCGCCACGGCTGATCAGCCGCGAGCCGGTCTGGCGGCCGCCGATATAAAGCTCGCCGATGTAGGGTTGGCCGATGGACCCGAGCACCGGGCGGCCTTCATGGCGCAGTCCGATCAGGGTGGTCCACAGCGGCAGGCCAGCGATGAAGGCCCGCGTGCCGTCTACGGGATCGAGCACCCAGACGAACGCTGCGTCCGGGCGGTCCTCGCCGTATTCCTCGCCGATCACCCCGTGGTCGGGATACCGCTCGGCGATCAGTTGGCGGATAGCCCGCTCCGCGCTCTTGTCGGCCTCGGTGACGGGGTCGAACCCGCCCGCCAGCTTGTTCTCCAGGCCATGGTCGGCCCGGAACAGCGGCAGGATGGCGTCGGCCGAGGCGCGGTTCAGCTCGACCAGAAAGGCATCGAGCTCGGCGAGGCGGTCAGCGGAAAGGGTCATGTCCAACGGTTAGCGGCGGTGAAGGCCGCCAACAACCTTGAACTGTCATCCCGGCCGAAGAGCCGGGACCCGGCCCGCCCCGCCCATCCTGGGTCCCGGATCAGCCCTTGGGGCCGTCCGGGATGACAGAATGGGCACGGGCAGACAATCAGGCCGCGTCGGTCTCGCCGTTGAGCGACTTGGCCAGGTCGAGCAGGCGGCGACGGGGCCGCTCGCCGAGCTGGTAGTAGGCGCGGATCAGGTCGAGGGTTTCCTTGCGGGCGAACATCTCGCCGCCTTCGCCGGCGCTTTCGCTCTGCAGTTCGCGACGGTCAGCGTCCGAGAGGCCGTCGTAGAAGTAGCCGACCGGCACCTCGAGGGCCTCGGACAGCTGCCAGAGCCGCGAGGCCGAAATACGGTTCGCGCCGCACTCGTACTTCTGGATCTGTTGAAAGCGAACCCCGACCGTGCCGGCCAGCTGCTGCTGGGTCAGGCCGAGAAGACGGCGACGGCGACGAAGCCGCTTGCCGAGGTGAACGTCGATATCGTTGCCCATGGGCTGTCGCCCCCGTGTTGTTGCACCCGCGACTGTTCCGAAACGAAACGGTCTGACCGGAAGGTCGCAAGTCGCGCGCCAAGCGATCCCGGCCTGTGGATAAGCGCCTCACGGGGGATCACGCTTGGCGCGATTCCCACTCAGCCCCGAAGCACGCTAGGTAATGGCAATGAGTGACAAGCGTGTCTCATTCGGTCAGGACCTTGCGTGGCGCCTCGAAGCCCTCGGTTTCGACGTCTTCACCGTCCTGTTCCGGTTGCTGCCGGTGGACGCCGCCTCCTGGCTGGGCGGGGCGATGGCGCGCCTGATCGGGCCGCTGACGAAGACCCACAGGCTGGCCGACCAGAATCTCCAGTTGGCTTTCCCGGAAAAGGACGCCGCCTGGCGCAACAGGATCCTCGCCGAGCAGTGGGACTGCAACGGTCGCACGATCGCCGAGTTTCCGATGATGGACCGGCTGCTGCCGTCGACGGGCCGGGTCGAGATCGTCAACGCTGAGCGGCTGGCGGAGATCGCCGCAGGCGGCAAACCGGTGGTGTTCGTCTCGGGACACTTCTCCAACTGGGAGGTCATGCCGGCGGCCATCGTCAATTCCGGCATCACCTGCGAGATCACCTACCGCGCGGCCAACAACCCCTATGTCGACCGGCGTATCCGCGACAGCCGGTTCCGCTATGGCGTGCGGCTCTTCGCGCCCAAGGGCGGCGACGGCGCCCGCGAGATGCTTGAGGCCCTGGGCAAGGGCGTGTCGGTGGCGCTGATGAACGACCAGAAGTTCAACAGCGGCGGGGTCGCCGCGCCCTTCTTCGGCCGGCCGGTGATGACTGCGCCGGGGCCGACGCGCCTGGCGCTGCGCTTCGACACCGTTCTGCAGCCGATGTGCGTGCAGCGGACCAGGGGCGCACGGTTCCGGGTGGTGGTCTACGATCCCATCGTGCTGGAGCGCACGGGTGACCGCACGGCCGACATCGCGGCCGGCGTGCGCCGGGTCACCGCCTTCGTCGAGGAACGGGTGCGGGAGCGGCCGGGCGAATGGTTCTGGGTTCACCGCCGCTGGCCGAACGAGGCCTACGCCGAACTGGCGGCTTCGGACGGGGGCGGCTGATTTCAGACCCTGCCGTTCAAATACATCCGTCATGGCCCGAACAAGTCGGGCATGACGCCGGAACAGGTTGAAACAAGCCTAGGCCTGAAGCGCGACGGCGTCCGGCGCCGGAGCCGGGGAGGCGGGCAGGTCGTCGATGCCGCGGCGGCGCGGGCCGAAGTAGTCCTCGGTGCGGACGAAGGGGCGGGGGTGGAAGACCACCGCAGTAATCCGGTCGATCACCGAGCGGGCCGTGACCGGCTTGACCACCAGTTCGGTCACTCCGGCGTCGCGCGCCTCGCAGACGCGCGGACGGTCGGCGAAGCCCGTCATCATGATGATCGGCAGATAGGGGTTCTTGCTGTCCGACGCGTTGCGCACCATCCGGGTGAACTCGACGCCGTCGATGGGGTCCATGCGGAAGTCGACGATGGCGATATCGGCCGGCCAGTCGCGCAGGGCCTGCAGGCCTTCGGCGCCGTCGCGGGCTTCGCGCACTTCGCGGATGCCCACACCCTTCAGGATTGTCGCCACGATGGCGCGCATGTGCTGGTTGTCATCAACCAGCAAGACCTTCAGCGCACCCAGTCCGGAATCCATAGAGCCCTCGAATCGATGCGCCGGGACATAGCCGGCGCCTTGTTCTGATTCAGGCTTGAATAGGGGCGCGGACCCTTCCGAATCGTTACCCTCAGACAGGAGACTTTAAACCCACCATGAGCATGGGGTCGAGGTTGCGTCCGCGCCACTTCATCCGCCAGCACAGATGCGGTCCCGTGGCCCGGCCGGTCATGCCCACGGCCCCGATGACCTGACCCTTGCTGACCCGCTCGCCGGCCCGCACGTCGATGCGCGACTGGTGCAGATAGACGCTGATCAGACCCTGGCCGTGGTCGATCATCGTCAGCCCGCCCTCGTAGTGCATCGAGGGATTCGAGAACGAGACCACGCCCGCCGCCGGCGCCATGATCGGCGATCCGGCGGGCGCGGCCAGGTCGGACCCGAGGTGCGGCGTCTGGGGCGTTCCATTGAGAATCCGCTGCCCGCCGAACCGGGCGCTCAGCCGCCAGGTCTTCAGCGGCATGGCGAACCCGTCGCGGAACGCGTCATCGTCGGTGCGACTGGCGAAGCCGACGGCCTTCAGCGCGGCCTCGGCCTTGATCCGCTCCAGCAGCGCCGGGTCGGTCGGCGTCACCAGGTTCTGCCGCAGGCCGCTGATCCGCTGCACATCGAAGTCGCCCGCCGCGATGGTCATGCCGTACGAGGCCGAGCCTTCGGCCGTCTGGACGCTGACCATGGCGGATGGGGCGGCGTCCCGGTCGAAACCGATGAAGAACCAGCCGCTGTTGGAGGCCGTCGCGACGATCTGGCCGTCCAGGCTGACGTCCGCGCGGGGCGCGGTCAGGCCTACGGCGCAGCCGCCCTGGCGATAGCGTCCCGATAGGATCAATCCCGGCGGGGCGGCCAGCGAGGGACCCGCCAGCCCCGCCAGGGCCAGTCCGCCCAGCAGGGCGCGCCGGTTCAGGGGTTGAGCTCCCGCCACCGCTTCAGCGCCTCGGCCGGCCCGGCATAGGCCTCCTGCAGCTCGGGGTTCCAGTAGCGCAGCGCCTCCAGAGGGATCTTCAGGCCGCTGACGGCGCAGACCACGTGGCGGCCGGGCGTGAGAACGGCGAACTCGCCATCGCCGTAGTGCAGCGTGGCGATGTCCCGTCCAAGGTCGCGATCAAAGGCGTTCATCGGAGTAATGTAGCGGGTTGTGGGCGGCTGGAACAGGTCACAACACTCACGATGCGGGGACCTGTTCAGACCTTCCCCAAGTTCCGCTCATTCCGGCGAAGGCCGGGATGGGCGGATCAAAATCGAGCGTTCTAGAACAGGTCGCCCTGACCGGCGGGTGGCGATAAGGGTTTTTTGGCCACGGGCTTTGCCGCAGGCGCAGGGGGGACCGCGCCGCTGCCTCCCTCAATCACCGCCTGACGCGTCACGTCCTCGAACATCAGGTTGACGGTCTCGCCCGCGCCGAGCGCCGCGCCGTTCGGGGTCAGCGAGCCGTCCGCGCGGGTCACCAGCACGAAGCCGGGGCGGGGCGGGCGCCTGGGGTTGAGGGTCTGGAGCAGCTTGCCGATGGCCTCCAGCCGCGTGGCTTCTGTCTCGAAGCGACGCCCGATGGTCCCGTTGAAGCGCAGGTTCACCGCGTTCAGCCGCTCGCCCAGCTGTTCGGTCCGGCGCTGCAGCATCGCGGGCCTCAGCGGCGCGGCGATCCGCGTCAGCCGGCCGGCCTGCAGGTCGACATTGCGGCGCAGGCCCATGGTCAGGTGGCTGGCGGCGTAGTCCAGCCGCTGCCCGGCCATCGCCAGCAGATCGGCAGGCCGGGGCAGGCCGCGCGCGGCGCCGGTCAGCCGCCCGCGCCGGTCCTCGATCAGCCGCCCGCCGGCCGTGGCCAGCCGCCGATCGTAGTCGGCGGTCAGGGCCTTCAGCTCCGACAACACGGGCGTGGCCATCTCGGCCGCCGCCGTCGGGGTCGGCGCCCGGCGGTCGGAGACGAAGTCGATCAGGGTGGTGTCGGTCTCGTGCCCGACGGCGGAGATCAGCGGGATGGTGCTCTCGGCCACGGTCCGGGCCAGCGCCTCGTCGTTGAACGCCCACAGGTCCTCGACCGAGCCGCCGCCCCGGGCGACGATCAGGATGTCGGGCCGCGGAACCGGTCCGCCCTGCGTCATGGCGTTGAACCCGCGCACGGCGGCGGCCACCTGTCCGGCCGCGGCGTCGCCCTGGACGACCACCGGCCAGACGATGACCCTGCAGGGCCAGCGGTCGCGGATGCGATGGAGGATATCGCGGATCACCGCCCCGGTCGGGCTGGTGATCACCCCGACCACCGAGGGCATCGACGGCAGCCGCTGCTTGCGCGAGGCCTCGAACAGCCCCTCCGCGGCCAGCTTTGCCTTGAGCCGCTCCAGCTGCGCCAGCAGGGCGCCGACCCCGGCGGCCTCCATGCTCTCGATGACGATCTGGTAGCGCGAGCCGGCCGGGAAGGTGGTGATCCGCCCGGTGACGATCACCTCCAGCCCCTGTTCGGGCCGGACCGACAGCCCGCGCACGCCGCCCTTCCAGACCACGCCGTCGAGCGCGGCCTTGTCGTCCTTGATCGTCAGATAGACGTGGCCGCTGGCGTGGTTGGTGACCTTCGACAGCTCCCCGCGCAGCCGCACGAACCCATAGGCGTCCTCCAGCGTCCGCTTGAGCGCGAACGCCAGTTCCGAGACGGAATAGGCCTGGGCGTTGGAGGGGGATTCGTCAGTCATGGACCGACCTTAATGCCCTCCCCCTCGATGGGGGAGGGTTGGGTGGGGGTGCGCGCGCCGATTCTGGACGAACGGCTCGATGAGGCGCCGACGCCCACCAGCGCAAGGTCCCGGAAGACCATGCCACACCCCCATCCCCGACCCTTCCCCCATCGAGGGGGAAGGGGGAGATCAGATGTACCGGCGCAGCGACCGGGCCAGCTCGGTCGGGCCGGTCTTCTTCTTGCCGGACTGCGGCTGCTGGTAGGCGACCTGGGCGTGTTCACGGCAGTAGGGGCCGATCTCGCCGTTGCGGCGACCGCAGAAGGTGAAGCCGTCGCTGGACGGATCGCCGATCGGCCACTTGCACATGTGGGCGCCCAGGGTCAGCACCGTGGCGCTGCCGGGCTCCTCGATGCGGTGCACCGGCTGGGGCATCGGCATCGACGGCGTACTGGTGACGGTCTCGGCGACCATGCGGCGCGGCGCGGCCGGGGCGGCGGCGACCGGACGGGCCGGACGCGGGGCCTTGAACACCGGACGGGCAGGCTGCGACGGCGCGGCGCGGCCGGACAGGCCCAGGCGGTGCACCTTGCCGATCACGGCGTTGCGGGTGACCCCGCCCAGTTGCTTTGCGATCTGGCTGGCCGAAAGGCCATCGAGCCAGAGCTTCTTCAGCGTCGCTACGCGATCGTCGGTCCAGCCCATGATCCAACCCTTTTCTACTGAAGGGCCGGCAAACGCCCCCGCGCCGCCGATCCCTACATATTGTGTCCGGAACGCCCGCTGGACGCCCGCCATACCAGATATCGTAAACCTTCTGTTAACCGACACAATAGGCGCCATCGGCCTGTCCACAGGAACCAGATGTTGAATCCGTCAGCGGTCCGCGCTTCCGCACACCGGAAAAGCCCTCGCTTTCCCCCGTCCGGGCAGGCTCGGGCCGAAGGCGGCAGAAGGGAGAAGCACGCACGGGCGTCTTGCACTTCGCGCCGGCCCGGCGCACCTAGGGGCGCATGAAAGACATGGCCGACAGCGTCCTTCCGCCCCAGCCGCGCGACTACGCGGGCTTCAACTGGACGGGCTTTTCCACCCTCTACCTCAAGGAAGTCCGCCGCTTCTGGAAGGTGGGCATGCAGACGGTCGCCGCCCCGGTGGTGACGACCCTGCTCTATATGATGGTCTTCGTGGTCGCCGTGCGCGGCGCGGCGCCGCCGATCCATGGCACCCCGTTCGCGGAGTTCATCGCGCCGGGCCTGATCATGATGACGATCGTCAACAACGCCTTCGCCAACTCCTCCTCCAGCCTGCTGCAGGCCAAGATGATGGGGCTCACGCCGGACTTCCTGACCCCGCCGCTGTCGGCGCTGGAACAGGTGCTGGCCTTCACCCTCGGCGCGGCGACGCGCGGGGTGGTGGTCGGCATCGTGACGGCGGTGACCATCTCGCTGCTGCCGTTCACCGGCCTGCACATCGCCCACCCCTGGGCGGTGATCTACTTCAGCGTCGGCGCCGCGCTGCTGCTGGGCCTGGTCGGCATCGCCACGGGCCTGTGGGCCGAGAAGTTCGATCACCTGGCGGCGATCACCAACTTCCTGATCATGCCGATGACCTTCCTGTCGGGGACCTTCTACCTCGTCGACAAGCTGCCCGAGCCGTTCCGCACGCTCAGCCACTACAACCCGTTCTTCTACCTGATCGACGGCTTCCGCTACGGCTTCATCGGCCAGGCCGACGGCGACATCCGCATCGGCGTGGTGCTGACAGCGGTGCTGGTGGCGGTGCTGTTCGCCTGGTGCTGGCGGGTGTTCGTGACGGGCTGGCGGCTGAAGACCTGATCAATCCTCTCCCGGAGGGAGAGGGGGACCATGCGGAGCATGGTGGAGAGGGAGGCGCCGGTGTGGGCAGGGTGGCCGAGCGGCAGGTTTCGACCCGTCGCCGAAGTCCGGAACGTCGGCTCCCGGCAGCGGCCGCCAATGTCCGCTTTCGGGCAGGGCGCCAACTTCGCAAAAACGCCCCGTAGCGGACATTATCGCTTCCTGAAAGGTCGTCAAACTCCATCATCCGCCCGCCTTAGCCGCCACAAAGGCCAAGCCAAGGAAACACCGCCAGCCAGGATCCAAACGTCGCCGAACAAGTGATGGAGATGCGTTTGGTCATCGAGAGCGTGAAACAGCATTACGAGGCCGTGTGTGAAACTCGAGATCGCTACAAACCAAAGGAAACTGCCGTGTCGAATGGGGTTTTTGATCGCACGGGCCGCACAAACACCTAGCGCGAAATACACGCTCACAATCATCTGATCGTAGATTGCGTTGTAGGGTGGCCAGCGCCAGCCACCCAGCAGGTCGAAATAGACCGCGAACGGGATGCCGATGAGGCCGGAAAACGCCCATAGAATAACTGCAGGGCGTAGCGAGCGATTGGCCTGATCGTCTGTCGTCACTTGATTGACCTTAAACCCATTAATGGCCCGACAGTCGCACGATACATTTATCCCAATTCACGGCCAATCGTTGACGCTAAGGAGCCGCACCTATTGTCCGCAAACCACCCATTGCAGACCCTCATAGCGGCCGCTTCGACGCTGCCGGGGACACGCACTGAAGTGCATGTCCTCCCGGTTGGTCGACACCCCGCCATCGATCTCGTGCAAGCCAGCGTGCCGGTCTCTCCAGCCTGGTCAAGGGCTTTGGGGTGAGGGTCATCAGACCCTCCTCCCGCCGCTCATCCTCGCGGAAGCGAGGACCCAGGTTTATGGCCGGTGCACTCACGGTCGGGGATGTCTGGCGCTCAGCAAATCTCCGGGTACAGGTCCCGCCACCCGGGATTGGTCTTCTCGATCAGTTCGATCTTCCACGCTCGTCTCCAGACCTTCATCTGCCGCTCCCGGCGGAAGGCGTCGTCGCGGGTTTCGAAGGCCTCGTACCAAACCAGCATCTTTACCGCGTACCGGCTGGTGAACCCAGGCGTCAGCCCTTCGCGATGCTCGCCGACCCGGCGCACGAGACTGTCGGTCGAGCCGATGTAGAGCGTCCCGTTCCGTTGGCTCGCGAGGATGTAGACGAAAAAGGCCATGGGGACCTTGGCGCGAGACGACCCGTGACACTCTTATACCGCGCATATCGGGATCTATCAATCCGCAGCAGCAGCAGCCTGACCGGAGCCAGACATCCCTTGACGTGAGTGCACCGGCCGTAAGCCTGGGTCCTCGCTTCCGCGAGGATGAGCGGAGTGGGGGTCAGCGCGCTGTTTGTCTTCGTTGAACATGTCCGCACCCCACCCATGGCAGACTCTCATGGCGGCCGCTTTGACGCTGCCGGGGACCCGCACTGAAGTGCATGTCCCCCAGTTGGTCGACACCCCTCCGTCGATCTCTTGCAGACCGGCGATCCTCTCGCCATGAGATCAAGGGCCGGTTGGGGGCAATTCTAAACCCGTTTCCCCGGCGAAGGCCGGGGTCCAGATTCAGTTCCGGTGTTGGCGGGGGCTCCGGGCGGAGGCCAATCCCAGGCATCGAGCCTTCCGATCTGGACCCCGGCCTTCGCCGGGGAAACGGAGTTGGGGCGTTGCCTCAGGGGACAGGATAACCTGTCCCCCAACCCTCACCGCACCCGTTCCTTCTCCTTCGACGCGGACACCTTCACCGGCTTGCTCTGCGCCTTCGGCTTGGGCAGCAGCCGGAACCGCGACTGGCACCAGGCGAAGTCGATGCCGATGTCGATCAGGGCGTCGGACCGCCCGCACGGGCAGGCGAAGTCCATCACGGTCCAGACACGATAGGTCTCGCCGGCGACCAGCGGCACGGCTTCTCCGGTGACATGGTTCGGCGAGGCGTTGACGCACAACACCAGATCGCCAGGCCCGACGGCGTCGCTCATGGTTTGGATCCCTTGTCGTTGCGCCCAGTCTACCGGCTGATCACGCCGGCGCATACCGCACCCAGCCATTCCTCTCCCGCGAGGGAGAGGGGGACCCGAATTCTTGACATTCCACCCGTCCCCGGTGAGAAGCCTAAAGCTTCCCGTCCCCGCGCCATCGCCGGGGACGTCTTCTCTTTTGGGAGGCGACCTTGACCACCGCGACCGCTCCGACCGCGACCCCTGACCACATCATGGGCGTCTACAACCGCGCCCCGCTGGCGGTGGAGCGAGGCCTCGGCGCGCGCCTTTGGGACGACAAGGGCGATGAGTATCTCGACTGCGTAGCCGGCATCGCCACCAACGGGCTCGGCCACTGCCACCCGCGCCTCGTCGAGACGCTGAAGACCCAGGCCGACAAGCTCTGGCACGTCTCCAACATCTTTCGCATCCCGGGCCAGGAAGCCCTGGCCACGCGGCTGACCGACGCGACCTTCGCCGACGTGGTGTTCTTCACCAACTCCGGCACCGAGGCGATCGAGTGCGCCCTGAAGACGGCGCGCAAGTATCACACGGCGAACGGCCAGCCCGAGCGGGTCGAGATCTACGGCTTCGACGGCTCGTTCCACGGCCGCAGCTACGCGGCGATCAACGCCGCCGGCAACCCGGGCTACGTCGAAGGCTTCGGCCCGCGCCTGCCCAACTACAGCCAGCTGAAGTGGGGCGACCACGATGCCATCAAGGCGGCCATCGCCAACCCGACCACCGCGGCGATCATCATCGAGCCGGTGCAGGGGGAGGGCGGCGCCCGCGCCCTGCCCGAACAGTGCCTGACCGGCCTGCGCGCCCTGAGCCGTGAGCACGGCGTGCTGCTGATCTATGATGAAGTCCAGTCGGGCATGGGCCGCACCGGCAAGCTGTTCGCCCACGAGTGGGCCGAGGACGCCGCGCCGGACATCATGGCCGTGGCCAAGGCGCTCGGCGGCGGCTTCCCGGTCGGCGCCTGCCTGGTCTCGGCCGAGGCGGCCAAGGGCATGACGGTGGGCGTCCACGGCTCGACCTTCGGCGGCAACCCGCTGGCCATGGCCGTGGGCCTGGCGGCCTTCGACGAGATCAGCAAGCCCGAGACCCTGGCCAACGTCCGCGATGTGGCGGGCTACTTCAACCAGCAGCTCACGGGCCTGAAGGACCGCTTCCCGGACATCATCGTCGATGTGCGCGGCAAGGGCTTCCTGATCGGCCTGAAGGTCACGCCGGTGAACCGCGACTTCATGGCCATGGCCCGCGAGCACAGGCTGCTGGTGGCCGGCGGCGGCGACAACTGCGTGCGCCTGCTGCCCTCGCTGCTGCTGACCGTCGAGGAAGCCCGCGAGGTGGTCGAGAAGCTGGAAAAGACCTGCGAAACCGCGCGCGCGAAAGCGGCCGCGGCTTAACCCCCCGATCCGCTCATCCCGGCGCATGCCGGGACCCAGGCTTTTTTCGGAAAGCCCGGGTGCGAGCGGGTGGAAACACAAACAAACCTGGGTCCCGGCCTTCGTCGGGATGAGCGGGGGATTTTCATGGCCCAACCCAGACACTTCCTCGATATCTGGAAGCTCGAGTCCTCGGACCTGCGCGTGATCCTCGACGACGCCAGGGCCCGCAAGGCCGCGCGCAAGGGCTGGCCGCAGGCCCGCATCGACGCCGACGCGCCGGGCGCCGAGCGCACCTTGGCGATGATCTTCGAGAAGAACTCGACCCGCACCCGCTTCAGCTTCGACGCGGCGATCCGCCAGCTCGGCGGAGCAGGCATCATCTCGACCTCGTCCGACATGCAGCTGGGCCGCGGCGAGAGCATCGAGGACACGGCGAAGGTCCTGTCGCGCATGGTCGACGCGGTGATGATCCGCGCCAACCGGCACGAGGATGTCGAGCTGTTCGCCCAGAACGCCTCGATCCCGGTGATCAACGGTCTGACCGACAAGAGCCACCCCTGCCAGATCCTCGCCGACATCCTCACCTTCGAGGAGCATCGCGGGCCGATCACCGGCAAGACCCTCGCCTGGGTCGGGGACGGCAACAACGTCTGCTCCAGCTTCATCCACGCCGCGCCCAAGCTCGGCTTCAGGCTCAACATCGCCTGTCCGCCGGCCTACCACCCCGACCTCTACGACCTGGCCCGCGCGGCCGAGCAGCAGGGCCGGGTGGAGATGACCGACGACCCCCGCGCGGCGGTCGCGGGCGCCGACTGCGTGATCACCGACACCTGGGTGTCGATGGGCGACAAGGACGGCGAGGAGCGGCTGGACGCCTTCGAGCCCTACCAGGTCGACGAGGACCTGATGGCCCTCGCCGACAGTCGCGCGGTGTTCCTGCACTGCCTGCCCGCCCACCGCGGCGAGGAGGTCAGCGACGCGGTCATCGACGGGCCACAGTCGCTGGTCTGGGACGAGGCGGAGAACCGCATCCACGCCCAGAAGTCGATCCTCGCCTGGTGCTTCGGCAAGATCGGCTGACGCCATGGCGGCCCTTGAAAAGGACGACCGCACCGCCCTGGCCCGCACGCTTCGGGCGTATCTGAAGGACGAGCTGGACGTCGAGATCGGCGGCCTCGACGCCGAGCTCCTGCTCGACGTCATGGCCGACCGCGTCGGCCCGCGCTTCTACAACCAGGGCCTCCGCGACGCCGCTACGGCGCTCGCCAAACGCATGGACGTGCTGACCGAAGCCCTCGAGGAACTGGAACGGCCGGTCCCGAGGGACTGACGGCCTCCTGCTTTCGTGATCGCGTTGGGATGGACAAAACGGAAACACCCGCTTAAGTTGTCCTCATGACGCCCTTCGTCTTTGACTCCCTCAGCGCCTCAAAGCAGTTCCGCGAAGCGGGCATGGCTGAAGGCGTGGCCGAGGCCGTGGTGTCGGTGTTCCAGCACGCCGCCACGATGCCGGACATCAGCCATCTTGCGACGAAGGCCGATCTCAACGCCCAGGGCGCATTGTTGAAAGCGGATCTCGACGCCCGGAGCGCGCTGATGAAAGCGGACCTCGACGCCGGGAGCGCGCTGATAAAGGCCGATCTAGAGGTGGTGAAGGCAGACATCGGAGCCCTCAAGCGCGATATGGCCACCAAGGCGGACCTTGCCGAACTCCGCGCGGAGTTCGGCGCCAGGCTCCTGCAACAGACATGGATGATGATCGGCGGTGTTACCGCCCTGGTGACGATGCTGAACGTCACGCTGAAGATTTTCGACTGACGGGCCGCTCGCGCGCCGCGCCGGTCGGCGCTTTCGCTACGTCCCCTCCGCCGCCGCGATCTGCCGTTCCAGCCCTGCGGCGAGCGAGGGGTGATAGCCGCCCTTCGACAGGTTGAAATAGCGCCGGGCCAGCGGCAGGCCCCAGGTCTTGTCCCTGATCAGCCCGGCATACAGCGGCCGCACGAACAGCCCCCGCCCGTTCGACTGCAGGAACGCCTCCAGCGACGGCAGCCCGGCCGCATAGCGATTGGCCACCACCAGCTCCAGCCAGCCGGACCGCACATAGGCGTTGGTCGAGGCAGACAGCGCGAACGCCCGGTCCAGATCGTCCAGCTGCGCCGTCGTCAGGCTGCGCGGCAGGCCGTCGAGGAACCGCTTCCACTCCTGCGTCGTCCAGGGCTTGCCGGGGATCGCCGCTGCCGGTCCGCCCGCGAGGAACGCCGCCCGCGCCGCATCCACCTTCGCCAGCGCCGGCGACGGCAGGTGATACGCATTGGCCGGAATGCCTGGCTTGTAGACCCACTCGTCCAGCTGCAGCCGCGCCTCCAGCGCCGCATCGCCCTTGATCAGGTGCGTGCGCAGGTCGGCTAGGAAGCCCGCCGTCGTCTGCGGCTGGAACGCATACCGGTCGAAGTAGCCGCGCAGCCAGGCGTCCCAGCGCTCGCGGCCCACCGCGTGCTCCAGCGTCCGCAGGAAGGCCTCGCCCTTGGTGTAGGCGACCTCGGTGTTCTCGCCGAACAGGGTGATCGCCGCGTCCGGCCCCCTGGCCACGTCGCCGTTCAGCTCGTCGCGGCTGAGGTCCGCCTCGATGCCCGCGCGTTCGGGGCCATAGAGCGCCTCCATGATCCGGTTCTCGACGTAGCTGGTGAAGCCCTCGTTGAGCCACACGTCGTCCCAGGTCGCGTTGGTCACCAGATTGCCCGACCAGCTGTGCGCCAGCTCGTGCGCGATCAGCCCGACGTTGGCCCGGTCGCCGGTGATGAAGGTCGGCGTCAGGAAGGTGAGGGTGGTGTTCTCCATCCCGCCGTAGGGAAATGCGGGCGGCAGCACCAGCACGTCATACCGGCCCCAGCGATAGGGCCCGTAGAGCGTCTCGGCGGCCTCGACCATCTTCTCGGTGTCGGCCAGCTCATAGGCGGCGCGGTCGAGCACCGA
>CAIOHT010000040.1 GCA_903858185.1 uncultured Caulobacterales bacterium
CATGACCTTCGTGGTCGAGGCGACATGCACCAGGGTGTCCTCCCGCCAGGGCCGGGTCCGCGCGAGATCCGCCCAGCCGCCCCGGAGATCGACCACCGTCCGCCCCTGGTGGGTCACCGCCAGCGCGGCCCCCAGTTCGTAGCCGTCGTCAAAGTTCGCCCGGAAGGCCTCCTCGAACGGCCGGAACCGCTCATCGCAAAAGCCGTTGATCTCGACGCCCATCGCCACCCCCAGCCCGAGGGTCATGGAGCCCCGCCGGCCCGACAGGCTAGCAGGTCTGCGGCCGTTGTCGCGCCTGCCGGAATGCCCGGGGCCGGCCCGCGTTTGACCCGTCGGCAATCCCGTCTCGACCCCGCCCGCCCGCCACGTTACAGCGTTACGCAAGGCGCTGGGGGTCACGGGCATTCCTGATATTTTTCTCTCCTACAACCGCGAGGACCAGAGCGTCGCCCGACGCTTCGCCGAGGCGTTCGAGGCCGAGGGATTCCGCGTCTGGTGGGACACGACCCTGCGGGCCGGCGAGGCCTATGACGAGGTGACCGAGACGGCGTTGCGCTCGGCGAAGGCCGTGGTCGTGCTGTGGTCGCCGCGCTCGGTGGTGTCCCGCTGGGTGCGGGCCGAGGCGACGCTGGCGGACCGCAACAGAACGCTGGTCCCCTGCACCATAGAGCCGTGCGACCGCCCGATCATGTTCGAGCTGACCCAGACGGCGGAGCTGAGCCACTGGCAGGGGGAGCCTGACGACAGGGCGTGGCAGGCGTTTCTGACCGACGTTCGGCGCTTGGTCGGGAGAGGGGCGCCGGCGGCTGTCCCGTCAGCGACAGTCGCGCCGCCGCCCGTTGCGAAAAGGACGACGCGCCCGTCGCTGGCCGTACTGCCGTTCACCAACCGCTCGGGGCTGCCTGAAGACGAGGTGTTCGCCACCGGCATGGTGGAGGACATCATCGATGCGTTGTCGACCAGCCGGGCGCTGAGGGTCCTGGCCAGCGGCGCGACGGCCGCTTATCGCAAGGCGGCGGTGGATGTGGCCGAGATCGGCCATGTGCTCGGCGTGCGATACCTGATGGAGGGCAATGTCCGCCGCGTCGGCGACGCCCTTCGTGTCACCGCGCAATTGATCGAGGCCGCGACGGGCGCGATCCTGTGGACGCAAAAGTTCGACCGCCCGCTCACTGATCTGGCGTTGCTGCAGGAAGAGCTGGTCATCCAGGTCGCGGCGCAACTGGGCAGCCAGATCCAGCGCCTCGAGATCGAGAAGACGTTGCGGGGACAGGAGACGGCCACGGCCTACGAGGCGTGCGTCCGGTCTACCATCGCGATGACGCGCGGGGACCACGCGACATCGGTGGCCGAGGGCGAACGCGCCGTCGCGATAGCGCCGGACTATGGCGGCGCCCACGCCTGCCTCGCCACCGCGCTCTGCGGCGCATACCAGTACGGGGACCCGGATCCAGACTGGTGGAGACGGGCGCAGAGCCATATCGCGAGAGCCCTGGCGCTGGACGCGCGAAACTCCTACGTCCAGATCTGGGTGGGGATGGCCTACTACTTTGCCGGGCGGCCTGCCGCGGCATTGCCGTTCCTGGAGGGCGCTGTCGCGTCCAGCCCCGATGATTCCGTCGCGCGACAAGCCCGTGGCATCGCCTACTGCGCCCTCGGGCGGCTGGACGAAGCGCTGGACGACAGTCTTGCGGCGGAAGCGCTCGCGCCAAATTCGCCGTCCCTTCACAACATCCTGGCGACACGCGCGCTTGTCCATATCGCCCAGGGGCGACTGGACCTGGCGCGGACGGCCCTTGATCAGTCCCGCCGCCTGATGCCGATTTACCTTGTCAGCTTGATCCATGGCGCTGTGGTCTCGCAGATGCTGGGTGATGAGGCCGACGCCCGCGCTGCTGTACTTGCCCTGCGGGCCCACCATCCGGCCTATGATCGCGAGCGCTGTCTCGAAATCCTGGATCGCCAGGGGATGACCGGAGCATTGACCGCGAGCGGGACTGGGGCAGCCTTCACAAGGGCCTGGGACGCGACGCCGGACGGGGCTTCATGACCGCCGCGCCTGACATCTTCCTCAGCTACAACCGCGAGGACCAGGCCGTCGCGCGCCGGTTCGCCGAGGCGTTCGAGGGCGAGGGGTTCCGCGTCTGGTGGGACACCACTCTGCGCGCCGGCGAGGCCTATGACGAGGTGACCGAGACGGCGCTTCGGACCGCAAAGGCCGTGGTGGTGCTGTGGTCGCCGCGCTCGGTCGTGTCGCGCTGGGTGCGGGCCGAAGCGACGCTGGCGGACCGCAACAGGACGCTGGTCCCCTGCACGATCGAGCCCTGCGACCGGCCGATCATGTTCGAGCTGACCCAGACGGCGGAGCTGAGCCACTGGCAGGGAGAGCCGGCCGACAAGGCGTGGCAGGCGTTCCTGGCTGACGTGCGTCGGTTCGTGGAGACGGCGGCGGCCGCGCCTGTGACCGTCGCCCCCCCCGAGCCGGACCCTGTCCCGCCGGTCCGTGGCGCCGGCAAGCGGGGCTCGGCGCCGACGCTCGCGGTGTTGCCCTTCACCAACCGGTCAGGCCTCGCCGACGATGAGGTGTTCGCCGAAGGGATGGTC
>CAIOHT010000041.1 GCA_903858185.1 uncultured Caulobacterales bacterium
CTTCATGTGAGGCCAGACGGCCATGGAACAGATCGCCGACCCCATCAGGTGGACATCGACGACCGCCTGAAAGGACTCTGGCGTGGTCTTGGGGAAACTGGCGTCCCTCAGGATGCCGGCGTTGTTGACCAGGACGTCGATTCGTCCCCACCGGGCCATGACCTTCTCGACCATGTCGGCAACCTGGGCGGCGTTCGTGACGTTTGCGCCATGCGCCATGGCCTCGCCGCCGGCGGTGATGATCTCCTGAACCACACGTTCGGCCGGTTCCGACGAGCCGCCGGTGCCGTCTGCGGCGCCCCCGAAGTCGTTGACGACGACCTTGGCGCCGCGAGCAGCGAATTGCAGGGCGTGCTCGCGCCCCAGCCCGCCTCCGGAGCCCGTCACAATGACGACGCGCTGATCAAAGGTAATGGCCATCTTCTGTTCCTGCCGTTCAGTCGTTAGGGGGTTTGGTGTGCTTTGGCTGCGATCGCCGGATCGCTAGCTGACGAGCTGCATTCCGAGCCACTCGGCCACCAGGGCCGGCTTAGCTTCGCCTTCGATCTCGATGGTCACATCCATGGTCGAGACCCACTGGCCGGGATTGCGCTCCTCCATCGACCTCAGATGAAACCGCCCCCGGATGCGCGAGCCCGTCTTCACCGGCGCGACAAACCGCACTTTGTCGAAGCCATAGTTGAGGCCCATGGTGATGCCTTCCATGAGCACTTCAGCCGCCGTGCAGAACCCGCCGATCATGGACAGCGTCAGGAGACCGTGCGCGATCGTGCCGCCGAAGGGCGTCTTCCTGGCGAGCTCAACGTCAGTATGGAGCCGGACCGGATCGCCGGTCAGCTGTGCGAACTGGTTCACCATGTCCTGCGTGATGGTGGTCCATTCGGAAACGCCGACTTCGGTGCCGACGACGCTCCCTATCGTTTCCCGGCTGTATGTCGGCACGCGCAGCTCCCTGACCGCTGACGCACGTTTCGTCGCCAACTTCGTTGACTGAACATATGTATAGTCTGGAAGGGTGTCAAACCCGTCGCCCCCTTTAGCGTCATGCTGAGCTGGCGCAGTTGGGTCTTGGTCAGTGGCTGCAGTTCAGCGGTCGCTCAGCCCAGCTTTTCCTGCTGTGTCGAGAAGATTGAGCTGTAGTCGCCGGCGCCCCAGTCCGGAGGCATTGGGCACGGCTCTGCATCGAAGCGCGCATGGCTGGCCGGCCCGCCCCGGACGATCACATTCCCAAACCGGACCGGGTCCATGATCCGGGTCAGCGGGATCGCGTCCGTCGGTGCGTAGGTGTGAAGCAGCAGCGGCCGTATCCGGTCAGAGAGGTTCGCGCGCGAGCCATGTACGATGCGGCAGTTGTGGATCGTGACCGATCCCCGAGGGCCACAAAGCCATCGCAGCCGCGACGGCTCCAACATCGAGGCCTCACGATCACTGAGCGATCCGGTCCAGTTGCCGTCGACATCCCGCAGAGTCGAGATCGGCCCGCGATGGCTGCCGGCGAACACGCCCATCGGCGCCATGCCTTCGTCGACATCGGTCAGATAGACGCCGATCGTCAGCGGCGAATAGTTGCTGTGGGGCCAGAACTGGATGTCCTGGTGCCACTTGATTTCCTCGCCCCCGTGGGGCGATTTGAAGTTCAACTTGGAATGATGGAAGCGGATGTTCGGACCGATCAGGTCTTCGACAATGTCCAGTAGCGGCCCGCGCAGGCCAAACTCTTCGAACAGCGGATGGAAGGCGACGGTCTGGGGAACTCTGCGGAGCATCGGCTGCTGCGCGCTGTGGCCCGGACCAAGCAGGATGTCCGGCGCCGAGTCCTTGAGTGAACGGCTCCGCTCAACGAACGACTGCATGGCCTCGACCAGTTGATCGACAACATCGGCGCTGATCAGTCCCTCCAGGAGCAGATAGCCCTCGGTGTCGTAGGCCGAGACTTCCGCGGCTGTCAGTCGTCGCGAGCTCATCGTAGCCACGCCGCGCCCTGGCTGATCGCGGGCGCGCCCGATGCGGTGAGCACTTCGAAGAGAACCATGTCCCCTGTCCCTTTTTCATGGCGGACCACGATGTCATCGCCGGGAATGACCATCCCGGTGAATCGCCCGGTCATTCTGGCAAGTCTCGTGACATCGCAGTCGGCGTAGCGGCGAAGAACGGTCAGGCCGGCCAGCGCCCAGGTCGCGGTGCCGTGCAGAATGATGTCCGGCAATCCGGCGGCAAGGGCCACCGCGCGCTCGGTATGGATGGGATTCCAGATGTCGGCGCATTCCGAATAGACGTGCGGCATCCCGCGCGGGATGCCGATCCGGGTCGATGCAGCGTTGTCAGAAAGAGTACCTGCCGCTCCGCTGTCTGGCGGCGCGACAAGAGCCGCCTCCTCTCCGTCCAGGGCGACGTCGCGATAGACGGAACTCGTCCACGAGGTCGTGACGAGATCTCCGCTGATGCGATCCCGGGTCTCCAGGCGACAGACGACCAGGACGCCGGACCTGATCTGGCGGGCGCTCACCAGCTGACCGGATGTCGTCAGTTGATCGCCCGGCGCCATCGGCCGGTGGAAGTGGGAGTCCTGGACGGCGTGGACGCCGCCGCGCGCCTCTTCGGCCGAAAGGCGGTCCGACAGGGATTCCCGCAACGACAGGACGACCGGCCACTCGGGGCTGACGCACTGAAACGGCAGAGCCTTCAGCCCGCCGGGCGCCGCGTCGTCGAGAAATACCCGCTCTGACGCTCCCAGGCCGGCGGCGTAGGCAAGAATGCTTCGGGCATCGAGCGTCGTGTCGATCGGCGAGAGCGACAGGCCGACCCGATCAGCAGGAAACGGCATGGATCCTCCAGATGTGGGTTATTCCGCGACCAAGGGGCCCGGCGGGCGCGACAGAACGCGCCGCAGCATCGGCTCGAACGCTTCAAGCGGCATCGAGTCATAGTTCGGATCAAACGCCACCTGGTCGTACAGGTGGCAGAACTGGGCCGTGTATTCGAAGTGGGGATGCCCCCGAAACTGCTCGCGCATGTCGCGATCCAATCCCAGGTGATGGAAGAAGTAGTAGCCTTGGAAGATGCCGTGGTGCTGCACCATCCAGTGGTTCGCGTCGGAGACATATGGTTTGAGCATCGTCGCCGCGTGCTCGGCGTGGTTCGCGGGCGCCAGCTGGTCCCCGATGTCGTGGAGTAGCGCACACACGACATACTCCTCGTCGCGACCATCCCGGTAGGCGCGCGTCGCGGTCTGCAGACAGTGCTCAAGCCGGTCAACCGGGTAGCCTCCAAAGTCGCCGCCAAGCAGCTTGAGGTGGCGCAGAACGCGGTCAGGCAGCGCGGCCATGTAGGGGCCCCAATGCTCCAGGACTCCCTCCCAATCGCCGCGCGTGGTCTGGGCCAGAGTTGTGAAGGTAGGCGTCTTCAGCGTGTCGGACATGGCCGTTCGAACCTCAGGCGAGGGAGTCCAAGTCCCTCCGAGACACCATACTGAACATTTGCATAGTCCGACAACCCGCCATAGTGTCGAGCCTATAGAGCCCGTCGACAGAGCGGCGCCATCAATCAAAGAACCGGAGGCGACCATGACGGACACGATTGCCGAGGGCACCGCTTCTCCAAAGCCAGCCGTGGCCGCATACGCCCTGTCGCTTCTCTTTTTTGTCAGCTTTTTCAATTATATGGACCGCATGGTCCTGGCCGTCCTAGTCGAACCGATCAAGGCCGAACTGGGTTTGACCGACTCCCAACTTGGGCTGTTGACGGGGCTGGCGTTCGCAGCCCTCTACGCCACGCTGGGCATTCCTCTGGCGAGGCTGGCGGATCGAAAATCACGGGTGGTCATTCTTTCAGCCTGCCTGGTGCTTTGGAGTGTGATGACCGCTGCAACGGGACTTGCCCGAAACTTCTGGCAGCTCTTCGTCATCCGGATGGGCGTCGGCGTCGGTGAGGCTGGCTGCGTCCCGACCGCCCACTCGATGATTGGAGACCTGTTTCCGCCCGAAAAGAGAGCGTTCGCCATCAGCGTCTTCCAGGCCGGCGGCCTGGCCGGCCTCTCCGGCGGGCTGATGCTGACCGGCATCCTCGCCGATCAGATTGGATGGCGACTCGCCCTATGCGTGGTCGGTCTCCCTGGCGCCCTGCTCGGGGTCATTATCTTGCTCACGCTCAAGGAGCCGAAGCGCCGGACGGCGCCGCAGGCCGGTTCGTCCGGTGAGTCTGCCCTGACCGTCATCAAGATCCTGCTCAAGCGGAAGGCCTTGTTGCACCTGACGCTCGGCTTGTCCGTTGGCAGTTTTGCGACCTACGGCCTTACCCAGTGGATCCCCGCCTTCTTCATCCGCAGCCATGGGCTGTCGTTGACCCAGATCGGCGTTTGGTCAGGCTTGGCCGCCGGCATCGGCGGAATCCTGGGCGTCCTGGCAGGCGGCGCGGCGGCCGTGAAGCTCCTGCCCGGCGACCGCCGGTGGGAGTTGTGGCTACCCGCCATGGCCTACGCCGGCTCTGCGCCCATCTATCTGGCGGTCTTCCTTTGGCCCTCGCCCTTCATCGCCATTACGATCAAGGTGGCGGCCACCTTCATCGCAGCATCCGGCGGCGGCGTAGCGCTTTCCGCCATCCAGTCCTTCGCCGAACCCCACCGGCGAGCGACCGCTGTCTCGCTCGTCCTGTTCCTGTCATCGCTGCTCGGTCTGGGCGCCGGCCCATTTGCCGTCGGCCTCATAAGCGACCTGCTCGAACCCCGACTTGGCGGCGAAAGTCTGAGGTACGCGCTGGCCATCTCGACCGGCGCGTTGATCTGGGCGGGCGCCCATTTCGCGATGGCTGCCCGGTCCGCGAGGCAGGATCAGATCTGAAGTCCCACCAACCGCCGGAGGTCCGAACCATGGCCACGTCCACATCTCCCAATGACGAAGAGACGGTCCGTCGCGACCTCGCAGCCGTCTACCGTCTGGTGGCGCTTCACGGCTGGGATGATCTTATCTTCACCCATATTTCGGCTCGGGTGCCCGGTCCGGAGCATCATTTCCTGATCAATCCGTTCGGACTTCGGTTCGATGAAGTCACCGCCTCCAACCTGGTGAAGATTGATCTCGACGGTCAGCCCGTCGCCGAGACGCCGTACGCGGTGAATCCGGCCGGGTTCGTCATCCACAGCGCCCTCCATATGGCGCGCGAGGATGCCCAGTGTGTGATCCACCTCCATACTGACGACGGGGTCGCTGTCGCGGCCCAGGAGGAGGGCCTGCTTCCCCTGTCGCAGCACGCGATGATGGTCGCAGATGAAGTGGCCTATCACGACTATGAGGGGATCGCCTTCGACCTCGACGAACGTGAGCGGCTTGTGGCCGACATGGGCGAAAAGCACCTTATGCTTCTGCGAAATCACGGCACGCTGGCCGTGGGCGTCAGCTGTCCCGCAGCCTGGCTGGCGATCTACTTCCTCGAAAGGGCCTGCACGATGCAGGTTCGGGCCCAGTCGACAGGTGCTCGATTGACGCAGCCACGGCAGGGTGTGCCGCAGAAGGTCACAGACCAGAGCACCTCGCTGTTCACCGGGACGGCTGGCGCCTTCACCTGGCCGGCGCTTCTTCGCAAGCTCGACCAACTCGATCCATCCTACGCAAACTGACCAGCCCAGACACGGAGGCGATCCTGGACAGCGTGGTTCTTGAGCGAGACGGTCGCATCGTAACGCTGCGCCTCAACAGACCCGAGCGGCGCAACGCAATCGGGCAGGACTTCATGTTGGAGATCGAACGCGCTGCGCTCAGTCTCCGGGATGACGAAGCGTGCCGAGCCGTCATCATCTGTGGCGCCGGACCGCATTTCAGCGTCGGCGCCGACATGAGCCCGCCCCCGGGCCCAGCAGTCGAACCGCCTTCGCTGCTGATGAGGCGACGCGCCGTCGAACTTGGCGCCCGTCTCATGCGAGCAATTCAGGAAATTCCCCAGCCGACCATCGCCATGGTCCACGGCGTAGCGGCGGGCGCCGGCGCCTGCATTGCGTCGGCCGCCGATTTTCGCGTCGCCGCCGATACGGCTCGCGTGAGCTATGGCGAGGTGAAGCTTGGCATGAGCCTGATGTGGAACGCGCTGCCCGTGTGCGTGAGTCTCGTTGGCATCGCTCGCGCGAAGCAGATGCTCATGTCAGGGGCGCTGTTTGACGCGCCTGTCCTTGAACGATGGGGCTTCTTTGACGAAATCGTTCCGGCAGAGGCGTTGTCCACGACAGCGCGGGCCTGGGCCGATCGATACGCCAGCCTGCCGCCGGTTCCGGTCCAGATGATCAAGCGGAGCGTCAACGCCGTGGCCGGCGCCCTAGGCCCGGCGCTCATGCACATGGATGCGGATCAGTTCCTGCTGACGCAGACGTCGAGCGACTTCTCCGAAGCGGTCGCAGCCTTCCTGGAGAAGAGGCCCGGAAACTACAGCGGCAGCTGACGCCCCTCACGGAATTCGGGCGTTTGCGAACACCCGCTTGGCTTCTTCATAGTCGGCCTTGCCATTGACCGCCCGCGGCACGGCAGTGACGGCGACGACAGCCCTAGGCGCCTTGTAGGGCGCGAGTTGGCCTCTGACGTGAGCAATCAGGTCGCCTTCGGTTGCGTCGCCATCGACCGCCGCCAAAGCAGCCACCGACTGACCAAATCTGTCGTCAGCAATTCCGAAGACCAGCGCATCGGTGACCTGCGGGTGCGTCTTCAGCGCCTCTTCGACCTCTTCCGGGTAGACCTTTTCGCCGGCGGTGTTGATGCAGTGACTTCCCCGTCCGAGCAGGCGGATGGATCCGTCCGCCTCCACGAGCGCATGGTCCCCGCCCAGGATGTGGCGAACGCCATTGATCAACACATAGGTTCGCGCGGTTCGCTCGGGGTCCTTGTAGTAGCCGAGCGGAATATCACCCGACTTGGCGATGATGCCGATTTCGCCAGAGCCCGGTTCAACGGGTGTCAGATCATCGGGACGCAGCACGACAGCGTTGGCGAGGTTGAAGCGGGCCTCGGACGGCGGCGCGTCCCGGGTGACGACGGAATAGGCGATGCCGGCCGACTCGCTGGCGCCCAGGCCGTCCGACATCACGGCGTCCGGCATAAACTCGAGCAGCCCGAGCTTGACCTCCGGGCTCCACATCATCCCGCTCGAGACGACCATCTTCATGTGGGAAACATCGTATTGGCCTGCGGTGCGCCGCAGGACGTCCAGAAGGGGCCTGGCGAACGCATCACCGACGATGACCACGCCATCGCATTGCAGTTCTGCCAGTTCGGCGACCGTCGCTTCAGGATCAAACGATGGCCTGGCTGAGCAGACAATCGACCCGCCTCGAGACATCACGCTCAGTGCGGCGAACAGACCCGTACCGTGCATCAACGGCGGGGCGATGTGATAGCGCACGCGGCCTTCACCCGAGCGGATCTGGGTCTCAAGGTCCGGCAAGGTCATCGGGGGCGGATCTTCCGGCCGCGCCGCGCGGCTTGCCGAAAGCGTTCCCCAGAGTGCGCTCGACGGCCACATGACCCCTTTGGGCATGCCCGTCGTGCCGCCGGTGTAGAGCAGGAAAAGGTCATCAGGCGAGCGAGGAAGATCGAGCGTCGAGCCGTCATGCTCCGCATAGATGTCGGACAGCGCACTGGCCCCGGGCTGATGTCCTCTGGCGGAAATCCAGTCCTTGAGGTCGCATCGCCCGCGCAACTCATCGATCAGGTCCGCAAACTCGACGTCAAAAATCAGGATTTCGCTGTCTGAATTGTCGAGAAGATAGGCGACCTCATCGGCTCCGTATCGGTAGTTGATGTTCACCGGCGCCAGCCGAGCCTTCAACGCAGCGGCGAAAGCCACCATGTAGTCAGGGCCGTTGCGCATATACAGCGAGACCTTCGCGCCCGGCTCCAGGCCCAGACCAATGAGGTGTCTCGCGAGCGCGTTGGAGCGATGATCGAAGTCTCCCCAGGTCGTTACCTCGCCGTCGCAAATGACGGCCGGCGCGCCGTCTTCAATCGCACGGGCGACGGAGTCGAAGACATCTCCAAAGCTGACGCTCATGTTCAATCCTGCTTTTCGCGACTTGGCCAAAGAAGATGGCGACCGTGGATTTCCACGGTCGCCAGTTGTTCGTCCGAGGGAGAAATTGGCCTTAGAAGTTCACGCCGACGCGGACGCCGATCTTGCGGGGGTACAGGATCTGCAGAGCCGTCGAGCTCTCAACCGCGGGATCGTCGTCATCCAGGGCGTTGGTCGAGAAGGCCTCCAGGCTCCAGCTGTCCTTCTTCAGGCCCGCGCGCACCGTCAGGTCATTGAGCTCGCCGGACGCCAGACCCTTGGTGGTCGCGTCGTAGGTCTTGTCACGATAGGAATAGCCCACATAGAGCGAGCCGGTCGCTCCACCCAGCCAGTTCAGATCGCGGGCATAGTCCATGGCCACAGTGAACGTGCGCTCAGGCACGTTCGGCACCGGGCCGCCGACTTTGATAGCCGTGCCGACCGACAGCGCACCAACGACCCGTGTGAACTGTGCATCGGTATAGGCGGCACTGCCCTGAAGGTTCAGCCCTTCGACGGGTGTACGCCAGACCACACCGACATCCGCGCCCTTGATCTCGGCGTCACCAGCGTTGGCGAGCGAGATCACTGCAGCGGTGGCGAACTGCACCACAACATCGCTCCAGTCCGTGCGATAGATTGAGGCCTCGACCAGGAAACGCCGATTGGCGAGCTCCCACCGGGTGCCAAGTTCATAGGTCCACAGCGAGTCCGGCTCATTCGCGGTCTTGATCGTGCCAGCCGGCAAGCCAAGCGAGACATCGGCAGCGGCGGCCTGAGCCGGCGTCTGAAGCGTACCGCTCCGGAAGCCTTTCGCCGCGTTGAAGTAGATCGTGCCGTTGTCGGCCGGCTTGTACTTGAGGTTGAAGCGCGGGTTGAGACTGTCCCACTTGCCGCCAGCCACACGCGGCAGGCCGGCAGCGCGATCGACGCCGACGGACGACCGATCATCCTCAAAGTAGGCAAGCCCGACGAGCGGAGTCAGCTTGCCACCGAACAGCTCGACCGACGCTTCGCCAAAGAGCGAGTAGGACTCAGTGGAAACGACGCCGAGCGTATTGATGATGCTGCCCTTGGCGCCCGCGAGTCCGATCTGGCTGTAGTAGAAGATGTCTGCGGTCAGGTCAGCCTTACGGTTCGAGGCACCGATCAACCATGTGACCGGGCTGTCGGGGAGCGACGAAAGCCGGATTTCGTTGGTGTAGGTCTCCGTGGCGAACAGGCTGTCGTTGACCAGGATGCTCAGCAGCGGCGTGACGAAGTCCAGCTTGTGGTCGATGAACGACGTGTTGGCCGTCAGGTCACCGATCGGCGTCCGCCAGCTTGCCGTCAGCGAGAAGACATCGGCGTCGACATTGGTGAAACCGCGCCGTCCGCCTGTGCCGGCAATCGCCGGGAAGCCGTACGGAATCGGGAAGTAGAGCGGAATGCCGCTCAGCGCATTTTGCGGCGTCAGGCTGTTGGAGAAATCCTGACGGTTGCGGATATTCCAGTACATGGCCGTGACAGTCAGATCATCGGACGGCGTCCATGCGAGCGTGATGCGACCGTTTCGGCCCTCGAAGCCGTTCACGTCCTTGAGATTGAGCTCCGGCGCTTCCGCATAGCCGCTGATCGAATCGTAGCCGTAGGAAATACGCGCAGCGAGCTTGCCTTCGACGAGCGGCACATTGAGCACCACGTCGCCATTGTAGTTGGTGCCGCCGCCCGAGGTATCGGATACTTCGGCCTGCGCCTTGCCCGAAAACGCCGTCGAGTCAGGTTGCGCCAGCACCATCTTGATCGTACCGCCCATGGCGCCTTGGCCATAGAGGGTCGCCGACGGACCGCGGATGATTTCCACGCGCTCAAGATCGAGCATTCGAGCGGGCGGCGTCAGCTGCAGGTTGGGAATACCAAAGGGCGTGTCGCCGACGTAGTAGCTGACCAGACCGTCGCCGGTCGTGCCGCTCGCAATACCGCGGATCTGAATCGTCTCGAAGCCCGGAGTCGTGCCCGACACGAGCGAGGCGCCAGGGATAGACGAGGTCAGGTCAGCGACCTTGCTGACCCCGGCCTTGTCGAGTTGCTCCTGCGAAATCGATTGAACCGGTAGCGGCACATCGAGGAGACGCTCCTCACGCTTCTGCGCCGTAACGACAACCTCCTGGACCTCAGTCGAAGAGGGCGCGCCGGCAGCATGCGCAGCGCCGCTCGACATGATCGCAAAGAAGCTCGCGCCGGCGCACAGCGCCACTCGCATCGGTCTGGTCATCTATCCCTCCCCTAAAGCCGCGCGGTGCGGCCCAATGACGTTTTTTTCCGAATGATCACGACGCAGGCGTCGCGCCTCGTACGCCAGCTACCTGACGTTGGGACATACTAAACATTTGATCAGTCTCTTTTCAATGCCCATTATTCCTCGTATTGGATATGGCGAAGCGCAATGCGCTGACTGGCGAGAAAGCTCCTGCAATGAACGATCGTTTGATAACGCGGATCGCCGCGGTCGAGAAACTTACGATCGACAGCCTTCTTCACTCGATTGAGCAGAAAACTCCGGACGCCCTCGCGGCCGTGGATGGCGTGCAAAGGCTGAGCTACAGCCAGCTCCGGAAGCACGTCGATGACTACGCCAAGGGGCTTATTTCATTGGGGGTTCAGCGCGGCGACCGCGTCGCGATGCTGACACCGCCGTGTCTCGATTTCTGGATCGCGATCCATGCAGCGACTTCGATCGGGGCCATTTGGGTCGGCATCAATCCACGGTATCAGAGCCGGGATTTTGAACACCTGATCAGCGATAGCGAACCGCGCGTCTTGATCGCGGTCTCGCCGTTTGAAGACCGCGACTATTGCGAGGAACTCGCGCCCTTCCTGTCCCCAGGCACGCCCATTGTCTGCCATGGCGACCCGACCGCCGGAGCCACCTCGAAAGATGGGCTCCTCGAACGGGGGAAGGCTGTATCTGATGAATCCCTCGCGAACGCTCGACACCTTGTCGACCCAGAAGACGCTGCGGTGATTGTGTATACGTCCGGCACCACGGGGCGCCCAAAGGGCGCGATGCTGTCCCACCGGGCCATCACTTCGTCCGCCATCTCCAATGCCCTTTGGATGGGCGAGGACGGGCTTGCCAGGAGCATTTGCGCCGCCCCCGTCAATCACGTGGGCGCCATCAACAACATCTGCATGAACGTGATGGCCGCTGGCGGGGCGATCATCTTCTACCCGCGCGTCGACCTGGCTGCGCTCGCTGCGATCAGCCAGCAGGAGCGCCCCTCCTATCTGGTTTCATCACCCACCGGCTTTGCCATGATGATGTCGAACCCCGACGGAATGGGTGATCGGCTCCTGTCGGCGAAGTTGATCGTGTTCGGCGGAGCCATGACCGCGCTGTCGGTGCTGGAAAAGATCGAGCCGAGCGGCGCCAGGCTGTCGTCGGTCTACGGCCAGACTGAGACATGCGGGATCATCACGCGCACCCTCCCGGAAGATAACCTGATCGTCCATGCCGAGACGATCGGGAAGCCAATCGACGGCGCCGAGGCACGGATCGCCGATGCCGCCGGCATTCCGGTGCCGGACGGCGAGACTGGCGAGATCCAGATCCGCGCGCCGTACGTGATGTCCGGCTATTTCAGGAACCCGAAGGCGAGCGCCGAGGCGTTCACCGCGGACGGCTTCCTCAGGACGGGAGACCTTGGCGTCAGGCGTCCCGATGGCAATCTGGTCTTCGTCGGCCGTCTGAAGGAGATGTTCAAATCGGGCGGATACAACGTCTATCCGGTCGAGATCGAACAGGCGATCAGCGAACACCCCGCGGTCGCCCTTGCAGCCGTCGTGCCGGTTGACCACCCGAAATTCCAGGAGGTCGGCTTCGCCTTCGTGGAAACCCGCCCGGGCATGTCCGTCACCGGGGACGAACTGCGGGAATACCTCAAGGGGCGCATCGCGAACTACAAGGTGCCCAAGTCCTTCGTCGTTCAGGAAACCCTACCCAAGTTGCCGAATTCCAAGATCGACAAGATGTCCCTTCGGGCAATTGCGGCAGGCTAGGCCTTAGGCTCAACCGCACGCTTCACAACGCCTCGCCGGATCAAGTCGGTGTATGCGCGGTGGCGACGCCGCCACAGGTCGGTCTCGAAGCCTGACTTGCCGATTGTGCGCTTGATGTATGGATCCAGCAGTAGCGTCCCAAGCTCAAGATACATCATCAGGAAAGGAAGCCAGAGACGGTCTACCTGGGCCCCCAGAACACCGTCGGCGTCCATCTTGGTCACCGACTTCTGAACGATTGCATAGAAGCGGGCGAAGATCGCAAAGCCCCAGTCGCTCTCTTCCAGAAGTGCCCGTCGGAAATAGTTTGCCGTATCAGGCCAGGTGTCCTGATGCCGTGAGATCCATTCATCGACCGTGGCCGCAAAGTCTTCAGTGGTCGCCCGCCCAGGTTCCTGCTTTTTGGGCTCCCAGAACAATGCCTCCTCGAACTGCCGGATGAACTGATCATCGACGGCGGTTCTGAGGCCCTCCTTTGAGCCAAAATGGTGGTTTATCAGTCCGACCGAGACGTCAGAGGCCGTTGCGATGTCACGCACCGTGACACCGTCGAAGCCCTTCTCCGCGAACAGCCGCAACGCGGTCGAGATCAGCCGTGTACGACCATCACCCGCTTCATTGACTGGTTTCTTCGCCAACTCGATCCTCACATTTCCTGGATGGGCCCAACGCCGCGGGGACACGGCAACGATCGGGCAGGCCCATTCCGAACCGCTCCCGCGACTAAACCAGCCCTGCGCCTGTTCAGTCGAGGTCCTCTCGCCATTTCTAACATCGAGTCGCGCCAGCCATTACGGAAAAAGGGTTCCAACGATCCTGACAATGGGTTGCATAGCGCACAGTGACTAAACTAATGTTCAGTCCACAATCACTATCACCGTCGAAGGAGCCGCGTCGTGCGCGAAGTTGTCATCGTTTCCACGGCCCGTACGGGCATGGGCAAGTCCGTTCGGGGAAGCCTGAACGCCACTCACCCGATCACCTACGCGGGGCATGTTCTGGCCAGCGCCATGAGCCGCGCCGGCGTGGACCCGGCCGAGATCGAGGACGTCGTCCTTGGGTCCGGGCATCCTGAAGGCGCCACGGGCTACGACATCGCGCGGACCGCCGCGCTTCGCGCCGGCTGCCCTGTCACGACGTCCGGACTGGCTGTGAACCGCTTCTGTTCGTCAGGACTTCAGGCCATCGCCGTCGCGGCGGGCCGCATCCGAAATGAGGACGTGCCGATCATGGCGGCCGGCGGCGTCGAGTCGATTTCCCTCGTGCAGATGGGCGGTCACATGAACCGTTTTCACCTCACTGAAGACTACCTGCTTGCCCACAAGCCGGCGCTCTGGATGTCGATGATCGAGACCGCCGAAATCGTCGCCGAACGCTACGGCGTCTCGCGCGAGGCGCAGGACGAGTATGCGCTCAGCTCCCAGCAGCGCACCGCCCGCGCCCAGGCCCAGGGGTTGTTCAACGACGAGATTGTCCCGCTCGCTGTGAAAATGGCTCAGGTCGACAAGGCCACGGGCGAAACCACCATGGTCGACAAGGTGCTCGACCGCGATGAATGCAATCGCCCCGACACTACGCTCGAGACCCTCGCCGCCCTGAAGCCCGTCCACCGCGACGGTCAGGTGATCAAGGAAGGCAAGACCGTCACGGCGGGCAACGCGAGCCAGCAGTCTGACGGTGCAAGCGCCTGTATCCTCATGGAGGCCAAGGAGGCGGCCCGACGTGGACTTGAACCGCTCGGCGCATTCCGTGGGTTCACCGTGGCCGGTTGCGAGCCGGATGAAATGGGCATTGGTCCCGTCTTCGCCGTACCTCGCCTCCTGGAACGACATGGCCTGTCGGTCGACGAAATCGATCTCTGGGAGCTGAACGAGGCCTTCGCGAGCCAATGCCTCTACTCGCGGGACCGTCTCGGGATCGACCCCGAAAAATACAACGTCAACGGCGGCGCGATCTCCATCGGACATCCCTACGGCATGACCGGGGCGCGTTCGATCGGTCACGTTCTGCTTGAGGGTCGCCGTCGCAAGGCGAAGTATGGCGTGGTGACGATGTGTGTCGGCGCCGGCATGGGCGCTGCCGGCCTGGTGGAGATCTACTCCTGATGAGTGATGCGCTCTTTGACCGCTCCTGGGAGCACCTGGAGATCACCCGTGACGGCCCGATTGCGGAAGTCACCCTGAACCGCCCGGATGCACGCAATGCGCTGAACGGCCGGATGATGCGTGAACTGACCGAGGTCGCCGCCCTTCTGCGACGGCGCTCTGACGTCCTGGCGGTCGTCCTGGCGGGCGGAGACAAGTACTTCTCCGCCGGCGCGGATCTTGGCGGGATCCAGGACCGCGTGACGGCGCCGACGGTCCTCGAAACCCGTGAAGCGATCATGGCCGGGCCGGACATGTGCCGCGCCTGGGAGGAGATCGAGGCCGTCACAATCGTCGCCATTGAGGGCTACTGCGTCGGCGGAGCCTGCGCTCTGGCCGTCGCCTGCGATTTCAGGATCATGGGCGAAGGCAGCTTCGTTCGGCTCCCGGAGGTTCCCCTCGGGATCAACATGAGCTGGAACAGCATTCCGCGGATCACCACGATGGCAGGGCCGTCGCGGGCCAAACGGTTTGTGATGTTCGGCGAACCGGCGACGGCCGAGGTCTGCCTGTCCTGGGGCATGGCCGACGAGGTTACCGAAAAGGGCAAGGCGCTCGACGCCGCCCGGGCCTGGGCGGCAAAGGTCGCGGCCCTGCCTCCCCTCCCCATTCGCATGACCAAGGAAGCGGTCAATGCCCAGGCGAACGCCAATCACTACGCCACGAGCTTCATGGATCGTGACCAGTACCTGCTGACGGTGAAGACCCAGGACTTTCAGGAAGGGGTGAAGGCCTTCTTCGAGAAACGGCCCGGCGAGTTCAAGGGTGACTGAGAGCCCACTCGGCCGCACGACCGAGGGCGTCGTGTCGGGCGTGCGAGCGAATGGTGTCGACACCTTTCTCGGCATTCCCTTCGCCGCTCCGCCAACGGGGCGACATCGGGGACAGCCGCCACAGGCCGTGGAGGCCTGGCAGGGCGTGCGAACGGCGACCGCGTTTCGCGAGTGGTCGCTCCAGCCGTACTTCCCGGCGATGTCGACCCATGCCACCGAGACATCGTCGGAAGACTGCCTCTATCTGAACGTCTGGGCGCCGACGGGCGCAGTGGAAAGGCCCGTGCTGGTGATCGTCCATGGCGGCGGCTTCCAGATCGGCTCGGGATCGGCCCCGGCCTATCGAGGAGACCGTCTTGCCGCGTCCGGCGTCGTGGTCGTCACCTTCAACTATCGACTCGGCGCCCTGGGCTTCGACCATGGTCCGCTGTGGATTCAGGATCAGATCGCTGCCCTGAAGTGGGTTCAGCGTAACATCCAGGCCTTCGGCGGGGATCCGGGCCGAGTGACCTTGGCCGGCATGTCGGCCGGCGGGGTCAGCGTCAACGCCCTGAACCTCTCCCCCGAAGCCGAGGGGCTGTTCGACCAGGCGATCGTCATATCCGGTGGTGGCGACAACCTGTTTTCGCCGGGCCCGCACCCCGCCGCTTCAATGATAGACTACAGCGCCCCGGCCCCCGTTCGTACGCCCGCCTTCGACGGCGGGCGGGGCGAGACGCCGTACGTCGACGGTCCGTTTGTCGACCGCCTACCCTCACAGGCGCTTGCGGCCGGTGTGTCGAACGCGCGCCGCCTCATCGTCGGCTACTCCGACTTTGAAGGCAGCCTGCTGGACACGCTCGGCCTGCCGGCCGATCTGTTGGCCCAGGTCTTCGCCAGCCCGGAGAACTCACCTCGAGCGGATGGCTACGACCTCTACGGAGAACTGGTGTTTCGTCGTCCTGCGCGTGAGCTGGCCCTCCTGTCGGCGAGTCACGCCGCAGAGACCTGGCTGTTCGACTTCTGCTATACGCCCCAAAGCCTGAGGGGCCAGGCGCGTAGCGCCGGTCACGGCGCGGCGCTCTACGCGCTGCTTGGGACGCTTGACCCTGCGTATGCGGAATTGGGCGCGACGCCAGCGGAGGCTGATTGGCGCGTCGCGGCGGGCCTTCGCGACCGTATCCTGGCCTTCATCGAAGGCGGGGAGCCAAATCTCTCCGAGAGGGTCACATGGACGCCCCTGGAAGCGTCGGCGCCGCTGGCGCTGGCCATCGGTGACGATGGACGTGAGCGGATGGCGCAACCGCGGGACCTGGCCCGC
>CAIOHT010000042.1 GCA_903858185.1 uncultured Caulobacterales bacterium
AGCGCCGCGCGCCGCGCTGCTGAAGGCGGCCGCCGCCATGGAGGCGCGCCACCCCGGCACGATCATACGCTACATGGAGGGCTCCTGGCCGCTCGGCACGCGTCCGATGCCGCCACATCTGTCACACGGCGACGGGCGGCAACTGGATGTGGCGCTGTTCTACACCGACCGCAGGGGCCGACCGCTGGAGCGCGCACCCACCCGATCCGGCTACCGCGCCTATGAACCGCCGCTGAAATCCGGCGACAGGCGTTGCACGGGCGCCACGGCGAGGCCCCCGGAAATCGATCCTCCGGACCCGGGGCGGGACCGAAACTGGCGGCTGGATGAAGCCCGCACGGCTACAATGGTTCGGCTCCTGGCCGCTGATCCGCGCGTGCGGCGGGTGTTCATCGAGCCGCACCTGAAGACCAGGCTGGGCCTCGGGAGGCTCCCGAAAGTGCGCTTCGCAGGCTGCAGGGCGGCGCGTCATGACGACCACATCCATGTGGATTTCCACTGATGCGGGCGACTGATCTTCATCAAAGAGGGCAATCCGCAGCGGGGGTAGTCTGGGATGTGCGTCAACAGGAGGTTCGATCATGTCGACTGTAAGCATTCCCAGAGCAGGCCTGGCCTTGGGCGTCCTGATGGGCGGATTGCACGCGGTCTGGGCGGCCATGGTGGCCCTCGGCTGGGCGCAGCCCTTTCTGGACTTTATCTTCCGGCTGCACTTCATCGATCCGCCCTATCACGTGGGCGTTTTTGACCTGACGACGGCGGCGGCCCTGGTAGGCGTGACCTCCCTTTTGGGCCTGATCGGTGGCGGGGCCCTGGCGCTGGCCTGGAACATCGTCGCGGCGGCTTCGCGCCCTCGCTCAGGGTAGATTTTTTCTGACAACTCACTGACACATTCTCGATGTCCTAGCGCCATAGTCAGGGATTACAAATTGGTCACTGGCCTTCAAACGGCCGGAACGGCTTCCTATCTCGGAAGTTAGGGGGGCGCGGGACCACGCAGTGTCGGCCACGCACCCGAGTGTTGAAGGGGATGTACCTATGGCCGCAACGTCTCTCGCCGTGATGACGCCCGATGGCGGTCTCTCGCGCTACCTGACCGAGATCCGCAAGTTCCCCATGCTGGCCAAGGACGAAGAGTTCATGCTCGGCAAGGCCTGGAAAGAACACCAGGACCCCGAAGCGGCGCATCGTCTCGTCACCAGCCACCTGCGCCTCGTGGCCAAGATCGCCATGGGCTACCGCGGCTATGGCCTGCCGATCGGGGAAGTGATCTCCGAAGGCAACGTCGGCCTCATGCAGGCGGTGAAGAAGTTCGAGCCCGAGAAGGGCTTCCGCCTCGCCACCTATGCCATGTGGTGGATCCGCGCCTCGATCCAGGAATACATCCTCCGCAGCTGGTCGCTCGTGAAGATGGGCACCACGGCGGCGCAGAAGAAGCTGTTCTTCAACCTGCGCAAGGCCAAGGCCGAGATCAGCGCCTTCGAGGAAGGCGATCTGCATCCCGAGCATGTGAAGACAATCGCGACA
>CAIOHT010000043.1 GCA_903858185.1 uncultured Caulobacterales bacterium
CCTGATCGACGACGTCACCGGCCTGATCCAGAAGCACCGCCTGCCGCCCGGGTCGCTGAAGCTGGAGATCACCGAAAGCGACATCATGCGCGACCCGGACGGGGCCGCGAAGATTCTGCGCGCCCTGCGCGCCGGCGGCGCAGGACTGGCGCTGGACGACTTCGGCACCGGATTCTCGTCGCTCAGCTACCTGACGCGCCTGCCGTTCGACACCCTCAAGATCGACCGCTATTTCGTGCGCACCATGGGAGCCAACGAAGGCTCGGCCAAGATCGTCCGGTCGGTGATCAAGCTGGGCCAGGACCTCAACCTCGAAGTCGTCGCCGAGGGCGTAGAGAACTCGATCATGGCCGGCCAGCTGATGGAACAGGGGTGCGACTACGGCCAGGGCTTCGGCTACGCGCCTGCCCTGTCGCCCCAGGAGGCCGAGGTCTACCTCAACGAAAGCTACGTCGACGGCGCCGCGCCCGTGAGGCGGCAGGGCTAGGCCCGCCCTCCGACGTCCGACAGCATCGCCGCCGAGACACCCAGCTTTTCCAGCGCGCGCGACCACTTGTGGTCGAAGTCGTCGCCGAAGATCAGCGCCTCGTCCGGATCGCAGACCAGCCAGACGTTCTCGCGCACCTCGCGCTCCAGCTGACCGGCGCCCCAGCCGGCATAGCCGAGGGCGAGGATCGCCTTGCGCGGCGCGGTGTCGCCGCCCATCGCCTGAAGCACGTCCCGCGTGGTCGTCAGCGCCAGCCCGGGCGTTACCGGCAGGCTGACGTCATCGAGCAGATAGTCGTCGGTGTGAAGCACGAAGCCGCGCTCGCGCTCCACCGGCCCGCCCATCAGCACCGCCTCGTCGGCCAGTCGTCGCAGCGGGGGATCAAGGCCGATCCGCTCGAACAGGGACGTCAGGGTCAGGCCGTCGAGCGGCCGGTTCACCGCGATGCCGATCGCGTGCTCCGCGTCATGGGCGCACAGGAACACCACAGCCCGCTCGAACCGCGGATCGCCGATCCCTGGCATGGCGATCAGGAGACGTCCCGAAAGAAAATCTGGGTCCGATGGCTCGGTCATGCGTTGATGATCGGCATTCGGGATGGCGGATTCAAGTCGCGCGCTTGGCGAACGGCCCGCCCGCCTCTATTTGCACCAGCGAGCGCCTTTCGGCGACAAGGGAGAGATCACATGACCATCAAAGCCGGCGACACGTTGCCTGACGCGACCTTCATGACCTCGGGCTCCGAAGGTCCCCGTCCGATCACCTCGGACGAGCTGTTCAAGGGCAAGACGGTCGCCGTTCTGGCCCTGCCGGGCGCCTTCACCCCGACCTGCTCGGCCAAGCACCTGCCGGGCTTCAAGGAGCACGCTGCCGAGTTCAAGGCCAAGGGCGTGGACGCCATCGCCTGTATCTCGGTCAACGACGTGTTCGTCATGAAGGCCTGGGGCCTCGACCAGGGCGTGGGCGAGGACATCATCATGCTGGCCGACGGCAACGGCGACTTCACCAAGGCCATCGGCCTTGAGATGGACGGCAGCAAGTTCGGCATGGGCCTGCGCTCGCAGCGCTATTCGATGATCGTCAAGAACGGCGTCGTCGATACGCTGAACGTCGAAGCCGGCGGCGAATTCAAGGTCTCGTCCGCAGACTACATGCTGGCGCAGCTGTAGAAACATCCCTCCTCCCCCGCGAGGGGGAGGAGTCTCTGCTCCGGTCCCGGCGTTTCAGGCCGTGCGCTCCGGGGTTCGTGAAGCCTCGCCTTCTCGACGACACAGACGCGACCTATCCTGACAGGTAACAGAATTGGTCACAGTCGAGATCGCCATGTTCCGCTCCGCCGTCGCCGCCTTCGCGCTCGTGCTGATGTCCGCCCCGATGGCCTTGGCGGCGCCGTCCACCGATCCGGCCCGTATGCCGGCGGGGACCTGGGTAATGGACAAGACCCACGCCAGCCTGATCGCGCGGGTCCGTCACATGGGCCTGTCCTATTACACCGTGCGATTCACCGACTTCGACGCGGCTTACGTCTACGATCCCGAAGCTCCCGCCGCTTCAAAGGTCACCGCGACCTTCCAGACGGCCTCACTGGACACGGGCAACGCGAAATTCGACGGCGATTTCGCCGACAAGTTCCTCGACGCCGACGCAAACCCGACGATCACCTTTGCCTCGACGGCCATCACGCCGGGTGAAGGCAATATCGGGACGATGACGGGCGACCTGACCTTCCGGGGCGTGACCAGGCCGGTCACGCTGGACGTGACCTTTCAGGGCTACGCCTCCGGCATAGGCGGCCAGCGTTCGGGCTTTTCCGCGCGTGGTGTGATCAGGCGCTCGGAGTTCGGCTCTACCTTCCTGCTCAATCCCCCGCTGGCGATGGTCGGCGACGAGGTGGAGTTGATCCTCGAACTCGAGTTTGTGAAGAAGTAAGGTCAGGCATCACTCCGGAGTCGTCATGACCAGAACCCGTTACTCGACCGCCGCCATCGTGCTGCACTGGCTGATCGCCGGGCTTCTGGTCTGGACCGTCTGGATGGGATGGCAGGCCGGAGACCTGAAGGGCGCGGAAAAGATCGCGGCCGTCCAGCTGCACAAGCCGCTGGGCATCACCATCATGCTCTTGACGCTCCTGCGCATCGCGCTGCGTTTCATCTACCCCGCGCCGCCAATGGGCGAGCATCTGAAGCCCTGGGAGGTGAAGCTGGCCAAGACGGTCTATGGCCTGTTTTACGCGGTTCTTCTGATCCTGCCGCTCACCGGCTGGGCGACGGTTTCGGCCAGCGCCCTGATCAAGCAATACCCGATCGACATGTTCGGCCTTTTCAACTGGCCGGTGCTTGCGCCGCTCTACGACCTCCCCGCCGAGTTGCGGCATGTGACACACGAGCAGCTGGAGACTGTCCACGGGCTGGTCGCCAAGCTGATCGTCTATGTGCTCACCCCCTTGCACGTCCTGGCCGCGTTGAAGCACCAGTTCCTAGACAAGGACAACGAGCTGGCGAAGATGATCCCGTTCCTGGCCCGCAAGGACGCCGCCGCGTGAGGCTGTTCGCCACGATCCTCATCGCCGCCACCGTCTTCGCGGGGCAGGCCCTGGCGGCGCCGGCGCCGGTGTGGACCGTGGACAAGGGCGCCTCGAAGGTCGCCTTCAGCTCCAGCTTCGACGGCGGCGCCTTCAGCGGGGCGTTCCGCCGCTGGGATGCGGCCATTCGCTTCGACCCCGCCAATCTGGCCGGCTCTTCGGTCACCGCCACGTTCGACATGACCTCGGCCGTCACGGGTGACGCGGACCGGGACGAGGCCCTGCCGCTGGACGACTGGTTCGCCGCGAAGCGCTTCCCGAAGGCGACCTTCACCGCGACGTCGTTCAAGGCCATGGGCGGAAACCGCTACCAGGCGGTCGGCGCCCTGACGATCCGCGGGGTGACGAAGCCGTTGACCCTGCCGTTCACCCTCGTCATCACGGGCGGCGTAGCGAAGATGAACGCCAGCGTCGGTCTGAACCGTCTGGCCTTCGGCGTGGGACAGGGCGATTGGAAGACGACCGAGGTCGTGCCGGGAACGGTAACGGTCAACATCAGCCTGACGGCGAAGCGCGCGCCCTAGAGCGTGCGGTCGTGGCCCTGCGCGCGGGCCGGCTGGTCATCCTGCCGACCGAGACGGTCTATGGCCTGGCGGCCGATGCGGCCAATCCGCTGGCCGTCGCCGCCGTCTATGCGGCCAAGGGTCGGCCGAGCTTCAACCCCCTGATCGCCCATGTGGCCGACATCGCGGCGGCGCGGCGCATCGCGGTTCTGGATGAGCGCGCCGAGGCGCTGGCGACGGCCTTCTGGCCCGGCCCGCTGACGATCGTCGCTCCGGTCGCCGACGCCGACGCCGTCTGCGATCTGGCCCGGGCAGGCCTCGACACCGTGGCGGTCCGCGTGCCGGTGCATCCCGTGGCGCGCGCGCTGCTGGCGGCGTTCGGCGGGCCGGTGGTGGCCCCCTCGGCCAACCGCTCCGGACGGCCGAGCCCGACGACCTTCGCCGACGCGGGCGAGGAAACCGGCGAGTCCGCCGCCGAGGCGCTGGATGGCGGGCCGTGCGGGGTAGGCCTCGAGTCCACCGTCATCGCCCTACTGCCCGGCGCCCCGGCGCGGCTGTTACGGCCCGGAGCGGTGACGCGCGCACAGATCGAGGCGTTGATCGGACCGCTCGCCGAAGCGGAAGCCGACGCGAAGCGCTCGCCCGGCCGGATGGCCTTGCACTACGCGCCGGACGCGCCCGTGCGGATCAACGTGACCCGTCCTGAACCCGGCGAGGCCTTCCTGGCGTTCGGACCGAGCGACAGCCCGTTCAACCTCAGCCCGAGCGGCGATCTTGCGGAAGCCGCGGCCAGACTGTTCGCCATGCTGCGCGCCGCTGACCGGACGAAGCCGACGGCCATCGCCGTTGCGCCGATTCCCGTCGAGGGGCTGGGCGAGGCGATCAATGACCGGCTGAAGCGCGCCGCTGGCTTCATCGGCTGACGACGGCGCGCGGGCGGCGTATGCTGCGCCCATGACCATCTCCGTACCCGCAGACGTCATTTCCCGCCTGAAGGCCGTGCTCGGTGAGGGCGGCTGGAGCCAGGACCGCGATCGCATCGCGCCCAAGCTCGTCGAGTGGCGCGGTCGCTGGGAGGGGACGACCCCCCTGCTGGTCCTGCCGAAGACGACGGCCGAAGTCGCCGCCGTCGTCGGTATCTGCGCCGAATCCGGAACCGCGATCACGCCGCAGGGCGGCAACACCGGCCTGGTCTCGGGCCAGATCCCGCAGGGCGAGGTGCTGCTGAGCACCGAGCGGCTGAACCGGATCCGCGACATCGACGGCTTCGACGATGTGATCGTGGCCGAGGCCGGCGTTACCCTGGCAGCGGTGCATGAGGCAGCGGCGGCGCTGTCGCGGCGCTTCCCGCTCGGGCTGGCGTCCGAGGGTTCGGCGACGGTGGGAGGGGTCATCTCGACCAACGCCGGCGGGACCCAGGTGCTGCGCTACGGCACGACGCGCAATCTGGTGCTCGGCCTCGAGGCCGTGCTGCCCAACGGCGAGATCTGGAACGGCCTCAAGCGGCTGCGCAAGGACAATACCGGCTACGACCTCAAGCAGCTGCTGATCGGCGCGGAGGGCACGCTCGGCGTGATCACCGCCGCCAGCCTGAAGCTGTTCCCGGTGCTGAATTCCCGCGCCACCGCCGTGGTCGGCCTGGCCTCGCCGGCCGACGCCATCAGGCTGCTGGCCCGCGCGAAGGAAGAGACCGGCGGGGCGGTCGAGGCGTTCGAGCTGATGAGCCGGCTGGGCGTGCGGTTCGCCGTCGAACACATCCCCGGGATCCGCGAGCCGCTGGACGCCGTCCATCCCTGGTACGTGCTGGTCGAGACCGCCAGCGGCGAGCCCGGCGCGGCCGAAGGCGCGATGGAGCGGCTGCTCGGCCGGGCGCTGGAGGACGGCCTGATCCAGGACGCCGCCATCGCCCAGACTCAAGGCCAGGCGAAGGCCTTCTGGGCCGTGCGCGAGAACCAGTCCGGCGCGCAGAAGCCCGAGGGGGCTGCCTGGAAGCACGACGTCTCCGTGCCGGTCTCGCGCATCGCCGACTTTATTGAGCAGGCGACGGCGGCGGTGCTGAAGCATGATCCGAGTGTGCGGGTCGTGGCCTTCGGCCATGTCGGCGACGGCAATGTCCATTACGACGTGCTACGGCCGGCCGGCGGCTTGGACGAGGCGCACAACGAGGGCCGCGACGCTGGCTCGCGCATCGTCCACGACATCGTCGATTCCATGGACGGCTCGATCAGCGCCGAGCACGGCCTGGGCGCGGCCAAGACCGCCGACGCCCTGCGCTACAAGTCGAACGTCGAGGTCGAGGCGCTGCGGGCCATCCGCGCCGCGCTGGACCCCAAGCGGATCATGAACCCGCGCGTGCTGTTCTAGGTCGTCTGCGGCGGCTTGGTGACGGTCACGGCCGGTGGGGGCGCTGTGTTCACGGGCCCCTCGAAGGTCACGTGGAAGCCGGTGATCTGCCAGGCGCCGCCCTTGCCCTTGGCCAGCACGGTCTGGGCCAACACCGTCTGCGAGGGATAGCTGTAGGCGTGGACCAGCATCGCGTTGGTCCCGCCCGTGCCGGCGTTGATCGACCAGCTGCGATTGACGGCGGCCGTCGGCGCGCCGTCGGGCAGCGCGCCCTTTACCGCCGCCAGCTCGGACAGGGCCTGCGGCGTGCGCAGGGCGGGGGCCAGGTCGGTGTTCTGGCTCAGATCGGCGCCGGTGCGGACCTGCTCATAGAGCGCCCGCGCCTTGGCGTCGGCGGCCTTGTCCACCGTCGGCAGGCTGCAGGCCGTCACCGCGAGGCAGGCCATGGTCATCGCCAGAATCGTCCGCATGGCCGTCGCTCTCCATTCTGAACCGGCCGGGATGATGACCCGGCCCGCGCGCCGGGAGCAAGCGCGACGTCAGACGCCCGGGCCGGCGCTGGCGATCAGGGCGTTCAGGGCCGCCAGGTGGCCCTTGAGCGCCTTGCGGCCAGGGCCCGTGAGCGCGAGCCAGGTGCGCACCCGCCCCCCCGACGGCGCCTTGCTGACCGACAGATAGCCGGCCTCCTCCAGCAGCTTCACGTGTTTGCTCAGCACGGACTCGCTGACGTCGAGCGACTCGCGGATCGTGGCGAAGTCGATCGTGTTCGCCGCCGCCAGCATGCAGCAGATCTGCAGCCGGTTGGGCGCATGGATGACGGTATCGAGGCTCCCGCTCACAGGTGCGCCCCATCCCGCAGGTCCCGGCGATAAGCGATCTCCCAGAGGAAACCGCCGGCGGTGGTGACCAGGGTGGCCAGGACGCCGGCGATGAACGGCGCCATCGTGAGTCCGCGGGTGCGAACGAGCCATGTGCTGGCCAGCATGATCGCAACGATCAGCGCGGCCAGGCCAAGCGAAACGATCATCGTCCGCCCCTTGCGGTAGCCGTTGACCCAGACGCCCGTATGGGCGCGGTAGGCCCTGACCAGTCCGACCAGGCCCAGAACGAAGACCCCATAGTAGGGGCCGAGAATCCACAGGGGCTGCCCCTGGACGGCGACAAGGCCGCCGATCAGCAGGCCGAGGGCCGGGTGGTACCAGACCGGCGCGACGGCGCGGCGCGCCATCTCGGATTTGGCGGCGTTGACCTCGGCCAGCATGCGGGCGGCGTCGGCGGGTGAAGGCGGGGCCATCGGCGGTTCTTGAGTTTCCATAGTGGAAAGTTAGGCGTCACTTTCCATATCGTCAAGTGATAACTTTCCGAACTGGAAAGTCATCGGTTGGCATGGCGTCGAAGGGGGCTGGCCTTCCGCATCCGCCCGCTCTATCTCCGCCCCCATGCTGATGGTCATCTCGCCCGCCAAGGCCATGAATTTCGAGGCCCCGGAGCGGGTCCTGCCGCTGACCACGCCGGCGCTCAAGGACGACATCGCCGCGCTCGACACGGTGACCCGCAAGCTGCGGCCGCGCGACCTGCGTCAGCTGATGGACATCTCCGAGAAGCTGGCCGACCTGAACCACGCCCGGTTTCAGGCCTTCGACCCGTCGGTCGAGGAGGGGCTCCAGGCGGCCGTGGCGTTCAACGGCGACGTCTACGCCGGGCTGAACGCCCGCTCGCTCGACGCCAAGGCCTTCGCCTGGGCGCAGGACCACCTGCGCATCCTGTCGGGCCTCTACGGCGTGCTGCGGCCCGCCGACGCCATCCAGCCCTACCGGCTGGAGATGGGCGTCCAGCTGAAGACGAAGCGCGGCAGGAGCCTCTATCAGTTCTGGGGCGACCGCATCGCCCGCGCGCTCAACGAGGCCGCCGAGGGCCACAAGGATCGTCGCCTGGTGAACCTGGCCAGCCAGGAGTATTTCGGCGCCGTCGATCTCAAGGCCCTGACCCTGCCGGTGATCACCTGCCGGTTCTTCGAGGACCGGGGCGAGGTGACCAAACAGATCAGCTTCATGGCCAAGAAGGCGCGCGGCATGATGGCCCGCTACGCCATCGACGGCCGCATCGACCGGGTCGAAGGGCTGAAGGACTTCGACCGCGAGGGTTACGCCTTCCAGCCGTCGATGTCGTCCGGCGACGACTGGGTCTTCCTGCGCAAATCCGGCTGATTTCGCGCTCGCTCCGAAGGCCGCGAGTCTCTATGCTGCACCGCAACAAAAACTAGGCGGGAGCTTTCGCCCATGACCTCCGAACTCCGGGGACAGGTCGCCATCGTCACGGGTTCGACCAGCGGTATCGGCCTGGGCCTCGCTGACGCCCTCGCCGCCGCCGGCGTCAACATCGTCCTGAACGGCCTGGGTGATCCCGCCGCCATCGAGGCGACCCGTGCGGGTATGGCAGCCAGGCATGGCGTCGAGGTCCGCTATCACGGCGCCGACATGACCCGGCCGGCCGAGATCGCCGATCTGGTGACCTCGACCTCCGCCGACTTCGGCCGGCTGGACATCCTGGTCAACAATGCGGGCATCCAGCATGTGTCGCCGGTGGAGGACTTTCCCCTCGACGCCTGGGACCGGATTATCGCCATCAACCTGTCGAGCGTGTTCCACGCCACCCGGGCGGCGATCCCGGCCATGAAGGCCGCTGGCCGCGGCCGGATCGTCAACATCGCCTCGGCCCACGCCCTGGTCGCCTCGCCGTTCAAGAGCGCCTATGTCGCCGCCAAGCACGGGGTCGCAGGCTTCACCAAGTCCGCCGCCCTTGAGCTGGCCACCAGCGGCGTGACGGTCAACGCCATCTGCCCGGGCTATGTGAAGACCCCGCTGGTCGAGGCCCAGATCGCCGACCAGGCCAAGGCGCGCGGCATCAGCGAGGAGGCCGTCATGCGCGACGTGATCCTTGCCGCCCAGCCGACCAAGCGGTTCGTCACCGTTGAGCAACTGGCCGGCATGCTCCTTTACCTGTGCGCTGATGCGGGCGCCTCGGTGAACGGCGCGATCCTGTCCGTCGACGGCGGCTGGACGGCGGCGTGAGTGATCAGCATCCCCGGCCCACGGCCGGCGTTGTCTGTCTGCGCGGCCGCGAGGTCTTGCTGATCAAGCGCGGCACGGCGCCGCGACTGGGGCAATGGAGCCTGCCGGGCGGCCGGATTGAATGGGGCGAAACCTCCGCCGATGCCGCCCTGCGCGAACTGGTCGAAGAAACCGGCGTCGTCGCCGAACTCGCCGGGTTGATCGACGTGGTCGACGGCATCATGACCTCCCGCGAGACCGGGGAGATCACCCGCCACTATGTCATGGTCGACTACGCCGCCCGCTGGCTGTCAGGCGAACCGACAGCCGGCGACGATGCGGCCGACGCCCGCTTCTTCTCCCTCGAGGAGGCGCTCGCGATCATCGAGTGGGACGTCACCCGCAAGGTCATCCAGGAGGCCTTCGACCGTTTCGGCGCTTGACCGCCGCCGCGTCACCCGCCTTTTGTGAACTCAAACAGATGTTCACGGGGAGTGACGCACCATGGCCTACAAGCCCTTTGATCTGACCGGCAAGGTCGCGCTCGTCACCGGCGGCAACGGCGGCATCGGCCTGGGCATGGCCGAGGCCATGGCCCAGTCGGGCGCCGACATCGTGATCTGGGGCTCCAACCCCGAAAAGACCCAGGCCGCCGAAAGCCGGCTTCTGAGCCATGGCGTGCGGGTGAAGGCCCAGATCGTCGACTGCTCGGACGAAGCCCAGGTTGTCGCCGGCATGGCGGAGGCCGCCGTCGCCATGGGTCGCCTCGACACCGTGATCGCCAACGCCGGACGCGGGCGCGGCGCCGCCTCCTTCACCGAGATGTCCACCGACACCTGGCGCTACAACATGGCCCTCAACCTCGACGGCGTGTTCTGGACCCTGCGCGAGGCCGCCAAGCACATGATCGAGCGGGCCAAGGCCGGCGATCCCGGCGGTTCGCTGATCGGCGTGGCGTCGCTTGCCGCCGTCGAGGGCGCCGCGCGCAACGAGGCCTATGCCGCCACCAAGGGCGGGGTGATCTCGATGATGAAGTCGATCGCTGTCGAGCACGCCCGCTACGGCGTGCGGGCCAACTCGATCCTGCCGGGCTGGATCGCCACCGACATGACCGCCGGCGCCCAGGGCAATGACACCTTCACCTCCAAGGTCATCAGCCGCGTGCCGATGCGCCGCTGGGGTGAGCCCGAGGACTTCGGCGGCATGGCCGTCTATCTCGCCTCCGACGCCTCCCGCTTCCACACCGGCGACACCTTCATGATCGACGGCGGCTACGCGATCTTCTGAGAAAGACCACAACGATGTCCCTCCGCACTCCCCTCTGCGACCTGCTCGGCATCGAGCATCCGATCATGCTGGCCGGCATGGGCGGCGTCTCCTACGCCGAGCTGGCGGCGGCGGTCAGCAACGCCGGCGGCTACGGCGTGCTCGGCATGGCCGGCACCAGCCCGGAGTTCATCCGCGAGCAGATGCGCAAGGTCCGGACGCTGACCGACAAGCCGTTCGGCGTCGATCTGCTGGCGGCCTCGCCCGAAAGCCTGACGGCGGCGGTGGAGATCATCATTGAGGAAGGCGCGTCGTCCTTCATCGCCGGCCTGGGCGTGCCGATGCCGATCATGGAAAAGCTGAAGAAGGCCGGGCTGAAGGTCATGGTCGTCTGCGGCGCAGTGAAGCACGCGGTGAAGGCCGAGCAGGCCGGCTGTGATGCCGTCATCTGCCAGGGCGGCGAAGGCGGCGGGCATACGGGTCTGGTCGGCACGCTGCCGCTGCTGGCCCAGGCCGTTGAGGCGGTGAAGATCCCCGTGGTCGGCGCCGGCGGCCTTTACGACGGCCGCGGCCTGGCCGCCTGCCTGGCGCTCGGGGCCCAGGGCGTCTGGATGGGCACGCGGTTCATCGCAAGCCAGGAAGCCCACGCCGGCGACCTTTATCGCGAGACCGTCCTCAACGCGTCGGACGAGGATACCGTCCGCACCCGCTGCTACAGCGGCAAGCCGATGCGCGTGCAGAAGAACCCCTACGTCGCCGACTGGGAAAGCCGGCCCCAGGACATCCAGGCCTTCCCGATGCAGGCCGGCATCAGCATCCGCAACAACGCCATGGGCGGCATCGGCGGCCAGATCGAGAACCTCGACCCGGACAAGTCCTGCTTCGCCATGGGCCAGAGCGCGGGCGGCGTGCACGACGTGCTGCCGGCCGGCGAGATCGTCCGTCGCCTGATGGCCGAAGCCCACGCCGCAATCGGCAAGCTGACCGCTCTGAACGCGGCCAGCCCGGCGACTGCGCGCGAAACGGCGGCCTAGTCGCTATGGCGGTCTACGGCGTCGCGCAGATCACGATCACCGACCGGACGGCCTACGACCGCTATTCGGCGGCGTTCATGGAGGTGTTCAGCCGGTTTACGGGAACACTGCTGGCCGTCGATGAAACGCCCGAGGTGATCGAGGGCGAATGGACCGCGACAAGGCTCGTTCTGATGAGCTTCCCGGACGCAGAGGCGTTCCATGCCTGGTTCGATTCACCCGCCTATCAGGCGATCGCGCAGTACCGTCACGCCGGCTCGACGGGCGTCGTGATGCTGGCGAAAGGGCTCGGCGGCCAGGCAGGCGCTGCCGGGACCTAGACGCCCTCGACGATCAGCACGCGGTATTCCGCCCCGGCCAGGCGGTGCTTGAGCGCCTCCTGATAGGCCGGGCTGCGATACCAGGCCTGGGCTTCGGCGAAGCTCGGGAACTTCAGGATAACCGCGCCCTCGACGTCGGGTCCCTCGAGCACCTCGTGCTTGCCGTAGAAGGCCAGCGGCGTGACCGCATGACCCTCGCGCGCACCGCGGGCCTTCTGGCCGTAGGTGGCGAACTCATCGGCGTCGACCATCCGGTCGCGGACGAGAATGACATAGGCGGCCCTGGCGGCGTCGGTCATGGCGAATCCCTTCGATTCTGAAGCGTCCCGCCCGTCTACCCCCGTCGGCGGACCAGGGGAATCAGGGCGAAGCCGATCTGGCCGGCCAGGCCGAGTTGACCGGCCAGGGTTGCGAACGCCGCGAGATAGGCGGCAGGCGATCGACCAAACACAAACACCGCCAGCAACCCTTCGGCAGCCTGTAGGACAACGAACGCCAGGCCACCCATCACGCTGCGATCAATGAGGCGAGGCGCGACCGCGAAGTGCCGTACGAGCACGCCACAGCACCACCAGGACGCCGCCAACACCAGGGGGAGTTCGAGCAGCACCGCAACGGTCTCGCCCAGGCGTGGCGCCACCAGCAGGACGCGCACGACCCCGATGGCGAAGGCGAAGGCGAACACCACGGTGAAGTAGGCCAGCCCCGCGACGATCGACCTGCGCATCGACACTCGCCCCTAGCCTGCGACCAGAATCCACACACCGATTGCGGCGAAGGCCGCCGCAGCCGTCCAGCGGATGTATTTCATCGGCAGGCGGGTCGCGAGGGTCTCCCCCAGCCAGACCGCCGGTCCGTTCGCCAGCATCATGCCCAGCGTCGTGCCGGCGGCGACCAGCAGGATCGACTGGAACTGCGCGGCCAGGGCCACGGTGGCCACCTGGGTCTTGTCGCCCATTTCGACGAAGAAGAAGGCGATCGCGGTGGTCAGGAACACCGACCCGGCCTTCACGGTCGACGGCGCCTCATCGTCCTCGAACTTGTCGGGGATCAGCGCCCAGACGCCAAATGCGATGAACAGGGCGCCCAGAACCCAGCGGACCCACGGACCGGTCAGGGCGTGACCGGCGACGGCGCCGACCGTGGCGGCCAGGCCATGGTTGGCGAGCGTCGCGACAAGTATCCCGGCCAGGATCGGCCAGGGTTTGCGGAACCGCGCCGCCAGCACGATGGCCAGCAGCATGGTCTTGTCGCCGATTTCGGCGATGGCCACGAGGCCGGTGGAGACGAAGAAGGCTTCCATGAACATGTCCTGGCGGGACCGGTAAGACAGACCATTGGCATTCCACGCTCCGGTCCCGCTCGACCGCACGCGAAAGCCAAAGGTCTCGCCAGGCCTTTTCAGGCTGAGTGCGCCATGGAGCCGAGGCTCCAAGTTTGTTGACGCACCCGCTGCTGGATTCGCAGCCGGCTACTCCCCAGTGACGGCGTGGCTGATACGACCGACCCCATCGGAACGCAAGGCTAGAGGCTGCCCTCGGCCTTTGCTGCGGCGGTCAGTTCGTCGCGGAACTTCGGATGGGCCAGGGCGATGAGCGCCTTCGCGCGCTCCGAGGTCGACAGCCCCTTGAGGTCAGCGTGGCCGTACTCGGTGACGACGATGTGGGTGTCATTGCGCGGCGTGGTCACCGGACCGTCGAGCCGGGTGGTGATCCGCGACAGCGTCCCATCCTTCGCTGTGGAATGGCAGGCGATGATCGAGCGACCGCCCTTCGAGGCGTAGGCCCCGCGCACGAAATCCAGCTGTCCACCGGCGGCGCTGAACTGGCGTCCGGCCAGGTGCTCGGAGTTGCAGGCGCCCGACAGGTCGATCTGCAGCGTGGCGTTGACCGAGACGACGCGGTCGTTGCGCGCGATTACCGCAGGGTCGTTGACGTAGGCTACCGGCCGGCTCTCGACCGCGGCGTTGTCGTCGATGAAGTCGTAGAGCGTCTTGTCGCCCAGGGCGAAGGTGAAGATCGACAGACCCGGATCCGTAGTCTTGCGGCTGTTGTCGACCGCCCCGGCCTTCATCAGCGCGACCAGCCCCGGCGTCAGCAGCTCGGTGTGGACGCCCAGGCTCCGGTGCTTGTCGAGCGCCGCGCAGACCGCGTCCGGCAGCGCGCCGATGCCCATCTGAAGGCAGGAGCCGTCCTCGACCAGGCCGGCGATGATCCGGCCGATGGCGCCGTCCTCGGGCGCCGGCGCGCGGTTGGGGTTTTCGAACAGCGGCAGGTCGTTCTCCACGAGACCGTCGATCTCGCTGATGTGGATCATGCCGCCGCGGACCCGGGGCATGTGCCTGTTGACCTCGACGATGACCCGGCGCGCGGACCGGGCGACGGCCGAGCCGTAGTCGTTGCTTGTACCCAGGCTGAAGTAGCCATGCCGGTCCATCGGCGAGACCGTGGCGACGAAGGCGTCGATCGGCGCCCGCTCTGTCATCAGGCGCGGCGCCTGGCTGAAGGCGCCGGGGACGAAGGCGATCGTGCGCTTGCCCTCGGCCTCACCGCGCTCCAGCAGCATCCGTTCGATGGGGCCGAGGAAAAAACAGTGCGGCCGGATCCGGTCCATCAGTTCGTAGCGCAGGACCGTCGCCCCGGCATGCGGGGTGGAGTGGAAATAGAAGAGCTTGACCTCGTCGATCTCGTCCGCTTCGGCCCGCGCCGCGAGGGCCGCCAGGATCGCCGGCGGCTCCGCCAAAGCCATACCGACGGCCACGCGCTGCCCGGACTCGATGCGGGCGGCTGCTTCGGTCGCCGTCAAGCGCCTTTCGGCGTATAAATCCTTCCACGTCATTGTGTTGACCTTGCCATGCGTCGGGCTCCGCGACGAGGGGTTGCGGCAGGTGCCTGAAAAGGTTGTCAAACCCTTGCGGAACTGCGGTCTACGGAGCGCTTCTCAACAGTTTGTTAACGAAAAAATCCCGCCTGAGGCGTTTCTCCCCGTTGACGAGTCATTAGCCCTCGTGGCCCCATATAGTGGGTTCAGGGGGCGCGTCGCCCACAAGATGTAGCGTCTCTCGGACGGTGCGTTCGTTCGGGAAGCCGCTGTTTGGTTACGGGTTCAGGGTCATGATGGGCGAAGCGGCAAGGCAGATTCCCCTCGGTGAGGCGGCCGGCGATACGGCCTGGGCCGTGGGCGACAAGCCCCAGTTGGCGTTGGTCAGGAAGGTCGAGGTTGATCGCAGCCGCGACGCCCTGCTGACCGACTTCGGTCGCACCACGCTGGAAGACCGCTATCTGCTGCCCGGCGAGTCCTACCAGGACATGTTCGCGCGCGTCGCCACGGCCTTTGCCGACGACGCCGAGCATGCCCAGCGCGTCTACGACTACATGAGCAAGCTGTGGTTCATGCCGTCGACGCCGGTGCTGAGCAATGGCGGCGCGAACCGCGGCCTGCCTATCAGCTGTTTCCTCAACGCGGTCGGCGACAGCCTCGACGGCATTGTCGGCACATGGAACGAGAACGTCTGGCTCGCCGCCAACGGCGGCGGCATCGGCACCTACTGGGGCGGCGTCCGCTCCATCGGCGAGAAGGTCAAGGGCGCCGGCCAGACCAGCGGCATCATCCCCTTCATCCGCGTGATGGACTCCCTGACCCTGGCGATCAGCCAAGGCAGCCTGCGCCGCGGCTCGGCGGCAGTCTACCTGGACATCCACCACCCCGAGATCGACGAGTTCCTCGAGATCCGGAAGCCGTCGGGTGACTTCAATCGCAAGTCCCTGAACCTGCACCACGGGATCTCGATCTCGGACGAGTTCATGCACGCTGTGCGCGACGGGACGAAGTTCGGGTTGCGCTCGCCGAAGACCGGCGAAGTGCTTCGCGAGGTCGACGCCCGCGCCCTGTGGCAGAAGGTGCTGGAGCTGCGGCTTCAGACCGGCGAGCCGTATCTGATCTTCTCCGACGCGGTGAACCGCGCCATGCCGAAGCACCAGCAGGAGCTGGGCTTCAAGGTCCGCCAGTCGAACCTCTGCAGCGAGATCATGCTGCACACCGGCAAGGATCACCTCGGCGTCGAACGGACCGCGGTCTGCTGCCTCTCGAGCGTCAACGCCGAGTCCTTCATGGAATGGCGCGACGAGCCGATGTTCATCGAGGACGTGATGCGCTTCCTCGACAACGTGCTCGAGGACTTCATCAAGCGCGCGCCCGATGACGCGAAGCACGCCGTCTACGCCGCCATGCGCGAGCGGTCGGTCGGCCTTGGTCTGATGGGCTTCCACAGCTTCCTGCAGGCCCAGAACGTGCCCTTCGAGAGCGCGCTGGCCAAGTCGTGGAACATGCGGCTGTTCAAGCATCTTCGCCGCGAGGCCGACAAGGCCAGCGTCAAGCTGGCGGAGGAGAAGGGGCCCTGCCCCGACGCCGCCGAGCGTGGCGTGATGGAGCGCTTCTCGCACAAGCTGGCCATCGCCCCGACCGCCAGCATCAGCATCATCTGCGGCGGCACCAGCGCCGGCATCGAGCCGATCCCGGCCAACATCTACAGCCACAAGACCCTGTCGGGCACCTTCGCGGTCAAGAACCCCTATCTGGAGCGGCTGCTCGAGACCAAGGGCCAGAACACCGCCGCGGTCTGGGACACCATCCTGGCCAACGAGGGTTCGGTCCAGCACCTGGACTGCCTCAGCCAGGACGAGAAGGACGTCTACAAGACGGCCTTCGAGCTCGACCAGCGCTGGATCGTCGAACTCGCTGCCGACCGCACGCCTGACATTTGCCAGAGCCAGTCGGTCAACCTGTTCATCCCCGGCGACGTGGATAAGTGGGACCTGCACATGCTGCACTGGCAAGCCTGGGAGCGCGGCATGAAGAGCCTCTACTACCTACGCTCCAAGTCCGTGCAGCGCGCGAGCCACGCCGGCGCCGAGACGCTCGACACGTTCAACCTCGAGGTCGGGGAAAAGACCGACTACGACGAGTGCCTGGCCTGTCAGTAGACTGACCGGGGACATGTACCGCCAGGTACGTGTCCCCTAACAACCCGGCGGCGGCCGAAAGTCCCGGACCTCCATCGCCTGAAGGCCCAGCTCGGCGCGGCGGGCGTCGAGACTGTCGGGATCCTCCACCTCCCCCATTGTCCAGCTTCCCGCCCTGCAGACCGGCTGGGTGCCGAAGCGTTGCGGGCGCCCCTCCAGCACGGCCAGGCGGTCAACCACGCTGGCGTACCAGGCGGGCAGCACCTCCCCGTCGGCGACCAGCGGCGCCATTCGAACGGCCGCCTCGCGCATCAGCCTGCGATCATTGACCGCGTGCACGGTGATCAACCATGCCGCCCTCGCTGCGTCCTCGCCAAACGCGGAGCGGCCGAACCAGCCGCCGTCGGACGGAAGCATCGCCTTTAGCGCCGCCTGGTTTCGTCGGTCGATCGCCTCCACGAGGGTCCAGGCCGCGCCAAGCGCAGCCGCACGCTCCCCGAGGCTCATCCCGTCGAAATCCAGGTCGTACAGCGCCTCGCGCGCGGCCTGTTCGAGTTCGGCCAGGCGCGTCAGACGAACGCCATCGGATGTGGGGGGCGGCAGGGCGTCGAGCTGCGCCTGCCTGCCCCGGATCGTCGCCTTCAGGCCACGCACAAGCTTCTCTCCGCGCGGCGTGAGGCCCGGCCCGGCGTCGGGCGCATAGACCGGCGCCGCGGCCAGAGCCGGGGTGGCGGCAAGAGCCAAGGCCGCTAACAGCAGGCGTCTGGTGCACATCGCGAAGGCTCCCCGGGGTCAGAGCCCGAGCATCGATCATCACCGACAGTTTGGCGATGGCCCTGTGTGCGGCGCGAGAATGTTGTAAAAGGGGCCTTCACCGCCGGCAGACCCTCGCCCGGCGTGTCGCCGGACGCCGGGCGCCGCGTTCCGGAGACGGCCATGGCCAAGGGTCAGAAGAAATCCAACAAGGAAGTCCGCAAACCCAAGGCTGACAAGAAGCCGGCCGCCGCGCCGACGAGCCGCTTCATCGAAGTGGCCGGCAAGAAGTAGGCGGCGACGGCCCCCGGCCCTTACCTGGGGTAGCTGAGCGGAACAGTGACAGCCGTGCCGTCGGCGGGAACCGTGACCTTGACCTCGTCGAAGGTCGGGGCCCGGCCTTTGGGCGCTGCGCCGCTCATGCCCCAGCCCTCGGTCGGCATGCCGTCGGGCTTGCGGCCCATGGCCCAGTCGCTGTCGGCGTCATGCATCACCATGACGGCGTAGTCGCCGGGCGCCACGTTGTTGACCACGAACACCTGGGTCCCCGCCTCGGCCGGACCGGTCGCGCCGGCCGCGCCGGCCGGCTTCATGAACTGGTCCCGCGTCTGCAGCGACACCAGCATCTGCCCGCCCTGGGCCTGTATACCCGTCAGGGTGACCGTCACGTCCGCAGCCATCGCCGCGCTACCCAGACCCGCACTGAGAAGCAGCGTGGCCAGGCCGGTTGAAAACAGTTTCATGGGGTCGTCCTCCTTGTTGAGACAATGCACTCTATTTTGCAAAGTGATCTGTCGTCAATGGGTGACGGGAACATGCGCTCAAGTGCATCTCCCTGGAGACGCCGGGTCGGTCAGACGTTGAAGACGGGGCCGGCTGTCAGCTGGCGGCTGCTCCAGAACGGCAGGGACAGGGTCAGTCCCAGCATCGCCTCCAGCAGCACCAGCTGGACCCCGCGGGCGTCGACCTGGCGATCGAGCACGCTGGACACCACGCGGCCCAGGGCCGAGCCGCCCCACAACAGGCCCAGCGCCAGGGCCATGGCGGCCCCGACGCCCGGATAGTAGCCGAGCAGGCCGGCCGTTCCGGCGTGGCCCAGCAACATCATCGCGCCAAACCCGCGCGCAGCCGCCAGCCCGCCGGGCGCAGCGTCGATCGTCGATAGGCCGCGCAGGGCAAGCGCCTCGTGCGGACGCGCCAGGGCGAAGCCTCCCAGGGCGCCGGCGAGGCAGCAGGCGAACACGGCGAGGACGTAGGGGATCAAGGGGTCACTCCGGCGTGTGGCAGACGGCTTCGATGTTGAGGCCGTCCGGATCGAGCACGAAGGCTCCATAGTAGTTTGGGTGATAGTGAGGCCGAAGGCCCGGCGGCCCGTTGTCGCGGCCGCCCGCAGCCATAGCCGCCGCGTAGAAGGCGTCGACGGCCTTCCGGTCCGGCGCGGCGAGGGCCACATGCAGCCGGCCGGTCGCCGGTCCGGCGTTTCCGATCCAGAACCAGGGCCGCCCGCCCGATCCATAGCCGAGGTGCCCGCTGCCGCCCGTCTGTTCCGGAGTGACTTCCTTGATCACCGCGATGCCCAGCGGCGCCAGGGCCAGGTCGTAGAAGGCCCGTGATCGGGCGAGGTCGCTGACGGTGGCGCCGATATGGTCGAGCATGACGGACTCCCTTCCCTGCCGCCCGACCTTACCGGCAAAAAACGGGCGCCGGGAGGGTCTCAATCCGCCCCCGTTCCCTTGACTCCGGAGGCCCGCAACCCTAACTGCCCACCGTCGTTGGCACTCGGGGTTCGTGACTGCTAACAGCAGCGCCCCCGATGGTCGGCGAAGACCATTCAAACCCAGAATTACGCACACGGAGACGACCCGATGAAGTTTCGTCCTCTTGGCGACCGCGTCCTTGTGAAGCGCGTCGAGGAAGAACAGAAGACCAAGGGCGGGATCATCATCCCCGACACGGTCAAGGAAAAGCCGCAGGAAGGCGAAGTCATCGCCGTCGGGCCTGGCGCCCGCGACGATGCCGGCAAGGTTCACGCGCTCGACGTGAAGGCCGGCGATCGCATCCTGTTCGGCAAGTGGTCCGGCACCGAAGTGAAGGTGGACGGCGAAGACCTGCTGATCATGAAGGAAAGCGACGTCCTGGGCGTGGTCGAGAAGTAACCCTTCTCCCACCGCCTGCGCTTCCCCCACATCTGATAGAAAGAGAGCTCCGAAATGGCCGCCAAAGACGTCTATTTCTCTTCCGACGCGCGCGACCGCATGCTGCGCGGCGTCAACATCCTCGCCAACGCGGTGAAGGTGACCCTCGGCCCCAAGGGCCGCAATGTCGTGATCGAAAAGTCCTTCGGCGCCCCGCGCTCGACCAAGGACGGCGTCTCGGTCGCCAAGGAAATCGAACTGGCTGACCGCTTCGAGAACCTCGGCGCCCAGCTGATCCGCGAAGTCGCCTCCAAGACCAACGACAAGGCCGGTGACGGCACGACGACCGCCACCGTTCTCGCCCAGGCCATCGTGGTCGAGGGCCTGAAGTCGGTCGCGGCCGGCATGAACCCGATGGATCTGAAGCGCGGCATCGACAAGGCCGTTATCAAGGTCGTCGAGGAGATCAAGTCGACCTCCAAGAAGGTCTCGGCCAACAGCGAAATCGCCCAGGTCGGCACCATCTCGGCCAACGGCGACGTTGAAGTCGGCGAGATGATCGCCCGGGCCATGGAAAAGGTCGGCAACGAAGGCGTCATCACGGTTGAAGAAGCCAAGACCGCCGAGACCGAACTCGACGTCGTCGAAGGCATGCAGTTCGACCGCGGCTACCTGTCGCCCTACTTCGTGACCAACGCCGAAAAGATGGAAGTGCAGCTCGAAGAGCCGCTCATCCTGCTGTTCGAAAAGAAGCTCTCGGGCCTGCAGCCGCTGCTGCCGGTGCTGGAAGCCGTGGTGCAGTCGGGCCGTCCCCTGCTGATCATCGCCGAGGACATCGAAGGCGAAGCCCTGGCCACCCTGGTGGTCAACAAGCTGCGCGGCGGCCTGCGGGTCGCGGCGGTCAAGGCGCCGGGCTTCGGCGATCGCCGCAAGGCGATGCTGGAAGACCTCGCCATCCTGACCGGCGGTCAGGTGATCAGCGAAGACCTGGGCATCAAGCTTGAGAACGTTACCCTCGAGATGCTCGGCAAGGCCAAGAAGGTCACCATCACCAAGGACGACACCACGATCGTCGACGGTTCGGGCGACAAGGACGGCATCGAAGCCCGCATCGCCCAGATCAAGCGCCAGATCGACGACACCACGTCCGACTACGACAAGGAAAAGCTGCAGGAACGCCTGGCCAAGCTGGCCGGCGGCGTTGCCGTGGTCCGCGTCGGCGGCGTGACCGAAGTCGAAGTGAAGGAAAAGAAGGACCGCGTCGACGACGCCCTCAACGCGACCCGTGCGGCCGTGGAAGAAGGGATCGTCCCCGGCGGCGGCGTGGCCCTGCTGAAGGCCTCGAAGATCCTCGAAGGCATGACCGGCGACAACGCCGACCAGACCGCGGGCATCGCCATCGTCCGTCGCGCCCTGCAGGCTCCGATCCGTCAGATCGCCGAAAACGCCGGCGTTGAAGGCTCGATCGTCGTCGGCAAGGTGCTGGACAGCAAGGACCCGTCCTTCGGCTTCAACGCCCAGACGGAAGAGTACGGCGACTTGGTGAAGATGGGCGTCATCGACCCCGCCAAGGTCGTCCGCACCGCCCTGCAGGACGCGGCCTCGGTCTCCGGCCTGCTGATCACCACCGAAGCGGCCATCGTCGAAGCCCCGAAGAAGAACGCGGGCGGCGGCGGCGGCATGCCCGGCGGCGGCATGGGCGGCATGGGCGACATGGACTTCTAGGGAAGTCCATAAAGTCGCCCATCACCAAAAGTGGTCGGATCGGCGCAGGCCGATCCGACTGGCGACATGGACTTCTAAGGAAGTCCATAAAGTCGCCCATCACCAAAAGTGGTCGGATCGGCGCAGGCCGATCCGACTGGCGACATGGTCTTCTAGTCCATCAGCTCAGGCTGAACGAAATGAAGGGCGGTTCCGGAAACGGAGCCGCCCTTTTTCTTTGCCCTTCCCAACAAGGGGAGGAAGAGCGCGCCTAGTCCCGCTCTTCCCTTGGCCCGATCAGCATCTGGCCGAGCCAGCTGACCACGCCCACGATGACCGCGCCGAACAGGGCCGGCCAGAAGCCCGCCACGGTGAAGCCGTCCATCAGCCAGGCGGTCAGGCCGATCATCGCGGCGTTCACCACCAGCAGGAACAGGCCCAGCGTCACAAGGGTCAGTGGCAGGGTGAAGAAGAACACCACCGGCCGTACAATCGCGTTGACCATCCCCAGCAGCAGGGCGGCGATCACCAGGCTCTGGGTGTCGGCGAAATCGATGCCGGGCACGAACCGCTGCGCCAGCCACAGCCCGGCCATGCCGACGAGGGTGCGCAGGAAAAGTCTGATCAGCAACACCGGGTGTCTCCCCTTCGGTGAGCGCCAGCCTAGCGCGGCCGACGCTTCGCCTCCAGTCTCATCAGCTCCCGATCGGATCGTTGGCTGGCAGGCAACCCTGGACGGGCACGCCGTAGAGGTTGGCCATGAACTCCAGCGATGCGCGCTCGATCAGGGTTCGAACGCCGAGTTGCAGAGGCTCCATCTCGCCGCGGCCCGCGGAGATGTCGATGATGTTGGATCCGAGGAAGCTGAACGCTCCCCCCCCGACCTCACGACCGATGATCTGCTTCTGGTAGCTGATCACATCCACGATGCGCATGGTGCGGGTGTCGATCAGGCGCAGGTCGATTCCGATGTTCATCACATAGCTCTTGCCGCTGATCACGCCCTTGGCGGAGCTGGCGCCTGAACCGCCCACGCCCGCTTCAAGCCCGCTCGAGCGGATGTTGTAGTTCAACTCGGTGATCCCCCCGGCAATGACGTAGTCGGACCCGGCATACTGGCCCGCGGCGATCGGGCGGTAGCCGCCCGGGCTCTGGCCGCTGTCGGACAGGAGCTTGTTGTTCGCGTAGCGCAACTCGAGCTCCGGAACGGAGGTGTCGATGCGCTCGACCATCTCGGCCCCGGCCTTGGCGAGGGCCGTTATCGCCATGAGCGAGCCGCCCTGCGTCAGCCGGGGGCCGGCCAGACCGTCTTCCTGCTTGCCGGTGTAGTCAGCGATCCGGCCCACCGCGATGGTCGGCGACCTGCGGCCGGCGCCGCGCGCAGCCATCGCCAGGCAGACAAGACCGGGAGAATAGGGTGTGGCATTCGCTGTCGCCGGCGCCGTGCCGATCGGTCGGGCATAGTAGCCGGCAGTGTCGACCTTCGGCGGCGTCGAGGCGCAGGCGGTCAGGCCGGCGGCGGCCAGCAGCGTCGCAAGCGTGCGTGTCAGGGCGCGGGTCATCATTGATCCTTCTGGCGGGCAGCGCCGGCCGTGGCGGTGATGTCGCCGGTGTTGGTCTGCACCGCGTCGACGATGATCGTGTTCCATGAGCCGGTTGCCAGCACTGTCAGCTGGTTGGCGACGGCGGAAGCCGTCTGGCCTCCGGCGACTGGCAGGGGGCTGTCAGCGAACCCACCGGTCGCGCCCGCAGGCTGCAACAGCCCGTTGACGATGACCAGGTTGCCGCCGGTGTCGCGCAACGAGAAGGCGACGGGGCGACCGCTCATCCCGCCCCCGACGCCGCCGGCCATCGAATCCGCAGTCGGCAGCGGTCGTGGCGCGGTCTGGGCGGAGGCCGAGGAGGCGGCAGAGAGCGCGAGGGTCAGGGCGGCGACGGCGAAACCTGGGTGAGTCATTGTCTTGATGTCCTGTGGAACCGGGAGGGCGCCCGCCCGGGCATTGGCGGGCGCCCCGTCTTGGTCGTCAGAAGCCCTTGATGGTCAGGCTGTTGCCGATGGCGGCCGCAGTCGCCTGGACGGAGGCCTCGACATCGCGGACCGTCACGGCCGCGC
>CAIOHT010000044.1 GCA_903858185.1 uncultured Caulobacterales bacterium
AATGTCGTCGCCGTCGCCACCTTCGAGCCGGTCGTTGTTGTCTCCGCCTTCCAGGCGGTCATTGCCACCCAGGCCATAGAGCTTGTCGTTGCCCGCCAGACCCTGGATGCGGTCGGCCGCAGACGTGCCGTTGGTCGTGTCATGGCCGGCGGTGCCGACGATCTCGTTGTAGCTCACCGGCGGCGGCGAGGGCGGCGGACTCGGCGGTGGCGGCGGCGGCGGGCTCGGGGGAGGACTCGGGGGGGGACTCGGGGGCGGCGATGGCGGCGGGCTCGGGGGAGGACTGGGCGGCGGGCTCGGCGGCGGCGACAGGCCGATTAAGCTGGCGTCGGTCACGGCCGTGGCCGTGGTGTTGATCAGCCGGAAGGTCACGCCGGTGACGAGGGTGACGATCGTGTCGGCCCCTGACTGGACAATGCTCTGATAGGCGCCAAACGCGCTGATATCGATCTGGTCCGTCCCGATGACGAAGTCGGTCACGGTGTCCGCACCGCCGTTCAGCGACGCGACGAACACGTCGGCGGCTGCCCCGCCGGTCAGATTGTCATCCCCGAGACCACCGACCAGGCGGTCGGCGCCGCCACCGGCGCTCAGGATATCCGCTCCGCCATTGCCGGTCAGGACGTTGGCGACACTGTTGCCGGTGATGGTGTCAGCGCCGGAGCCGCCGATGGCGTTCTCGATCACCGCGCCGATCGCGACGGCGACGTTGCCGACCAGGTTGCTGCCCGCACCGTAGGTGCCGACGCTGGAGAAGGCGCCCTGGTTGAGATTGATGGTCTGGTTGTTGCTATAGCCGGAGAAGTCGAACGTATCGGTCCCGCCGGCGTCCCAGACCGCGAACACCAGGATGGTCGAGGCGGAGGTGGCGATGAACCAGGGCCGGTCGGCGTTGGAGTTGAAGCCGTAGGTCGTGTCGCCGGTGCGGGTTGTGGTGTTGACGCCATAGGTTCGCTGGGCGGCGGCGATGTCGTCCAGCATGATCGTCGCCGGGTATTTTGGACCGAAATTCCCGCCCGTGTTGTTCTCGGTGAAATAGCTCATCACCGTGTACTGGTGGCTGTCCTCGTAATACTCCGCGTTGGCGGCGTAGGTGATCGAGACGCCTTCTTCGGCGTTGTAGGAGCCGGGGTGGGAGAAGCCGATGGCGTGGCCGATTTCGTGTATCAGCGCCAGCATCGCGTAGTTGCCGGCCGTTGGATTGGCGTAGTTGTCGTTGACCCAGACATCGCCGCCGGACGGGCTGAGGCTGGGGTAGTAGGCGAAAGCCGCCGCGCCCGCCGCGCCGTCGGCGTAGTTTGCGAAGAGCATGGTGGCGCTGTCGGAGTAGGCCCCCTCTCCGCTCGTCCCGGTTCCGACCCGGACAAAGACGATGTTCGAGACGTCCGACCAGGAGGCCAGCGCCAGGATGGTCGCGTTGATCTGGAGCTCGCTGAACCGGGTGAAACCGGTCGTGCCGTCCGCGCCGTCGGTCCCGCTGGCACCCAGTCCGACCGACCGGAACGCATAGGTGACCACCGACGGGGCGCCGCCCCAGTAGGGATCGTCCCATCGGTTGTTGACGTCCGCCACGCCGGGCTGGATGTAGAAGTCGTTCCAGGAGGCGTAGGTTCGGTTCAGTTGCAGCGCGGCCTGGGCAACGGTCTTGGACACCTTGCCCGTGCCGGCCTCGGTCCCGCCGCGCTCATCGGCATTCAGGAAGAAGTCGGGCCGGGCGGGTGGCTCAGCCGTCTTGGCGGCGATGAAGCCGCCTGCGCAGATCGGGCAGCCACAGACGGCCGCGGGGAGCGGGTCGACCTCGAGGATGTCGAGATCAGGGCCTTCAACATGGTCGGCCGACGGCGAGAGGGTCAACAGATCATCGAGGTGCGGAATGAACGGCCCACGCTCCGGTCCGGCAACCAAGTCCGACAGGGCAGGAGCAGGCTGCGACAGGTCTTCGCGAAACTTCGCCATCTGGCTGCTTTCCTTGCTCGATCCATCACCGGTAACCGGAAACTAGGCCTCGCGCCTCACTTCGGCAAGAAACCTGCGCCGCGAAGAATTTCCACGAGGTTACGGTTGAAGCACCGGCACCCGGCGCTGGCCTGGCAGTATTCCGGCGCGGGGACCCCGCCCCCTGACACCGTGCGCAAGCCGGCGACCATCACGGACGTGGCCTCGGCGCTCGGTCTGTTGCACGAGACCGTTCGCCGCCGCTTCCGGCATTATCGGGAACTCGGCTGGGTGACGCGGGTGAGCGCCGGCTACCTGCTGACCATGGAGCGCCAGCAGCACCCCAACGTGCTCGGCACCGGCCTGATCGTGTCGCAGCGGTGCGTGCAACTGCTCCAGTCGCTGCGCCAGATCGGCGTATGTCCGCCCGCGCCGGCTGCCCGACCGGCGACCGGCCCCTACAGCACCCAGCCGCCGTTCACGTCGCCGCCGCCGGTGTAGAGGTTGCCCGTCGTGCCGGTGACGTTGCCGTTGATCTCGACGATCAGGTCGGCCTTGCTGTCGCCGTCGCCGCCGGTCTCGTCGGTGGTGTCGCCGGCGTCGTCGACGACATAGGTGTCGTTGCCTGCGCCACCCGACATCGCATCGCCGCCCAGACCGCCCCGGAGGTAGTCGTCACCCTCGCCGGCGTTGATGATGTCATCGCCCTCGCCGCCATCGATGAAGTCATTTCCATCCCCGGCGTTGACCGTATCGGCGCCGGACTGGGCGCTGATGGTGTCATTGCCGCCGGTGCCGGTCAGGGTGTCGTCGCCAGCGGAGGGCGTGGTGGAGATTTCAGCTGTCCCTTCGATCGGCAGAATGAGCGACGTCGAGGCCGTGCCGCCGGCGCCGTCATTGGCCGCCAGTGTGATGGTCGCCGAGGTCGGCGGCGTATCGGTGTCGGCCATGAAGCTGACCGTGCTGGTTCCGTCGGTGTTGAGCAGGGCGGCGATCTGGGCGGCCGTGCCGGTAAGGGTCACGGTCGCCGTGCCCGAGCCGGAGACGCTCGCGCCGCTCGTGCCGGCGGTGACGGTCAGCAGGCCATAGGTCGTCGACAGGGTCACGGTCAGCACGTCGCCGGCATCGGGGTCGGTGACGGTGAAGCCGGTGTTCTTCAGGTTCAGCGCCACCTGTTCGACGGCCGAGGGGCCGACGTTGAACACCTGCGCCCGGACGGCGGTACCGTCCGTATCGGGCGCAGTTCCGCTGGCGTCCTCCCAGGTGACCACGAACCCGCCGTTCGACAGGGCGGTGACCTGGGGAGAGAACTGGAAACCGTCCGTGACTGTGTTGACGAGGATCTCGCTCCCGACCATGGCCCCGGCGGCGGTGAACACCTGCGCCCGGACGGCGGCGGCGGACGTGTCAGGAGCGGTCGCGCTGTAGTCCTGCCAGGTCACCACGAACCCGCCGTTAGACAGGGCGGTGATCTGGGGACCGCCCTGGTAGCCGGCGGTGGCGGTATTGACGAGGATCTCGGTTCCGACCATCGCCCCGGCGGCGGTGAACACCTGCGCCCGGACGGCGGGGTCGGACGTGTCAGGAGCGGTCAGGCTGTAGTCCCCCCAGGTGACCACGAACCCGCCGTTCGACAGGGCGGTGATCTGGGGGAGGTCTTGGTTACTGCTCGTGGTGGTATTGACGAGAATCTCGGTCCCGACCATGGCCCCGGCGGCGGTGAACACCTACGCCCGGACGGCAGTGCCGCTGGTGTCGCCGCCGCTCATACTTTCGTCCGTCCAGGTGACCACGAACCCGCCGTTCGACAGGGCGGTGAGCTGGGGCCAGCTCTGGTCGTTTGCCGTCGTCGTATTGACGAGGATCTCCCCGCCGGCGGCCACCACCACCGGCGTGAACCCCACGCTCGGCCCGCCTGTGCCGGCGAAGCCCTGCGGCTGGTCGCCGCCGGCCTTGGGGTCAATCGGGGCGGCCGGGGGCGGCGCAGAAACGGGCGGCAGGCCCGGCGCCGGGACGGGGTCACGGCCGGCGCTGCCGGCTTCAGCCACGGCCGTGGCCGATCGGGAAAGGAAATGCTGCACGTGTCGCCCCCACTCCGCCGGACCGGGGGCGGACATTGGATGGGGTCAAAACGGCCGGAGCTGGGTCAGCGGAACGGGTCGTCGCCGCCTGACCCGTACGGATGTCCACAGAACCACGCTCCGCCGGGCGTCCGATAGTGCAATAATCAGGGTCTATCCGCCCGTTTCGTACACGGGCTGGCCCGGCGCCTTGCGCAAGGCGATTTGTTCGCGCGAACAGGGGTGCGGGCAGCAACGTCTCACCGGCCCCGGCCGGCCTTGCCCCCCGCCCGCCCCGCGTCAGCGCGTGAACTTCTGGAACTTGATCCGGTGCGGGATCAGGCTGTCGGCGCCGAGGCGGCGCTTCTTGTCTTCCTCGTACATCTCGAAGTTGCCCTCGAACCACTCGACATGGCTGTCGCCCTCGAAGGCGAGGATGTGGGTGCAGAGGCGGTCGAGGAACCAGCGGTCGTGGCTGATGACCACGGCGCAGCCGGCGAACTCTTCCAGCGCCTCCTCGAGGTTCTGCAGCGTCTCGATGTCCAGGTCGTTGGTCGGTTCGTCGAGCAGGATGACGTTGCCGCCGGTGGCCAGGGTCTTGGCCAGGTGGACGCGGTTGCGCTCACCGCCCGACAGCTGGCCGACCTTCTTCTGCTGGTCGCCGCCCTTGAAGTTGAAGCTGCCGACGTAGGCGCGGGTGTTGATCTCGCGCTTGCCGACCATCATCACGTCGGTGCCGCCACTGACCGCCTGCCAGACCGTTTCGGTCGGCACCAGGTCGTCGCGGCTCTGGTCGACATAGGCCAGCTTGACCGTCTCGCCGAGGCGCACGGAGCCGCGATCGGGCGTTTCCTGCCCGGTGATCAGCTTGAACAGGGTCGACTTGCCGGCGCCGTTGGGGCCGATCACGCCGACGATGCCGTTGGGCGGCAGCTTGAAGGTCAGGCCCTTGAACAGGACCTTGTCGCCGTATTCCTTCTCCAGGTCGGTGACCTCGAGCACGACGTTGCCGAGACGCGGGCCGGGCGGGATCTGGATGACCGCGTGGGTCTGGGCGCCGCGGGCGTTCTCCTGCTCCGAGACCATCCGCTCATAGGCGGCCAGGCGGGCCTTGGACTTGGTCTGGCGGGCCTTGGCGTTGGAGCGGACCCACTCCAGTTCCTTGGTCAGGGCGCGCTGGCGCGATTCCGACTCGGACTGCTCCTGGACGACGCGCTTCTGCTTCTGCTCCAGCCAGCCGGAGTAGTTGCCCTCGTAGGGCACGCCCTTGCCGCGATCGAGCTCAAGGGTCCAGCTGGTCACCTGGTTGAGGAAGTAGCGGTCGTGGGTCACGAGGATGACGCAGCCGGGGAAGGCTTCCAGGTGGTGCTGCAGCCAGGCCACGGACTCGGCGTCCAGGTGGTTGGTCGGTTCGTCGAGCAGCAGCATGTCGGGCTTGGAAAGCAGCAACCGGGCCAGGGCCACACGGCGCTTTTCACCGCCCGACAGCTTGGTCACGCCGCTGTCGTTGGGCGGACAGCGCAGGGCGTCCATGGCCATCTCGACCTTGCTGTCGATGTCCCACAGGTCGCCGGCGTCGATCTTCTCCTGGAGGGCGGTCATCTCCTCCATCAGCTCGTCGGTGTAGTTCTCGCCCAGCTCCATCGCCACGGCGTTGAACCGGTCGACGATCTTCTTTTCCTCGCACCAGGAGATGACGTTTTCCCAGACGGTCTTGCTGTCATCCAGATGCGGCTCCTGCTCGAGGTAACCCATCTTCACGCCGTCTGCGGCCTTGGCCTCGCCGCTGAACTCCTTGTCCAGCCCGGCCATGATCTTCAGCAGGGTCGACTTGCCCGAGCCGTTGACCCCGACGACGCCGATCTTGGCGTCCGGGTAGAACGACAGCCAGATGTTCTCGAACACCTTCTTGCCGCCGGGGTAGGCCTTGGTCAGGCCCTGCATCTGGAAAATGTACTGCGCGGCCATAGGGGTCGCTCGCTCTCGTCTGATCGGAATGGGGGTCGGCGGGGATGTAGCGACCGGAGACGGCGATGGCAACGCCGCCTTCGCGCAGCCGGTTCGCGTCACAGGCGAGCGTCAACTTGGAGATGTCACCGGTTCGTCAGCGGACCGTCGCCCGACCATCGTCTGGCCGTCGCCTTGGCGCGCTAGCGCCCTGTGGCCGACGTCGCGCTTCCCCGCGGCGTCGCAAGTAATGGGGATAGACATGAAACATCATCTTTTTGTCGGCGCGGGCCTGTCCGCGTTGAGCATGGCGTTCGCGCCGATGGCCTTCGCGGCCGAAGCCGAGACCACTGAAGTCGAAGCCGTCGTCATCTACGGCGAAGGCCAGAGCCGTCAGGTCCAGACGGTCAGCGACGAACAGCTGGCCAACGCGGTCGCGGGTGTCAGCCCGCTGAAGGTCGTCGACATGCTGCCGGGCGTGACCTTCCAGTCCTCCGACCCGTTCGGGGCCTATGAATGGTCGACCCGGATCAGCATCCGCGGCTTCAACCAGAACCAGCTGGGCTTCACGCTGGACGGCGTGCCGCTGGGCGACATGAGCTATGGCAACTACAATGGCCTGCACATCAGCCGCGCCATCGCGACCGAGAACGTCGACACCGTAGAGCTGTCACAGGGCGCGGGCGCCCTGTCCGCCGCCTCGACCTCCAACCTCGGCGGCACGCTGCAGTTCTTCTCGCGCGATCCGTCGGAGACCTTCGGCGGCCAGGCCAATCTGACCGTCGGCTCCAGCAACATGCACCGGGCGTTCCTGCGTCTGGACAGCGGCGCGGTGGACGCTCTGGGCGGTCTGCGCGCCTATGTCTCGGTCGCCGACCAGGTGTCCGACAAGTGGAAGGGCGGCGGCGAACAACGCCAGCGCCAGTACGACCTCAAGGCAGTGCTCCCGATCGGATCGGCCAGCCTGACGGGCTTCTACAGCCGCTCGGAACGCCGCGAGCAGGACTACCAGGACATGTCGTTCGAGATGATCGGGCGCCTGGGTCGCGACTGGGACAACACCCAGCCCAACTGGGCGCTCGCCGTCGCGGCCGCACAGGCCTACAACACCGGCAACCCCCTGCCCGCGCCGTTCGCCACCATTGACGACGCCTATTACGCCGGCGCCGGCGTGCGGGATGACGACCTCTACGGCGTCACGCTCGATGTGCCGGTGAGCGACACCATCGCCTTCAACGCCACGGCCTATCGTCACACGGACAACGGCCAGGGCCTCTGGTGGACCCCGTATGTCCCGAGCCCGACCTGGGGCGCCCCGGGTTCCACCGCCGCGCCGCTGTCGATCCGCACGACCGAATACGACATCGACCGGTCCGGCATGATCCTGGGCCTGAGCGCGGAGTTCGGTGCTCACCTAATCAGCGGCGGCGTCTGGACCGAAGCCAACGACTTCAACCAGGCGCGTCGCTACTACGCCGAAACCGCGGCGGCCCCGATCCGCGACCCGCTGGGCTTCCAGTCCAACCCCTTCTTCACCCAGTGGGCCTATACCTTCAAGACCGACACCGTGGTGGTCTACCTCCAGGACGTCTGGACGATCACCGACGCCCTGAAGATCAACTTCGGCTTCAAGTCTCTCTCCGTCGAAAACGAAGTCGACACCGTCACGGTGGCTGACCCGACCCGCACCATGGCCGGCAAGCTGACGTCCGAGGACAGCTTCCTGCCGCAGGTCGGTCTCGTCTACGAGATCAACCCCGACCTGCAGCTGTTCGCCGGCTACACCGAGAACGTCGGGGCGTTCGTCTCCGCCGCGACCGCCGGTCCGTTCGCGTCCCAGCGTCAGTCGGTGGTCAACTATGTGGCCCAGAACCTGGATCCGGAGTCGTCGAAGACGATCGAGGGCGGCCTTCGCTTCCGTGGCGACCGCTTCAAGGGCGTGGTGGCCGTCTATCACGTGACCTTCGACAACCGCCTTCTGGCGGCCAGCACCGCGGCGCCGATCCTTGGCCTCCCGCCGGTTCTGTCCAACGTCGGCTCGGTCGAGACCGTCGGTGTCGAAATCGCCGGCGACCTGCAGCTTACGGACGCCTTCTCCGTCTACGCGTCCTACAGCTACAACGACTCCCAGTACCAGGACGACGTCGTGTCCTCGCTCGGTGTGGTGGAAATGGCCACGGCCGGCAAGACCGTGGTGAATACGCCCAAGAACCTGTTCAAGGTCGAGTTCGCCTATGACCAGGGCGGCTTCTACAGCCGGCTGGGCGTGTCCTATACGGGCGAGCGCTACTACACCTACGAGAACAGCGGCGGAAAGGTCGACGCCAGCACGGTGGCCGATCTCTCGTTCGGCTATCGCTTCGAGGGCAGCCCCATGCTCGAAGGGCTCGAAGTGCAGGCCAACATCACCAACCTGATGGACGAGGACTACATCTCGACGATCGGTTCGGGCGGCTTCGCCAAGGCTGATCCGACCGGAACCGCCCAGACCATCCTGCCTGGCGCGCCGCGACAGTTCTTTGTGAGCGTCAAGAAGGCCTTCTAGACCCGCCTGCGCGGATCTCGACACGGGAGGGGCCGGGCGGCGACGCCCGGCCCCTTTTCGATTCAGCTGCATCGCGAAGCGGCAAGGGTTGCCAACGGGGACGGGGCGCGGAACCATCGCCAGCTGCTTCAGGAGCCTCCATGCGCCCTCTCCTTCCCGTTCTCTTCGCCGTCACGCTCGCCGCGCCCGCCGGGGCGATGCCGCCGCCACTGCCGTCGGTGGCGAACCGGTCGATGGTCGAGTTGCAGGCCGACATCACGAACGGCAGGGCCAGCGCCGAGAGTCTGGTCAGCGCCTACATCGTGCGCGGCAAGTCGATCGATCCGCAGCTCCGATCGATCATCGCGCTCAATCCCAACGCCCTGTCCCAAGCCAATGCCGCCGACCTGGCCAGGCGAAAGGGCGCCGCCGCCGGTCCCCTGTTCGGCATGGCGATCCTGATCAAGGACAACATCGAGACGCTGGATCCGATGGCGACCACCGCCGGATCGCTGGCGCTGGCGGAGAATGTCACGGGGCGGGACGCGCCGGTGGTGGCGCGGCTGCGGGCGGCCGGCGTGGTGGTGCTGGGCAAGGCCAACCTGTCGGAATGGGCCAATATCCGTTCGAACGGCTCGCTGTCCGGCTGGAGCGCCGTCGGCGGCCAGGCGCGCAATCCCTATGACCCGGCCCGCAGCACCTGCGGCTCTTCGGCCGGTAGCGGCGCGGCGGTTGCGGCGGGACTGGCGGCGGCGGCGGTCGGCACGGAAACCGACGGCTCGATCACCTGTCCGGCGGCGATCAACGGGCTGGTGGGGCTGAAGCCGACCGTCGGGCTGGTTTCGCGCAGCTTCATCGTGCCGATCAGCGACAGCCAGGACACGGCGGGGCCGATGACCCGCACCGTGCGTGATGCGGCCGATATGCTGACAGTGATGGCGGGCAGCGATCCGAAGGACCCCGCCACGGCGGAGGCCGACGCGCGGAAGGGCGACTATGCCGCAGGCCTGCGTCGCGATGCGCTGAAGGGTGTCCGGGTCGGGGTTATGCGCTACGCGGCCGGCTTCCACCGCGAGACCGATGTCGTGTTCGAACAGGCGCTGGCGGCGCTGAAGGCGCAGGGCGCGATCCTCGTCGATGTCCCCGACTTCCCCAACCGGCGCGAGATCGGCGCGAACGAGCTGGTCGTCCTGCTGACCGAACTGAAGGTCGGGATGAACGCGTATCTGGCTTCAACCGACCCGACGAAGGTCAAGGTGCGCAGTCTCGCCGACGTCATCGCCTTCAACACCGCCAACGCGGACCGCGAGATGTCCCTGTTCGGCCAGGAGTTGTTCGAGATGGCCGAAAAGACCACCGGCCTCGCCGACCCGGCCTACCTGAAGGCGCGGGACGACGCCCGCCGCATGGCAGGTCGCGAGGGCATCGACGCCCTGCTGGCCAAACATGACGTGGCGGTGCTTGTCGGGCCGACGCTGGGTCCGTCCTGGCTGATCGATCCGGTGCTCAAGGACCGGTACGTCGGCGGCGGGGCGGGCAACGCGGCGGCCGTGGCGGGCTATCCACACCTGACGGTGCCGATGGGCCAGGTCGGGGGTCTGCCGGTCGGTCTGAGCTTCGTCGGCCCGAAGTGGAGCGAGGCCCGCCTGCTGGCCTACGGCTTCGCCTATGAGCAGGCGACGCAGATGCGCCGCCCGCCGGCTCTGTCCGTCAACTGAAGGTCGCGACTGGCCGCTACGACCCCGAGCGGCGACCCCACCGGGGCTTCGCCGGCGGCGCGGGACGCTGCGGATAGGGCTGTGCCGCGGGCGGGCCGTCACGCTGGTAGGCGCGCTCGTAGCCGTCCGCTTCCCACCAGTCGCGGTAGGGGTTGGTGAAGCCGCTCTCGTCGCGCAGGGACGGCGGCAGGCCGCTGCTGCGCTGGCAATAGACGCCTGGCTCCCAGCCACGCTTCCAGCAGTCGTCGTTGAAGTAGGCGTAGTTGGGCTCGATATCGATGACCACGCCCTGTTCGATCCACAGCGGACGGCTGTTCCAGCCATAGAACCGGTTGCGCTTGACCGTCGCCTTGCCGGTCGAGGCGTAGAGGCCGACTTCCCGCGCCCCGATCGCCGATTCCGTCAGGGTCAGGTCACCGTCGGTGACCACGCCCACGGTCGTGCGGCAGAAGCGGCTGCGGTTGACCTCGACGATCGCGCCGCGGTCCAGATGCAGACCATTGCGCCAGCCGCAGACCACGGCGTTGTCGACCTTCAGCGCGCCGGACCCGCTGCGCTGTCCGCGCACCATGATGCCGTTGCCGGCCGGCAGGGCCGCGTCGCGACCCATGATGCCGCTCTGCTCGATGATGCTGTCGCCGGCGCCCGGAGTGACGTCGATACCGGCTTCTTCGGCCAGCACCCGGGTGCGGCTGATCTTGAGAATCGCGCCGTCGCTGACCACCGCAGCGTCCCAGGTGCGGGCGTCGATGAAGCTCTCGATCAGGCGCAGTTCGCCACCCGAGGCGAACACCGCCGCCGTGTCGCCCCAGTAGCGGACGGTCGTCCGCACCAGCGCCACCTTGGAGTCCCAGGTTTCGACGCAGGGCGCGCGGCCGCCCTTTTCGGTCTGAAGGATCAGGTCACGCAGTTCGACGCCGTTCACACCCGGCGCAACCTTCACGCAGGAGGAACCTTCGGCGGGAATGATGGTCGCCCGTTGCGCGGGAGAGTCGTCGAAGATCGAGGCCGCAGCGCCGACGATGGCGACCGGATGCTCGATCCACAGGGTCTCGCGGCAGGTGCCGCGCACATAGAGCGTTCCGCCGTCGGCCAGACGCTGCAGCGCGTCGTTCAGCGGGCCACTGCTGCTGTACTGGCCGCCGCCCTGGTCGTCATACTGACCACCGGACGCGCCATAGCCCGAGCCTGATCCCGAGCCAGGCCCGTAGGACGAAGGCGGCGGCGCGTTGCAGTCGACCGTAATGCTGGTTTCGTAGCGCGGTCCCGAATAGTAGCCGCCGCCCTGACGCGGGCGGTAGTGGCGGGGCTTGTAGCGGTCGGGGCGCCAGCGCGGACGCAGCGGCGGCGTGATCAGCCCTCCGAAGTTCGGACGGATCTGTGCATCGATCCCGGCGGCGGCGTCGGGGAAGGCCTGCGCGGCGCCGGCCGCGCCGAGCACGATCATGGCCGCGCTCGCGGCCGTGAGGAGGCGGGTAAGCGTCTTCATCGTACGTAGTCCCTGTCGCGGGGCGAGGGTCGCGGCGCGCGGGACACCTGGGCCAGCACCTGCTGGAGGCGTCCCACGGACGGCTTGAAGCCCGAAAGCGCGGAGTCGATCTGATAGACGACCGCCTTGGCCTTGTCCTGGTCGGCCACACCGGCGACGCCGAGCGAGAAGTAGGTGGACATGGCGTACTTGGCCTCGCCCGAGCCCTGGCGGTCAGCCTCGGCAAACCAGTGAAACGAGCGGGCGTAGTCGCGCGGCACACCCACGCCCTCGGCATACATCACCGCGAGCACCAGCTGCGCCTTGGACGAGCCGTTGACGGCGGCGTACTGGATGATGCGGACCCTCTCGATCGGCGTCAGCACGCCGGTCTGCGGCCGGGCGACGCGGGCCTGGAAGTCCTGGATTTCCTGCGGGTACAGGGCGTCCTCATTGGTCACGACACGCGGCGTCGACCGCAGATAGGCCAGCGCCTCGCCGATATGGATGAAGGGCAGCTCGCGGACGCGGCTCAGCGCCACCTGCTGGGCGTCGCCGACCTGGTCGCTTTCGTCCGAATGCGGCACGCCCGAAGACGGCGATTCTGGCGGATAGAACTCGTAGGGCGGGATCCAGCGCTTGGCCTTGGCCTCGACGAACTGTCCCGCGGCCGCGCGCGCGGGCGACGACCGTTCGAAGTCCTTGAGCATCACATAGGCGCCGACATCGCCGGTCTGGACGGCGAGGTAGTTGTACAGATAGGCGTCGACGTCGTTGCGCGGGAAGAGGTTCAGCACCTGCGGGGTGCCCGGCTTGTAGGGCTTGCCCCGGGCCTCGGCAGCCTGGCGGTTGTCCGAAGGCTCTCCGAACGGACCGAAGAAGTTGTCGTGCATCCGCGCCAGGGTGCGGTAGCCGGGCGCACCTTCGGACGCGAGGATGTAGATCACGCGACTGCGGACCTTCTCCTGCTCTTCGGACGACATCTGCGACAGCAGCCGGTCGAGGGAGCGGTAGGCGATGTTACGCTCGACGGCGCGGCAATCGTCATAACGGGCGACGGTCTTCTGCTCGCCCTGCGGCGAACGGCGCCCGATGGCCGAAATCGGCGAATAGCCCTCACCGTTCGACAGGGCGATCGAATACCAGACGGCCGCCTCGACGGGGTCCTCGAGGTTCTTGTCCGCCGCGCGCAGGCCCTCGTAGCGGCGGGCCAGCTCGAGCTGCGAGAAGAAGTCGCCGGTGAACCCGCGACGGCGCAGCGTGCGGATTTCGAGCTGCTGGGTGTTGAACTGCGGGGCGACACCCGTCGGGACCTGCGGACGCGGACAGGCTGTGTCGCCCGGCTTGCCGAAGAAGCTCTCCGGGCCGCTGTCGCAGCCGACCAGGGGAATCACGACCGCGGCAATAAGGGCCACGATCGAAGCGCCGCGGATCAGCGGGCCTTGCGCAGCCCCGAACGGGCGGCCTTGGGCTTCGCTGGTCTCATGCATACTGAATAGCCCCCCAGCCCGACCGTTAACCATTCGGCAGCGTGACTCTTCGCCGGGCTACCGCCCGAGTCAAGCTCGCCCACCGTCCGGGGGGTGTATCAATCCCTGTCACGGGCATCATAGTGAACCCCGTTCGCGCAACAGGCGAAGTTCGGGCGTCGTCGATCCGACACATGCCCATTTTGCGGACGCATTCCGCCCCGGTTTGGCCGCATGAGGCGCGCGACCATGGGCTGTGGGACGACAAGTCAGGGGAATCACATGCGCCTATCGAAGACGGCCAGGAGTCTGACGACAACCGTGGCCCTTGCGGCCGTTCTGGCGGCCTCGGCTCCACCCTTCCAGATCGCGGCGGCCAAAGGTCCGGTCGATGGCCAGCCGACGCCGGCGGCCTGCGCCGCCCTCGGATTCACGGCCCCACGCGAAGGCGAGCGAGCGATGGGCAGCCGCATGTTCGCCCCCCCCCCCATGGTTGGAATGGCCGCTCCGATGCCGCCACCGCCACCGCCACCGCCGCCTCCCCCGCCGCCTCTGATGGCGCCGCCTGCGCCGATGGCGGACATCGGCGTCACGGCGAAACGCGTCGCGCCGGGCGTGATCGCGCCCGGCATTGTTACCGGCATGGCCGCAGAGGCCGCGCCGGACACCGAGCGCTACCCCGGCGGCGCCTCCAACCCGATCAGGCGGGTTGCCGATGAGCCCGTCTCGACCTTCGCGATCGATGTCGATACCGCCGCCTATGCCAACGTCAGGCGCTTCCTGAAGGACGGGACCCTGCCGCCGCGCGACGCCGTCCGCGTCGAGGAACTGGTCAACTATTTCGACTACGACTACCCGCTGCCGACCAGCCGGGCCGAGCCGTTCAGGCCCTATGTCGCGGTTGTCCCCTCGCCCTGGTCGAAGGACCGCCAGATCCTGCACATCGGCCTGCAGGGCTATGACCTGCCGCGCAGCGAGGAGCCGCCGCTGAACCTGGTGTTCCTGATCGACACCTCCGGCTCGATGCAGTCACCGGACAAGCTGGGACTGGCGAAGAAGGCCATGGACCTGCTGGTCGACCAGCTACGGCCTCAGGACCGGGTGTCGATCGTCGCCTACGCCGGATCGGCCGGCGCAGTGCTGGCGCCGACGGGCGGACGCTCGAAGCTGAAGGTCCGCTGCGCGCTCGAGTCGCTGCAGTCCGGCGGGTCCACCGCCGGCGGTCAGGGCCTGGCCCTGGCCTACGCCCTGGCCGGACAGAACTTCGATGCCAAGGCCGTGAACCGCGTCGTGCTGCTGACGGACGGAGACTTCAACGTCGGCGTTTCCGATCCCTCGAAGCTGAAGGACTTCGTCGCCGACAAGCGCAAGACGGGCGTCTATCTGTCGGTCTACGGCTTCGGTCGCGGCAACTACAACGACACGATGATGCAGGCCCTGGCCCAGAACGGAAACGGGACCGCCGCCTATGTCGACACCTTCGAGGAAGCGCGGAAACTGTTCCGGGATGACTTCTCCGGCTCGCTCTTCCCGATCGCCGACGACGTCAAGATCCAGATCGAGTTCAATCCCGCACAGGTCAGCGAGTACCGGCTGATCGGCTACGAAACCCGGATGCTGGCGCGGGAGGACTTCAACAACGACCAGGTCGACGCCGGCGAGGTCGGGTCAGGCGTGTCGGTGACGGCGCTCTACGAGATCACCCCGGCCGGCGCACCGGGATCCGCCGACCCGCTGCGCTACCAGTCCGCGCGGCCCCAGGCGGCGCCGTCCGCTGAAATGGCCTTCTTCAAGGTTCGCTGGAAGGCGCCCGGCGCGGCCACCTCGCAGCTGATGCAGCAGGCAATCCCGGCCGGGAACACCGCGCGCGACCTCGCCACGGCGCCGGAGGCGACCCGCTGGGCCGTCAGCGTCGCGGCCTTCGGCCAGAAGCTGCGCAACGACCCCTGGCTCGATGCCGGCTACGGCTGGGACCAGATTCTGGAAACCGCCCAGCGGTCGCGCGGTGAAGACGAATTCGGCATCCGCGCGGAGTTCGTCCAGCTGGTCCGGGCGGCGAAGGAAGGCCGGCGGGTCAACGAGTAGCGCCCCTGAAGGCCGGCCGGGGTCAGGGCGGATGGCCCGGCCCCGGCCTCAGCTCCACGCAAAAAGGGCGCGGCTTTCGCCGCGCCCTTCCTGATCAGTAGCCTGCCTCGGGTCGGATCAGCGACCGGTCGGCATGTCCTTGAAGGCCACGTCCTTGTCGACGCGGACATCGCCCGGCAGGCCAAGCACCCGTTCGGCGATGATGTTCTTCAGGATTTCATCCGTACCACCGGCGATGCGCAGGCCGGGGGCCCACAGCAGCGACTGCTGGAAGGCCGCCTGCATCGGGGCCTCGGACGGGTCGACGAGGATACCGTACTGATCCTCCATCTCCACGCCCTGGTTGGACATGTCCTGCATCTGGTTGGCGGCGATGATCTTGCCGATCGAGCTTTCCGGTCCCGGCGTCTGGCCGCGCGACAGCGCGGTCATGGTGCGGAAGCGGGTCAGCTTGAGGCCTTCAGCGGCCACGTACCAGTCGGCCAGCTTCTCGCGGAAGGCGCCGTCCTTGATCGCCGCACCGGCGGGGCCGGTAACCTGGCGGGCCAGGTCCATGATCAGCTTGTAGTCCGGGCCGGACGACCCGCCGACAGCCAGACGCTCGTTCATCAGGGTGACCAGCGCGACCTTCCAGCCGTCGCCGACTTCGCCCAGACGCTGGCTGTCCTTCACCCGCAGATCGGTGAAGTAGACTTCGTTGAACTCGCTGCCGCCGGACGCTTGGTGGATCGGACGCACTTCCACGGCCGGATCGTGCATGTCGATCCAGAACATGGTCAGGCCCTTGTGCTTGGGCACGTCGGGGTCGGTACGGACCAGCAGGATGCCGTAGTCGCAATACTGGGCGCCGGTGGTCCAGACCTTCTGGCCGTTGATCACCCACTCGTCGCCGTCACGGACGGCCTTGGTGCGGGTGGCGGCGACGTCGGAGCCGCCGGCCGGTTCGGAGAACAGCTGGCACCAGATTTCCTCGCCGCGCATGGCCGGACCGACGAAACGGGTCTTGGTCTCGCCGTCGGCGAAGGCCATCACGGTCGGGACGCACATGCCCAGGCCGATGGTGAAATAGCCGTAGTTCACGCCGACCTTGGCCTCTTCCTGGCCGAAGATCACCGACTGCAGCGGCGTGCCGCCGCCGCCGCCCCATTCCTTGGGCCAGGTGATGCAGGCGTAGCCCGCGGCGGCCTTCTTGGCCTGCCAGGACTTGGCCAGGGCCATGTGCTCGGGGCTGTTGGGCCGGCGGCCGTTGGCGCTTGAGTTGTTCTTGTGCTCGGCGGCGTTCTTTTCCAGCCAGGCGCGAGCGGTCTCGCGGTAGGCGGCTTCTTCGGGACTGTCGTTGAAATCCATGATCTTTCCCTCCCGCTTACGCGGCGTTCCTGCGTTCAAGCTGGGTGACCAGCCGTTCTTTCCAGACCTTCGGGGCGCCGGCCACAAGGCCGAGCTGCCGCGAGCGGCGGTAGTAGAGGTGGCAGTCGACTTCCCAAGTGAACCCCATGCCGCCGTGCGTCTGGATGTTCTCCTTGCTGCCGAACCAGTAGGCCTCGGAAGCGGCGATGCGCGCAGCCGAGGCTGCGACAGCTAGCTCGGGCGCATTCGTGTTCAAGGCCCAGGCGCCGTAGTAGGCGTTGGAGCGCGCGACCTGGTTCTTGACGTACATGTCGGCCAGCTTGTGCTTGATCGCCTGGTAGCCCGCGATCACACGGCCGAAGGCGTAGCGACCCATGGCGTAGTCCTTGGCCATCTCCAGGCACTTGTCGGCGCCGCCGGTCTGTTCGAAGGCGAGCAGCACAGCCGCCCGGTCGAAAACCTGTTCCATGAGCGCGAAGCCCTCGCCGGCGCCACCCAGACGGGTCGCGGCCGCGCCGCTGAAGGTCAGGCGGCCGACGCCACGGGTCGGGTCGAGGCTCTTGAGGGTCTCGCGGCTGACGCCCGCGCCCTTCAGATCGACCAGGAACAGGCCGGCCTTGCCGCCCTCGTTGGCCAGCACCACGGCGACGTCGGCGATGTCGCCGTCGGTCACCGGGATCTTCACGCCGGTCAGCTTGCCGCCCTCGACCTTGCAGACCAGGTTGCCGGCGTTGACCACGCCCGGGCCTTCCGAGGTGGCGAAGCAGCCGATGATCTCGCCGCCGGCGATCTTCGGCAGCAGGTCTGCCTTCTGGGCATCGTCGCCCGCCAGCAGCACCGCCTCCGCCAGGAAATAGACGGTCGAGGCGAACGGGATCGGCGCCACGACGCGGCCCATCTCCTCGGCGATGGCGCAGAGCTCGACATGGCCCAGGCCCAGACCGCCGAATTCCTCGGGGATCGCGGCGCCGAGCCAGCCCTGCTCGCCCACGCCCTTCCACAGGTCGGCGTCGAACGAGACGTCGTCATCGTTCAGCACCTTGCGGACGGCGGCGCTGGTGCAGCGGGCCTCCAGGAACTTGCGCGCCTCGTTCTTGAGGAACTTCTGGTCGTCGGAATAGTCGAAATTCACAGCTGCCTCCCGCCACGCGTCGGTTCGCGCGTCTCGTTGGGATGGCAATGTAGCGGGCTTTCCGCGTGGGGAAAGATTGACCTCGCGTCAATGAATTCAGGTTCTTATGCACGACCAATCAGAATGATGGCGTGGATGCATGGCGAAGGCCGTTTTTCAGAAGAACCAGAAGGTGTGGGTCGAGAGCGTCGGCGCCTGGGCGACCATCGACCGGATTGTGCCGATCTGGGCCAAGGGCTTCGACGAGCCGGTGCGCGTCACCTACGACGTCGGCCTTGGTCGCGAGTTCCACGCCCATGAGCTCAGGCCCGAGGACCGCGTAGAGGACGCAGACGGCGAGCTGCCCGGCGAAGGCTGGCGGCTCATGCGCGCCAAGAACAAGTGGCAGCAGGAAGGCGACTGCTCGCACCACCCCTTCCCCGGCACCTATCCGGTGGTGGTGACCGATCCCGGCGACTGGGGCGGCTGGCGCACGCCCGGCGCGGAATACGACCGCGATCCGAACAGGATGGAACGCCAGGCCCGCCTGATCGCCAGCGCCCCGCGCCTGCAGGCGATCGCCCGCGAGCTGATCGCCCTGGTCTCGGAGTCGCCGGAAGACGCCCCGCCGGTTGTCGCTGAACTGGCCCGCCGCGCGGCGATCATCGAGCGCTACGTCCAGGAGATTCCCGCCGCGGCCTCAGAAGGATCGCGCCGGGAGAGCAGCGCGGCCTGACCTGACGGCACAGCCCCTGCGAGGATGAGCGGGAATCCGGAACAGCTCTACTGGCCTCATCCTTCCGCTGTGCCTAGATATCGTCCATGCGCACAGAAGCCCCCCAACCCGTCCGCCTGGCCGAGTACCGGCCGCCCGCCTACCTGATCGACGAGGTGTTCCTCGACTTCAGTCTGGAGCCGTCGGCCACGCGGGTGAAGGCGCGCCTCACGGTCCGTCGCAATGGCGACCACGCTGATCCGCTGGTGCTCGACGGCGAGGGGCTGAAGACGATCTCTGTCGCGGTCGATGGCGTCGCCCATCGCTACGAGGCGACGGCAGAGGCCCTGACGCTCTTGGGCCTGCCGGCCGCGTTTACGGTGGAAACGGAAGTCGAGATCGACCCGCAGGCCAACACCGCGCTGATGGGCCTCTACATGTCCGGCGGGCGGTTCTGCACACAGTGCGAGTCCGAGGGTTTCCGGCGGATCACCTGGTTCCTCGATCGTCCGGACGTGCTCAGCCGCTACACGGTGCGGATGGAGGCGGACAAGGCGTTCCATCGCCTGCTGGCCAACGGCAACCGGGTTGAAGGCGGCGACCTGCCCGGCGGCCGTCACTACGCCGTCTGGAACGACCCGTTCCCCAAGCCCTGCTACCTGTTCGCCCTGGTGGCCGGCGAACTGGACGAGCTGGCCGACAGCTTCGTGACCATGACGGGCCGCACGGTCGATCTGCGCATCTTCGTCGATCCCGGCATGTCAGGCCGCGCCGAGTACGCGATGGACAGCCTCAAGCGCTCGATGAAATGGGACGAGGAGGCCTTCGGCCGCGAGTACGACCTGGACCTGTTCATGATCGTCGCCGTCCGCGACTTCAACTTCGGTGCGATGGAGAACAAGGGCCTCAACATCTTCAACTCCGCCCTGCTGCTGGCGGACTCCGCCACAGCCACGGACATGGACTACGAGCGCATCGAGAGCGTCGTGGCCCACGAGTATTTCCACAACTGGACCGGCGACCGGATCACCTGCCGGGACTGGTTCCAGCTGTGCGTGAAGGAGGGCCTGACGGTCTTCCGCGACCAGTCCTTCAGCGGCGACATGCGCGGCGAGGCGGTCCAGCGGATCAAGGACGTGAAAGCCCTGCGCGCCCGGCAGTTCTCCGAGGATGCCGGTCCCCTCGCCCATCCGGTGCGGCCGTCGAGCTATCTGAAGATCGACAACTTCTACACCGCGACGATCTACGAGAAGGGCAGCGAGGTCATCCGTATGCTGAAGACTTTGCTCGGCGCGGATGTGTTCCGCCAGGGCATGGACCTCTACTTCACCCGCCACGACGGCGAGGCCACGACGGTAGAAGCCTTCATCCAGTGTTTCGCCGATGTGTCCGGCCGCGACCTGACCGACTTCTTCCGCTGGTACGAGCAGGCAGGCACACCGGCCGTGGACCTGACCTCGGACTATGACGAGGCCGCCGGCGCCGTCGCCATCACCCTGCGCCAGTCCACGGCCCCGACGCCGGGTCAGCCGATTAAGTCCGCGGTGCCGATCCCGGTCCGTATCGGCCTGCTGCACGATGATGGCCGGCCGATGGGCGAGGAATGCCTGGTTATCCTCGATCAGGACGAACAGACGATCACCCTGCCTGCTCCGGCGCGTCCGGTGATCTCGCCCCTTCGCGGCTTCTCGGCGCCGGTAAACCTGACCACAGACTCACCGGAGAAGGACCGCTACGTCCTGCTCGCGTCCGATACGGACCTGTTCAACCGCTGGGAAGCGGGCCAGGACCTTGCAAAGGACCTGATCCTCAAGCGGGCGAAGGGCGCCCCGGACGAGGTCGCGGAGGAACGGTTCGCCCACGCCATGGGCCGCTCGCTCGGCGACCAGGCGGCCGACCCGGCGTTCAAGGCGTTGCTGCTGGCCCTGCCGACCGAAGGTGATCTCTCGCTGGCGATGACACCCGCCGACCCACAGGCCATCCACGACGCGCGCGACCACCTGCGGGCGCGTCTGGCCGTACATCTGGGCGATGACCTGCGGCGGCTGCATGCCGGACTCAGCGACAACGGTCCCTTCTCGCCGGATGCCGAGGCGGCAGGCCGCCGGGCTCTGCGCAATGCGGCGCTGGATCTGCTGTCCGTCGATCATCACGCGGAAAACGCCGACATCGCCGCGCGCCATTTCGACACGGCCGCCAACATGACCGATGCGATCGGTGGTCTGGCGGCGCTGATGGCGCTGGGCGGCGAAGCCCGCGAGAAGGCGCTCGAGGCCTTCCACGCCCGCTGGAAGGACGAGCCGCTGGTGCTGGACAAATGGTTCGCCATCCAGGCCCGTGAGTCCTCGGACGAGGCGCTGGGTCGCGTGCTCGGCCTGACGGTCCATCCGGATTTCGACCGCCGCAACCCCAACCGTCTGCGCGCGCTGGTCGGGACTTTCGCCGGCTTCAACCCGGCCCGGTTCCACGATCCGTCCGGTGCGGGCTATCGCTTCCTTGCAGACCAGATCATCGCCACGGACGCCGTCAACCCGATGACCGCCGCCCGCTTCGTCGAGCCCCTCGGCGGCTGGCGTCGCTACAAGCCGGAGCTTGGCGCGCTGATGAAGGCGGAACTGGAGCGTATCGTCGCGGTCGAGGGTCTGTCGAAGAACGTGTTCGAACTCGCCAGCAAGGCGCTGGACTAGAGGACATGTACCTCAGGTACGTGTCCCCCGGAATCAGCGCCCGTTCGGGGACAGGCGCCTGCGGTAGATTTCTCCCGCTCTCGGCCAGAACGTGTTCAGCGCCAGCCCTGCCATGACCAGGCCCGCCGCGGCCAGCTTCCAGGCCGGGAGCGCTTCGTGCAGGAACAGCGCTGACGCCCCCATGCCGAACACGGGCACCAGCAAGGACATCGGCGCGATGGTCGCCGCCGGATAGCGCGCAAGCAGCCAGCCCCAGACGGCATAGCCGAACATGGTATTGCCGACGGCCTGCCACACCACGGCCGCCCAGGTCAGCGCGTCGGCCCTGACCAGCCCGGTGCGGATCGCCGGCCAACCCTCGAACGCCAGCGAGAAGGCCAGCAACGGCGGGATCGAGAACAGGCTCGCCCAGACGACGTAGGCCAGCATGTTCACGTTCGGCGTCTGCCGGGCGACCAGATTGCCGCCGGCCCAGCCGAGTGCGGCCAGCAGCACCAGTCCGATGCCCAGCGGCGTCGCGGAACCGTCCGTCCGCCAGATGATCACGCCGATCCCGGCGGCGGCGAGCGCGAGGGCCGCATACTGGAACGTCCGGACCTTCTCGCCGCTGATCCGCATGGCGAGGGCGATGGTGAAGAAGGCCTGGGTCTGCACCACCAGCGAGGCGAGGCCCGGCGAGATGTGACCCTTCATGGCCAGGAAGAGCATACCGAACTGCCCCGCGCCGATCAGCACGCCATAGGCCGCCAGGTTGCGCCAGGGCACGTCGGGCTTCTTCAGGAACAGCACGGCCGGAAACAGCGCGACGCTGAACCGCAGGGTCGCGAACAGCAACGGCGGCAGGTGATCGAGCCCGACCCGGATGACGACAAAGTTGGAGCCCCAGACCGCCATCACCGCCAGGGCCAGCAAGGCGTGCCGGAGGGACAGGCTGTGGGGAGTCATCGGGGCGGAGTCCTTGCGGCGGGAGACCTTCTCTAGGCGTTCGCGCTCGAAACGCCAGCCTGGAAGGGGCACAGGTGAGTCCGGCGCACCACTGTAGGCGACCATGTGACTCAGACTGGGGAGAAATCGCCATTGGTCCGTGACGACGGGACTCTGCGCCCCTAAGATTCCCTTCACGGGGTAACTGACTCGGGTTTGGGGACTGAGGTTGGCGGGTAAGCGTCGCAAGGCAGCAGTAGCCGGCGAGCCGTCCTTCGCCGCGTTGCAAAGCCGTGCCCCGTCCGGCGCCTTTGTGCGCATCGTGATCCTGGCCGCCGTGGTGCTGCTGGGCGTCTACACGGCCTTCGGCGTGACGCGGCTGCAGCGGGGCTGGGTGTCGCACGACGGTGCAGGCGGTCCGGACGCGGCGGCCCAGATTCTCGCCGCGCGACTCGAGGCCCGCATCGCCCAGCGCAGCGGCGGTCTGGCCGCCGGCTTTGAACTGCTCACCCGCGCACAGGATCGCCCGATCGACGCCGCCGAGGCCGCGCTACGCGCCTCCGGACCGGGGGTCGCCGCCACGGCGGTGGTCAGCGGAGAGACAATTTCAGCGGTCGCAGGCCGGGCGGAGGCCGCCGACTGGAAGGGGGCCGCCCGCCAGGCGGAAAGCTCGAGCAGGAGCCTGTGGGTCGGTACGGCCGCGGGCGATCCGCGCCGACTCTATGTCGCCCGTGTCGTCCCGGGCCGCGCGGTCATCCTCGCGGCCGAGGATCGGGCGAAGCTGCCGGCCGGCGCGGTCGGGGAAGGGTCCTTCGCCGTGGCCACGGCGGACGGGCGCCTGATGACCGGCGCGGGATCGGGCGGCGTCGCCCAGGCCTCCGCGGTGCGCGAAGCCTTCGGCCTGGACCTGAGCGATCTGCGGCCCGACCTGCTGGTGCGTGGCCGGCAACCGAACGGCGGCATCGTCGACGTCGCCAGCCGTCCTGTCGCCGGCGGGCTGCTCGTCGCCATGGCGGCAGCCGCGCCGATCAGCGTGATGCAGGCCAACGAGGCCCGCATTGACGGCATCGTCGCCCTGCTGGTGCCCCTGGGCATCGGCATCGCCCTAGCGTTGCTGCTGTTTTCCCAGAGCCGCAAGGCCGAGGCCGCCCAGCGCGCCTTTATCGAGAGTGAGCAACGCTTCCGGATGGCGGTCGAGGCGGCGCGCTGCGGCATCTGGGAGTGGGATCTGGTCAACGACCAGGTGTTCATGTCCGACGTCACCGGTGTGATCTTCGGCTGGGGCGGCGGCGGCGTGGTCGGCGGTCAGGAAGTGCTGGACCGGGTCGCTCCGGACCACCGCGAGCGCGTCCGTCAGGCACTCGCCAGCGCAGCCAGCTTCGGCGCCTTCGACGTGTCCTTCCGCGTGCCGGACCGCCAGGGCGGCAAGTCGATCTGGATCGACGCGCGTGGCCAGGGCCTCGGCCAGGCTGACGCAGACGGCTATCACCGGATCATTGGCGTGGCGCTCGACGTCACCGAGGAACGCCTCGCCCAGGCCCGCGCCCAGGCTGCGGAGAACCGGCTGCGCGACGCCATCGAAAGCGTGTCCGAAGCCTTCGTCCTGTGGGACCGCGCCGGCAGGCTGCTGATGTGCAACCGCAACTATCGCAGCGTGTTCAACCTTGAGCCCAAGGTGCTCAAGCCCGGCGCCGCCCGCGATCACGTCAACCGCTTTGTTCAGCTGGCGATCAAGCAGGAGATCGCCGGTCCCGAAGGCGTGCGCGGCATCCGCGAGGCCGAGTTGTACGACGGCCGCTGGGTGCAGATCTCCGAGCGTCGCACGGCCGAGGGCGGGCTGGTCATGACCGCTACCGACATCTCCGCCGTAAAGGCCCAGGAAGAGGCCCGCCGCCTCAACGAGGAGCAGCTCCAGAACGCTGTCGTCAGCCTCGAGCGAAGCCAGGAGCAGCTCGCCGAACTGGCCCGCAAGTACGAGAACGAGAAGGTCCGCGCCGAGGCGGCGAACAAGGCCAAGAGCGAATTCCTGGCCAATATGTCCCATGAGCTCCGCACGCCGCTCAACGCGGTCAACGGCTTCAGCGAGATCATGATCGCGGAAATGTACGGCCCGCTCGGGGACCCGCGCTACAAGGAGTATGCGGGCGACATCCACAACAGCGGGCAGCACCTTCTGGCCCTGATCAACGACATCCTCGACATGTCGAAGATCGAGGCCGGCAAGATGAACCTCAAGTTCGAGCCGCTGAATCTGGAAGAGGTCACCGAGGACGCCGTGCGGCTGGTGCGCAACCGCGCCGAGGCGGCCGGCCTGTTCCTGACCGTCGACTTCCCGTTCCTGCCGGAGATCGAGGCCGACTATCGCGCGGTCAAGCAGGTGCTGCTGAACCTGCTCAGCAACGCAATCAAGTTCACGCCGCGCGGCGGCCGCGTAACCGTGCGCGCCGAGGTGCGCCAGGACACGCTCGGCGAGCGCGTGCGCGTATCGGTCTCCGACACCGGCATCGGCATCAGCAAGGAAGACCTGTCACGCCTCGCCCAGCCGTTCGAGCAGGTCGAAAGCCAGCACAGCAAGACCACCCAGGGCACGGGTCTGGGTCTCGCACTCACCAAGTCCCTGATCGAGCTCCACGAGGGCGCGCTGGAAATGGACAGCACCCCCGGCGAAGGCACCACGGTCAGCTTCGTCCTGCCGATCCGCCGCCTGCAGGGCGTGATCGCGGCCTGAGTACTATTCGGCCGGCTGCGCGTCCGTCGGCGTCCGGGCGGGTGCAGGCCGGCCTTCCCACTGTCTCTGGAAGCGCTGGTTGACCATCTGGCTCATCGCGCCCCGCATGGCTTCGGCGAGGTTTGCGCGCTCCTCGGGCGGCAGGGTGGCGGAGAAGGCGACCATGTCCCGCTCCAGCCGCGCGCGCGCGCCAACCTCCAGGGATCGCGCACGATCCAGCTCCGCGGCCACCTGGCCGGCGTCGAAGTCTTCCGACGCCATGGCGTCGAAGGCCTTGCGCTTGATCTTCCGGGCCTCCCGGATATCGCCCACCGAACCCGCCAGGGCGCGGCGCAACACGGCATTGAAGGCCGGACGATATTGCGGCGACAGCGCGCGGGCGCTGGCCCAGAAGGGTAGCGGCGCGCGTCCCTGCCCCTGAACCACGACCGGCGATGGTTTCATCAGCCTCGGCCCCAGCGCCCAGGCGCCGACACCCAGCCCTACCAGAAACAGGTTGAGCGCCAGCGACGCCAGCAGCGCGATGATAAGGCGGCGCGGGGTCAAGACGCGTCTCCTTCGCCGTCGAGCAGATCCGTGCTGTAGGCCGCCAGCAGAAGCGCCGCGTCCCCGCCGGCGCTGGCCGCTGACAGGTTGACGCCGGCGATCAGTCCAGCCGCCGTGGCCGCAGCCAGCCCCGCTCCGACACCCGCGCTGGCCAGCCAGCGCTGGAACGGCGTGCGCAACGGCCGGCGGGCCTTCGGCGCGGCGTCGATGATCCGTTGGCGAAGCGCCACGCCAGGCGAGAGCCGCCCGGCCGCATCAAGGTCCTCATCCAGATCCCGCGCCCGGGCGAGCGCCTGCGCCGCTGCATCCGGAGAGGCGGCCATAAAGGCGAAGGCTGCATCCTGCACATCGACGGGCCAGCGGGTGATCGATCCGCCGAAGGCGTCGGCCAGGGTCTGGAAACGGTCGAGGTTCATCATCCTACTCCCTCAGGTCGGCCAGCGCGGCGCGCAGGGCCCGACGGCCCCGCGCCAGCAGGCTTTCCAGCGCATCCACCGTCACGCCCATCAGGGCTGCGGCGTCGATATTGGTCAGTTCCTGATAGTGACAAAGCACCACTGCCTCCCGCTGCCGGTCCGGCAACGCCGCCAGCGCGGCCGTTACCCGCAGGCCAGTGTCCCGCGCCAACAGGCCACGATCGGCCGCCGGCGCGGGGTCGACCTGTTCCGGCGGCTCGGCCATCGCCACCTCGCGACGCCGCCGAAGCCGGTCGTAGCAGAGGTTCAGCGCCACACGGTGCAGCCAGGTGTCGAAGCGCGCGGCGCCGGGCTGCCAGGTCGGCGCCTGCTTCCAGGCCCGCAGAAAGGCCTCCTGCGCCACGTCTTCCGCTTCCGCCGCATCGTTCAACAGGCGATGGGCGAGCTGAAGCATGCGCGGCAGCTTGCGGGCCACCAGCGCCTGGATGGCCGCCGGATCCCCGCGCCCCACGCGCGCGATCAGTTCCTGGTCCGGATCGCTTCCGCCCGTCGTCAAACTTCGCTCCACACCGCCAGCGCGCCCCCCGGCCCGCCGTCTGGCCAGTCTGGAGATCAACGACCGCCGCCACCCCCGCCACCCGGTTGGCCGGCACGCATCGCCGCCATTTCACTGGTGCTCAGCGCGCCGTCGCCATTGACGTCGATGCGCTGGAAGCGGCGTCCGATCATCTTCTCGATTTCCGGCCGCGTAAGGAAGCCGTCCCTGTTGGCGTCCATCATGCCGAACACCATGCCGCCACCCCTGCCGGCGCCGCCCCCGGCGCCCTTGCGCATTGCAGCCATGCCGGCCTCAAGCTCGGCCTTGCTCAGCTTGCCGTCCTTGTTGGCGTCGGAACGCATCATCATGGTCACCCGGGCGTTGGTGAATTCGCTCTGGGTGACCTTGCCGTCCCCGTTGACGTCCATCCGGGCGCCGGGCGCGCCCTGGGCCAGGGCTGCGCCAGCGGAGACGCTCAGCAGAGCCGCGGCGAGTGTGATCATTTTCATGGGTCTGGTACTCCTTGATGCGCCCCGCAGGTTGAACGCTCCCCGTTCCGGGTTCCGTCGCCTCACGCGCGAGTCAGTCGCTCGAATGCGGTTCTCGCCTTGTTGCGAACGGTCGTGAGACGTTTGCGCAGGTCGGAAAGACTGCGCGCGCCGCCTGCCCGCGCCAGCAGGGCCTGCAGACCCTTCGGCTCTTCGTCGGGGTCCGCCTTGTCCTCCAGCGCCAGCTTCAGCAGCTGGGACAGATCCTGCTGCAGCCGCCAGGCCTCGCCCAGATCGGCCAGCGCGGCGGCGTCGCCCAGTCCCGCGACCTCGAGCGCCGCCAGCGCCGCTCCGGTGTTCTGATCCAGCGGACCACCGTCTGGGGCGTGGATGAGTTGAAGGTGCTGCGCCGCGAACTCGATATCCACCAGCCCGCCCGGCGTCAGCTTCAGGTCCCAGAAGCCCGACGGCGGACGCTCGGCTTCGAGAAGCGTCCGCATCTCCCGTACGTCGGAGGCCGTGCGCCCCGGGTCGCGCGGCCGGCGCAGGGCGGTCTCGACAGCAGCGGCCGCATCGACGGCGAAGGCCGACGAACTGGACCAGACGATCCGCGCCCGCGTCAGCGCCAGCATCTCCCAGGTCTCGGCCTCACGGTCGTAGTAGGTCTCGAAGGCCTTCAGACTGACCGCGACAGGTCCCTTGCTGCCGGTCGGCCGCAGTTGCATGTCGACCTCGTAGAGGCCGCCCTCGCCGGTCGGCGCCGACAGCGCCGCAATCAGTCGCTGGGTGAAGCGGGCGTAGAAGACGTCCGCACTCCAGCCCTTCACGGCGGACATCCCGGCCGGGTCTGCGGACCGGTACAACGTCATCAGGTCGAGATCGGACCGGGCGGTCATCTCGCGACCGCCGCACTTGCCCAGGGCCACGACCGCCACTTCGCCCGCGAAGGCGCCGCCCTGCCGGACGGTCTCGACCAGTGCGGCTGCGGCCAGCCCCTGGATGCACAGATCGGCCAGATCGGCGAAGGCGGCGCCGGCCTGGGCGGCGCTGGCCGTGCCGCTCATGACCTGCACCCCGACCCGGAACGCCTGCTCGCGATGCACCCTGCGCGCGGCGTCCATCGCTTCCTCGAAACCCTCGGCGCGGCCCAGCGCCTGGCGGAAGGCCTCTTCGCCCTGCCCCTCCTCAAACGGCTGGAAGAAGGCGCTGTCGAGCAGAGCGTCGAGCGCCGCCGGCCGCCTGGCGAGTGTCTGGGCCAACTGCGGTGCATAGGCCATCACCTGCACGACCAGCTCGAACAGCCGAGGCTGGGCCAGGAACAGCGACTGCACCTGCACGCCGGACGACAGCCCGCCGAAGAAGTCTGCAAAGCGGTTGAACGCCGCGTCGGGCGCGCCGGTGGCCTGAACGGCGTCCAGCAGTCGCGGGGCCAGCCGGGTGAACAGCTCGCGGCCCCGCTCGGTGCGCGTGGCGGCGATCCGGCCGTGATGCCAGCCGCGGATGGTCTGCGACACCTGCGACGGATTGGAAAAGCCCATGCGCTTCAGGGTCGCCAGGGTCGCGGGGTCATCGTCGACACCGGTGAAGATCAGGCTGCCGAACCGCGAGGACAGCTCTTCCTCGCCCTTGAACAGCTCGCCGTAGATGGCGTTGACACCCTTCAGGATGCGGCCGACCGCGGCGTCGAAGCTGCGCAGGTTGTCCATGCCCCACAGGGCCGCCACGCGCTTCCGGTCGGCGTCGGACTCGGGCAGCCGGTGGGTCTGGTCGTCGGCCAGCATCTGCACGCGGTGCTCGAGCGCGCGCAGGTCGCGATAGGCCTTCGACAACGCCTGCGCCGCCTCCGACGTCACATGACCGGCGGCGGCCAGCGCCGCCAGTCCGTCCAGCGTGCGGAACGATCGAAGGTCCGGATGCCGCCCGCCCAGGATCAGCTGCTGGGTCTGGACGTAGAACTCGATCTCGCGAATTCCGCCCCGACCCAGCTTCAGGTCCGCGCCCTTGGCGGTCAGTCGGTCGTCAACCTTGTAGGTATGGATCTGGCGCTTGATCGAATGGATGTCGGCGATGGCGGCGAAGTCGAGATTCTTGCGCCAGATGAACGGCTTCAGCTCGGCCAGAAACGCCTCGCCGGCGGGGATGTCCCCGGCGGCCGCGCGGGCCTTGATGAAGGCGGCGCGCTCCCAGTTCTGGCCGACGGACTCGTAGTAGGCGAAGGCTGCCGGCGCGGGTACGGCGGGCGGCGTCGAGGACGGGTCCGGTCGCAGCCGCAGGTCCACCCGGAACACATAGCCGTCTGCGGTCCGGTCCTGCAGCGTGCGGGCGACGCCATGGGCGATCCGCACCGCGACATCGCCGGCTTCAACGCCCTCGGCCAATGGCAGCCGTTCCGGCTCGTAGAAGAAGCTGATGTCGATATCGCTGGAGTAGTTCAGCTCAAAGGCGCCGTGCTTGCCCATGGCGATGATCATCAGGCCGGGGATCGGACCCGCCGGTCCGGGAGCGACAGCGACCAGCCGGCCCCGCTCGATCTCGGCCCGTGCGGTCAGGGCTACGGCGGCGTGCAGGGCGGCGTCTGCGAACCGGGCCAGCGCACCGGTCACGGCATCGAGATCCCAGACCCCGCCCAGGTCCGCGAGGGCGGTCAGCAAATGGAGGTCGGCCTTCAGGTCGCGCAGCGCCTTGCGCCCGACGTCCTCGTCCGGTTCTTCAGCCACGGCCAGGGTGGCCGCCAGGATGCCGGCCAGGCGTTCGTCGGGATCATGCTCCAGTGTCTCGCGCAGCGCCGTCGACCGCCGACGTGCAAGTCCCGCAAGATAAGGCGAGGCGCCGAACACCGCCGCCATGGCCGTCCACGCCGCCTCGAACGCCGCCCCGCCGATCCGGTCGGCCAGCAGCTCGCGCGTCCGCTCCGCCGCCCGCGCGTCGATCACGGGCCCACAGGGAGATATGCGGTCGGCGAGGCGAGTCATGGTGCCACCTTAGCCCTCACAGGCGGGCGGCGGGAAACCTCGAAAAGAGATCGGCCAGGGTCTTCACCGCCAGCTCAGTTTCGGCCGGGTCCACGGATTCGTTGTTCACATTGTAGCCGAACATCTCGCCGTCGCCGACGTACTGCACGACGAGGCCATCATCGCGCGAGACGACCGTGACGTCGTTGTAAAACAGGCCGTAGTTCACCTCTGGCTGCGGAAGAAGCCAGGTGATCTGGCCACGCACCGGCACGACCGTCTCGTCCTTCCACAGCGCCCGGGCGCCGTAGCCGGTGCAGTTGACCACGACCTTCTGCTTCAGCACGGCCAGATCTGCCGGCGTGTGAAACGTCATGGTCTCGATCCTGCCCCCGGCCATCAGGAACTCGCTGGTCAGCAGGCGGGCATAGGCGGCGATATTGAACTGCATCGCCGAACCGCGGCGGACGCTTGCGACCGGAAACGGATGACTGCCCGGCGCCAGCACGCGGGACCGGTGGCGCAGGTCCGGGACGCGGTCGCCGAAAGTCGCGAACCGGAAGGGATCGGCATTCGGCGGCTCGGTGCCCGGCCCGCGATCCTCGTCAAGCAGCACATAGCGATCCTGCCACTGCACCGGATCGCCCGGCAGGCCGAGCCAGGTCTGGAACGTGCGATAGGAGATGCGGGTCATCTCCTCCCAGCGGGCGGCGAACTCGGGCGAGGTCGAGCCTTCCGCCGCGATGCGCGAGTCCGGCGACCACGTGCCGGTGGCGCGCGCGGAGCGGGCCTCGAACATCCGCTCCCTGGCGTAGATGGTCACATTGGCCCCCGCCTGCTGCAACAGCGTGGCGGTAGTCAGCCCCAGCGCCCCGGCGCCGAGGACGGCAATGTCCCTTTCACCGCCGGACAGTGCATTTCGAGCCGCGATCGTGCCTGCCCCCCAGGACAGCGACCAGCCGCTGCCGCCGTGGCCGTAGTTGTGGACGACGCGCTTGTCGCCGACGGTCTCGACGTCCATGCGCGGCCCGGCCTTGCGGAAGGGACGCAGGCAGACGGTCACCCGCGAGATACGCTCCATATCCGCCCGGATCGGGGCGATCGTTTCCGTGGCGGCCACGAGGCCCGGTGCGGGCGCCAGAGCGGGTCCGCGCGTCGCGCAGCCGGAGAGGCCCAGCGCGCCGGCGCCCAGCATCAGTCGCCGACGGTCAAGCAATCCGCCCACCTATTCCACCCTCGGCAGCACCAGCGCGACGCGCAGGCCCGGACCAAACCCGTCGTACACGCCGGGTCCCTCATCCAGCTCAAGTCGTCCACCGTGCGCCTCGGCAACGGCCGCGACCAGCGACAGGCCAAGACCGGAGCCCGGCTCACTGCGGCTGTTTTCCAGCCGGACAAACCTCTGGACCACGCGGGCGCGGTCTTCGAGCGGGACGCCGGGACCGTTGTCGGTGATCGAGAATTCGATCTCGCCGGACGACCGGCGCCGAACCCGCATCATCACCGCCCCGCCGGGCGGCGTGTACTTGATGGCGTTGTCGATCACATTGGCCAGCGCCTGGGCGAGGATCGGTCGCGCGGCCTTGACGGTCAGCTGCGGGATCAGCTCGGCCTTGAAGTCGATGCCCTTGTCCTCGCACAGCGGCTCATAGAGCTCGGCCATGTCGGCGGCCAGCTGACCGGGGTCGAAGAGGGTCTGGTCCGGCGCGCTGCCGGCGGCCTGCAGCCGGGCGATGGCCAGCACGGCGTTGAAGGTGGTCAGCACATTGTCGGCATCGTCGAGGGCCTGGATCAGAGCCTGTTTCGGGTCGCCCTTGCCGGCCTCGACCTCGATCAGCGCCGCCTCCATCCGCGCCCGCAGTCGGGTCAGCGGGGAGCGCAGGTCATGGGCGATGGCGTCGCCGGCGTGCCGCAGCCCGCCCATCGACCGTTCGAGCCGGTCGAGCATCTCGTTCAGGCCCTCGGCCAGTTCGTCGTACTCGTCACGCGCGCCACGCACGCGCGCCCGCGCCTTCAGGTCGCCCGCGCGCACCGCGGCGATCGTTTCGTTGAGACCGCCCATGTGACGGCTGACGTTGCGGCTGACCAGCACCCCGCCGGCCAGTCCCAGCAGGATCACCAGCGCCCCGGCGCCCCACAACGCCCGCACGATGCCGGTGACGAAGCCCTCGGACTCGCCGACGTCGGCTCCGACAAACAGGGTCTCCCCGCCGTCGAGCCGCTCCTGCATCCCGCGCGCCGGCCGCTTGACCTCGCCGCCGTCCATGTCGGTATCGGTCACCTGGAAGGTGGTCCAGGTCTCGCCGGGCGTCTCGGTCTCCCCGATCGGGGATTTCTCGATCGAGCCGGTGATCCGCTCGCCCTTCGTGTCGAGCAACAGGTAGAGGAACGGCCGCTCGCCGACGGCCCGCTCGATCAGCGCCTGGTTCAGCGACGCGACCCCGCCCCGTCGATAGATGGCCTCCAGCGAGTTCATCTCGCGCCGGATCTCGTCATCGGCGCGGCGCGTCACCTCCCCGGCCGTGGCCAGGTAGGCATAGGCGAGGAATGCCGCCGCCGCCGCGGCGAACATGGCGAGGAACAGCAGCGTCAGCCGGAAGGGCGTGGTGCGGAAGATCCGGGGCAGACGCATGGGCTCTGGATCAGCCCGCTAGGGGTCGAGCCGGTAGCCGGCGCCGCGGACGGTCTGCAGCATCTGGCGGTCGAAGCCCTTGTCGATCTTGGAGCGCAGGCGGGAGATGTGCACGTCGATGACGTTGGTCTGGGGGTCGAAATGGTATTCCCAGACCTTCTCCAGCAGCATCGTGCGGGTTACCGACTGGCCGGCGTGTCGCATCATGAATTCCAGCAGCTGGAACTCGCGCGGCTGCAGGTCGATCTCGGTCGCCCCGCGATGCACGGTGCGCGCGATGAGGTTCATCTCCAGGTCGCCGACCTTCAGCGTGGTCGCAACCGCGCCGGTTTCGCGACGGCGGGACAGGGCCTCGACCCGGGCGATCAGCTCGGAAAAGGCATAGGGCTTGACCAGATAGTCGTCGGCGCCGGCCTTCAGGCCATCGACCCGGTCCCCGACCTCGCCGAGGGCGGACAGGAACAGCACGGGCGTCGCGTCGCCCTCCCGGCGCAGGGTGGACACCACCTCGACCCCGTTCATTTTCGGCATCATCCGGTCGACGATCATGACGTCGAACCCGCCCTTCTGGGCTTCCGCCAGGCCTGCGGCGCCGTCGGCGGCGTGGACGCAGTGATAGTCGGCCTCGCCAAGACCGCGAGACATCGCCTCGGCCGCCTCGATGTCATCCTCAATGATCAGGATTCGCATGGTTCGCCCCGGCGCTACGGCGGGAAGAATCCGCCGACGTAGGGGAACCTACCGCGTACCGCGCGGCGACCTCAACATACGATAGTGTAATGCGCCGCAGGGTCGTGAAGGCGAGCCCCCTCCGGAGCGCAAGCGCCCCGGAGAGGATGTCGCGTCTCTAGTTGACCTTCACCGGCACCGAGGCCAGCTGGCCGCGGAACAGCACTGACAGCAGGATGGTCGGGCGACCGGCCTTTTTGGCGGCGTCCACGGCGGCGGCCACGTCGGCCGGCGTGCGAACGGCCTTCAGGTTGACCGAGGTGATCACATTGCCCACGGCAATGCCGCGCTCTGCGGCGTCGGAATCGGCCTTCAGGCTGTCGATCAGCACGCCCTGCACCTCAGAGCCGAGGTTGTAGCGCTTGCGCGCCGCGCTATCGAGCGGGACCAGACCCATGCCCAGGACCTGGACGCGGGTGACGCCCGGGTTCGACGGCGACTTGCCCGGCGCGGCGCCGTCGGCGTCCGGCCGCAGGGTGCTGGCCAGTTCCTCGTTCGACGGGCGGACGCCGGAGCGGATGTCGATCGTGCGAGCCCGGCCGTCGCGGAGGATTTCCAGCCGCAGGGTCGACCCGGCGGCGCCGCGCGCGACTTCCCGGGTCAGGGCGGTCGAGGATTCGACCTTCACGCCGTTCACCGACAGCACGATATCGTCGACCATCAGCCCGGCCTTGGCCGCCGGCCCACCGGGCGTGACGGCCTTGACCACGGCGGCCTTGAGGTCGCCCAGGCCGATGGCCTGCGACATTTCCGACGTGAAGTTCTGGATCTGCGCCCCGATGTAGCCGCGCACGACCTTGCCGCCGCTGATGAGCTGCTTGGTGATGCTGTCGGCGACATCGGCGGGAATTGCGAAGCCGATACCGACCGAGCCGCCCGTGGGCGAGAAGATCGCGCTGTTGACCCCGATCACCCGGCCGTAGACGTCGAACGTCGGGCCGCCGGAGTTGCCGCGGTTGATCGGCGCGTCGATCTGCACGTAGTCGACGAACTGGCTGCTGTCGTCATTCAGGTTCCGGCCGTAGGCGGAAACGATCCCGGCCGTGGCGGTGCCGCCCAGGCCGAAGGGGTTGCCGACCGCGATAACCCAGTCGCCGACGCGGGGCTTGCCGGCGTTCTCGAAGGTGACGAACGTGAATCCGTTGCCCTCGACCTTGATCACGGCGAGATCGGTATTCTCGTCACGTCCGACCAGTTTGGCCTTCAGCTCGCGACCGTCCTTGAGCGTGACGGTGATTTCGTCCGCGCCCTCGATGACGTGGTTGTTGGTGACTATGTAGCCGTCGGCGGAAATCAGGAAGCCCGAACCGGAAGACTGCTGGCGCGGCCGGCCTGCGCCGGGTTCCTCCTGCGGGTCCTGGTCCTCGCCGGGCTTTCCGTTCGGCCCGAAGGGGAAGTTCGGCATCCGGAGCGCGCCGGCGTTCACCCGCGACGTCACGTCGATCGACACGACGGCGGGCGAGACCTTCTCGAAGATGTCGGCGAACGACATCGGCGCACCCGGCGGCGGGGCGAACATCACCGGCCCGGCACTGGCCGTGCGGATCAGGGGTGTGGGCTCGGCGGCCTGGGCCGGCGCCATGCGCAATCCGACACCGGCCAGCGCGGCGGCGGCGACACCCGCGCCTGCGACGGCGCCAACAATGAATCCGGTCTTCCTGGCGACCATCTGTGTTCCGTTCCTGTCCCGCGTGATGCGGGGTCACTTGCTGAAATCGATGCCAAAGAGCCCGAGGGCGCTCAAGTTATCTTTCCGTCATCCGGCCTGCGTTTCTGAGGCCCGATCACGGCGCAATCGTGTCACGTCGCTTTGTCGTCCAGCAAGGCTGCCAGCCGCGTTTCTTCGTCTCCGGTCAGCGCCTGTGTCGATTCACGGCGCCGCCAGCGGGCCGCAAGCATCCCGAGACCCGCCAGAACCGCCAGGAACGGAACCAGCCAAAGCGCGGCATTGCCCGCACTGAACCGCGGTTTCAGCAGTACGAACTCGCCGTAGCGGGCGGTCAGGAACGCCTTCACCTGGGTGTCTGACTGCCCGGCGGCCACCTGCTCGCGCACGACCTTGCGCAGATCACTGGCCAGTTCGGCGTCGGAGTCGTCGATCGACTCGTTCTGGCAGACCATGCAGCGCACCTGGCTGAACAGCGCCCGGGCCCGCGCCTCCTGCGCGGGATCGGGCAGGCGCTCGGCCGGGTCGGACGCAGCGGCGAGACTGAAGATCGCCGCCAGCAGCAGCAACAGCCGCCCGGTCATGCCTTCTGCCCCACGGCAAACCGTAACCGCCGGTCAGACAGCGACAGAAGGCCGCCCAGCGCCATCAGCAGCGGTCCAAGGTAGATCAGCTGGACCCACGGATTGAAGTAGCTCCGGACGAGCCAGGCGGGCTGCCCCCTGGCCGTCGCACGCCGTTCGCCCAGCACGACGTAGATCTGGCTGAAGCCGAGGTTGCACAGTGCGACCTCGGACGTGCTCTTCTGGCCGACGGGGAAGAACCTGCGCTCGGGCTGCGGCGTACAGACAGTCTTCCCGTCCCGCGTGACGGTGATCTGTCCGCGCTCGGCGAGATAGTTCGGGCCGTCGAACGTCCCGACACTGTTCAGCGTCAGTTCGAAGGCGCCGAGGCGCAGCTGCCCGCCAGGAGACAGGGCCTGCGCGGATTCCACCTTCCAGGCGGTCTCGAAACAGGCCCCCAGAATGAAGACCCCGAGTCCGGCATGGGCCAGCGTCATACCCCAGGCGCCGCGTGGCAGGCCGGTCAGACGCCGCCTGACCTCAGGCCACGGCGCCCTGAACGCCCGCGTCCGCTCGGCGACCTCGGCAGCCACGCCCACGATCAGCCAGACGCCCAGCGCGACCCCGGCGCTGGCCAGCGCCTTTCGGGGGCTCATCACGCCAAAGACGATCGCTCCGGCCAGCACCGCGATGGCGGCGGCCAGCTTCAGCCGGTCCGCGCTGGCGACCAGATCGCCCCTCTTCCAGGCGGTCAGCGGCCCGAACGGTAGGGCCAGCATGGCCAGCGCCATCAGCGGGGCGAAGGTCAGGTTGAAGTAGGGCGGCCCGACCGAGACGGTCTCGCCGCCGATCGCCTCGCGGATCAACGGGAACAGCGTGCCCAGCAGCACCGTAGCTGTGGCCGCGGTCAGCAGGATGTTGTTGAGCACAATCAGGCTCTCGCGGCTTGCCGGCGCGAACACGCCCCCCGGAGCGAGGGCCGGGGCCCGCCAGGCGAACAGCGCAAAGGCCGCCCCGGACGAGACGCCAAGGATCGCCAGCAGCAGCACGCCCCGCGTCGGGTCTACGGCGAACGCGTGCACACTGGTCAGCACGCCCGAGCGCACCAGGAATGCGCCGAGCATCGAGAAGGTGAAAGCCGACAGCGCCAGGAACACGGTCCAGCCGGACAGCGCCCCGCGCTTTTCGGTGACGATGGCGGAGTGCAGCAGCGCCGCGCCGATCAGCCAGGGCATGAAGGAGGCGTTCTCGACCGGGTCCCAGAACCACCAGCCGCCCCAGCCGAGCTCGTAGTAGGCCCAGTAGGACCCCAGCGCGATGCCGACGGTCAGGAAGCTCCAGGCCGCCAGCGTCCAGGGTCGCACCCAGCGCGCCCAGGCGGCGTCGACCCGCCCCTCGATCAGGGCGGCGGCGGCGAAGGAGAACACCACCGAGAACCCGACATAGCCGAGGTAGAGAAACGGCGGGTGGAAGGCCAGCGCAGGGTCCTGCAGCAGCGGGTTGAGCGACCGGCCCTCGATCGGCGCGCTGGCCAGCCGCGCGAGCGGGTTGGAGGCGAACACGGTGTAGGAGAGGAACAGAATGCCCAGCAGGCCCTGCACCCCGAGCACCCGGCTCTTCAGGCTGGCGGGCAGGCCTCGCCCCCAGACTGCCACGGCGGCGCCGAAACCGGTCAGGATCAGGCACCACAGCAGCATGGAGCCTTCATGGCTGCCCCAGGCGCCGGCGATCTTGTAGAGCAGCGGCTTGGCCGTATGCGAATTGGCCGTGACGTTGGCGACCGAGAAGTCCGATCCGACGAACGCCGCGACAAGGGCCGCGAAGGCCGCCGCAATCGCGACGAACGCGCCAATGCTCGCCCCCTCACCGGCCCCGGCCAGCATCGGGCGTCGGGCTCCGGCAAATCCGAAGCCGACCTGGGCGATCGACAGGATCAGGGCGAGGACCAGCGCAAAGGCGCCGAGTTCAACGGTCATGGCTTGTCATAGGACGACGCGGCGCCCTCTCCCCGCCATTCGCCCTGTTCCTTGAGCGCCTTGGAGACATCGCGCGGCATGTATTTTTCGTCGTGCTTGGCCAGCACCCGCTTCGCCCGGAAGACGCCCGCCGCATCGAACACCCCTTCGGCGACGATGCCCTGACCCTCCCGGAACAGGTCCGGCAGGTCGCCGCGATAACTGACCGGCGCGGTCGCCTGCTTGTCGGAGATAACGAACTCGACCCGCCCGTCCGGATGCTTGACCACGCTGCCAGGCAGCACCAGCCCGCCGAGCTGGACGGCCCGTCCGGGCGCCACCTGGGCGGCCTTGGCCTGGGCAGGCGTGTAGAACAGCGAGATCGAGTCCGAGAGACCCCACAGGGTCAGGCCGGCCGCGAGCGCCAGCACGGGCGCGATGGCAAGCACGATGGTCAGCCGCCGCCGGGCGGTGCGTGACTTCGGCCAGAAGCTCATCGGGCGGCCTCGTTCAGCGCGTTCATGATATCCGGCTTGTCCTTGTAGAGCGCCCGGGCCTTCGCGAGCGCCGCATCGCGTTTCTGCGCCTCTCCGAGCACCGACCAGGCCCGGACCAGCCGCACCCAGCCCTCCGGGTCATCGGGCGCAGCCTCCAGTCGCGAGGCGAGCCCCTCGACCATGCCGCGGATGGCCGCGGCGTCCGGCTGCACGGGCGCAGCTGGCGCGCGCGGGAGTCCGCCGGCCTTCGCCACCGCCGCGATCTCCCCGGTCAGGGCGACGCGGGACGGATCGTCAACGGGCAGGCTTGCCGCCAGGGCGCGCCAGCGGTCCAGGCCCTGGGAGAGCTTGCCATCGGCGATATCGGCGCGGGCGAGGAAATAGCGGGCGCTCAGCGAGCCGGGATCCAGTCGCAAGGCCTCGGCGAAGGCGGCCCGGGCGTCGACGCCGATCTCCCCCTCACCCTCGGCCATGAAGGTCTCGCCGAGCGCGGCCCACAGATCGGCGCGCCTGGGCGCCAGAGCGACGGCCCGGCGGAGCGCGCTGGAAGCGGCCATGGCGTCACCCGAGGCCATCTCGGCCAGGGCCAGGTTCTTGAAGCCTTCAGGGTCGTTGGGTCGCTCGGCGACGATCGACCGGATCACCGCGGCCATCTGCGGCGGATTCAAGGTGGCTGGGTCCGCCTGCCGCCATTCAGCAAGGCGACGCCCGAACGGTTCGTCGGCGACACCCGGCGCGCCGACCACGGCATAGAGACCGACGGCAAGCAGCGGCGCGAGGACCGCGATTGCCAGCACAAGACGGCGCCCGCCGGGCCTGGCCACCGTCGGCGCGGCGGCATCGGCGACGGCCAGCAGCCGGCGTCCGGCTTCAACCTGCGCGGCGCGCACCTCGCTCTCGGGCAAGAGCCCGCGCGCGGCGAGATCGTCGATCTCGGCGAGCTGACGACGATGCACGGCCAGACCAGGGTCCTCGCCGACGGCGCGGGCCGAAGCCAAGCGAGCGCTCCGCAGCATCAGCCAGCCGGCCGACGCTGAGAGGGCCGCTGCAGCGATCCAGAATGCGAACATGCTGGGGTGTTAGCGGATCATTCGACTCTGCGCGAGGGTTTGGATCAAACAGCGGCGCGTCAGGCGGCCGCGGCGCGTCGTCGCACGATGGAAGCGCTCCTGTCGTCCCTCACGAGCGCCAGCAAGGACGCCGCAACGCCGAGGAACTCCCGCGCCCGCTCGTCGTCCTCGACATCGCCCAGACGGATCTGCTCGAGCACATCCTCGACATACTGGTCGATGCGCTTGCCGAGCGTTTCGAGCACCTTCGTCCGCACCCCGCCGAACCCGCCGTCCGGCGCACTCGACCGGACGGTTTCGGCGAACGTCAACAGGCCCAGGGCCCAGTTGACTGCGGGCTCGTCTGGCGGGTCTGTCAGCTTCGGCGCTGAGCGGATCAGGCGGGCGCTGTAACGCAGTTTCTGGATCGGCAGCGCATGGGCTGCAGCCTCGTCGATCTCGCGCAGCCGCCCCTCAACCGTACCGGCGAGGGCCTGTTTGAGTTTGGTCAGCCTCTGACCCCACTCGCCGCTACGCGACAGCTGGATGGACTCTTCCAGTTCGCCGACCGCATCGACGGCCCGCACCACCGCCAGCCCTGCCTGGCGACCTGCTTCGATTCCTGCGGCCGGCTTCGACGCGCGAAGGAGTTTGAGCTGGGTATCGACCTCCTCAAGCGCCCGCTCGCCAAAGCGGGCCAGCTCCGAGCCGGCCATGTAGCGCTCGCCGGGATGGTCCATCACGGCGGAAATGATTCTGAGAATGGTCTCGGGATGCCTCAGATGCGCGGCCAGCATCTCGAACAGCATCGGGCCGGCCCCGTCAGCCAGCGCGGTGGCGTCCCGATAGGCCAGTCGCGCGATCGCGCGCCGCTCTTCGGTGATGCGGTTGATCCAGTCGGACAGCTGTCGACAGATCGGCCGCACGATGGGGGTCATCCGCAGACAGAGGATCACCTCGGTCAGGCTGCCGGGCCGGACCGCCTCACAGGCTTCGGCGGCGGCCACATAGTCCGGCGACCGCCCCGCGAGCAGACCGTCGGCCGCCTGGAGGCAGAGCTGGTCGAAAACCTCCGGCGAAGGGTCTTCGGGTTCGATGTGGTGACGGGCGTCCGACGCCGCGCGAATCAGGTCTGGCGACTCGGCGTTCAGCGCCGCCCAGATCGCCTTCAGCGCGGCGCGCGGCCAGGCGGGGGCGCCATCCGGCGCATGGCTGCGAAACAGCGGGACGACCGGTTCAAGGACGGCGAAGCGCAAGGACCGTTCAACAGCCTCGGCCTCGACCATGGCGCCGATGGCGGCCAACGGCCCATTCGCGCCGTCGGCGCTGATGGCTTGCTCCAGCGTTCTTACGAGTTCATCCGGAGACGCCGAAACCAGCGTCCTCAGCATCGCGATCTTCTGTGGAGAGAGTCCGGCCATGAGCCTCTGCCGCGGAGATCTGATTGTCCGCAGACTTGACCTTCAATGATTTGGGTTAACGGTTCCCGAAACGCCTGTTTCAGGTTTCCGCGCGCGGAAGGCCGAGCTCGACCTTCAGTCCGCCCATCGCCGAGTCACCCAGAACCAGCGAGCCGCCGTAGGCGCGCGCGAGTTCGTCGACGATCGCCAGGCCAAGGCCCGACCCGGGCGCACTCTCGTCAAGACGGGCGCCGCGCTTCAGCACCTCTTCCCGGCGGTCGGCGGGCAAACCGGGGCCGTCGTCCTCGACCGTGATCAACAGCCGCTCGGGCGAAATCGGGACGGCGATGGCGCGCACCCGCCCTTTCGACCAGATGCCGGCGTTCTCGAGGATGTTGCCGACGATCTCCTGCAGGTCCTGACGTTCGCCACGGAAGCACAGATCCTCGGGACAGCGCCAGTCGATCTCCACGCCCTTGTCCTGGAAAATCCGCTCCATCGTCACGGCCAGTTCGTCGAGGACCGGCTCGACGAGACTGCGCTCACCGTGGCTCTGGGATCTGGCGGCGGCGCGGGCGCGTCGCAGATGGTGCTCGACGTGACCGCGCATGGCTTCCGCCTGGCGGGACACCACCTCGGCCAGCTGCCCCGGCTGCTGCACGGCTTCCGTCAGCATGACCGAGATCGGCGTCTTCAGGGCGTGGGCCAGATTGCCGACGTGGGTGCGCTGGCGTTCGACCACGTCCTGGTTGTGGGCGACCAGGGCGTTCAATTCTGTGGCCAGCGGTTCGAGCTCGGTGGGATAGTCGCCGACAATCCGCTCGATCTTGCCCTTGCGAACATCGGCGACCTCGCCGCGAAGCCGGAACAGCGGCTGGAGGCCGACCCTTACCTGGATCCAGACAGCCGCAAGAATGCCGGCGCCCAGGATCACCAGCGCCCCGGCGGTCAAGGCCGCGAAGCGTCCGGCCTCCCGGTCAACCGGCGAGCGGTCCTCGGCGGCCATCAGGATCACCGGCGCGGCCCGGCCGGCCAGCTTCACCTGCATGGCGGTGGCGCGCAGCGGCTGGTCCAGCGGCCCATCGACGCCATAGAACACCTGCACGGCCGGCGTTGCGGCAACCTGCGCCACGACCTCGGCAGGGACCTTCAGGTCCTGGTCAAACAGCGATCGGGACTGGACGATGACCTTGATGGTGTTGTTCGCCGCCGGCTCGGCGATCTGCCAGTAGCGCCCGGAATAGACTCGCAGCGCGCGGGTGTCGGTCAGAGCCGGTGCAACGACCTTGCCCTCCTCGACGCTGACACCGGCGTTCAGCCCCTCGACCAGGTCAACCAGACCGAGGTCGAACCGGCTCAGCGCCGCCTGCCGGAAGAAGGCGGTCAGCGACAGTCCCGTCACGATCAGGACCACCAGACTCCAGCCGGCGGCCAGCAGAACCAGCCGACCGACCAGCGAATGGCGGCCCAGGACGGGAAGCTTCACTCGGTGGGCTCGCCCGGCAGCGGCGTCAGCCGGTAGCCAAGGCCGCGCACGGTCTCGATCCGGTCCGGACCGATCTTCTTGCGCACCCGGCCGATGAACACCTCGATGGTGTTGGAATCGCGGTCGAAGTCCTGATCGTACAGGTGCTCGACCAGTTCGGTACGGCTGATCACCCGACCCTGGTGCATGATCATGTAGTGGAGCAGCCGGTACTCGAGCGACGTCAGCCGCAGCGGTTCGCCATTCACCGACGCCCGCGCCGACCGTGGATCGAGCCGCAGGCCGCCACAGGCGAGATTCGGCGTGGCGACGCCAGCCGAGCGCCGAAGCAGCGCGCGCAGCCGGGCCAGCAGTTCCTCGGTGTGGAAAGGCTTGGTCAGGTAGTCATCGGCGCCGGCGTCAAACCCGGCGACCTTCTGGCTCCAGTTGTCGCGGGCGGTCAGGATCAGCACCGGCATGGCGATATTGTCCCGCCGCCAGCGCTCCAGCACCGACACGCCGTCGATCTTGGGCAGGCCGAGATCAAGGATCACCGCGTCATACGGCTCTCCCTCGCCGAGGTAGTGGGCCTCCTCGCCGTCGGCAGCGTGGTCGACGGCATAGCCGGCGTCGCCGAGCGCCAGCTTCAGCTGCCGCGACAGATCGGGATCATCCTCGACGAGCAGGATGCGCATGGGAACCTCAGTTTCTGCCGATGATCGCGCCGGAACGGGCGTCGACGATGAAGTCGATACGCTCGCCGTTCGCCGCTTGCCAGCGCACACGATAGACGGGGCGGCCGCCGTGGTCCTCAAGACCGGCGTCGAGCAGCCGTCCAGGGGTCGAGCGGGCGATATTGCGGATCACGCTTTCCAGCGGCACGAGCCGGCCGCCACGAACGCCTTCGCGGGCGTCGTCCTCGCTGGGGGCCCAGCCGTCGCCGAGCGAGTTGCCACCCGGCTGGGGACGCTGGCCACCCTGCCCGCCGGCAACGCGCGCGTCCCGGCAGGCCTGGCCCAGCGGCCCCTTTGGACAGGCTTGCGCCTGCGCCACGGCCGGGAGGGCGGTGGACAGCAGGAGGGCTGCAAAAAGGACGGACAGGCGTTTCATGACCTGGCTTCTACGGTAACGG
>CAIOHT010000045.1 GCA_903858185.1 uncultured Caulobacterales bacterium
TCGGACGACCCGGCGCTCACAACCGCGCGGGCCGCCAGCCTCTGCATCCTCCTGATGCTCATCCACTCGTTCGGCGACTACCCCCTTCGCACGCCGGCGATGATGACGCTGTTTGCACTCTGTTGCGCGATGATGCTTGCCTATGGGTCGCGGGCGCCCCAGCAGATACCCACACCGCCCGCCTGACCGGCAGGCCCAATTTCGACAACCGGACGGTCCGAGGCATGTTCGTCTACTGGATGCTTTTCCTGGTGCCCGCGCTGGCGAGCCTCTCGCCCGCGCGCCTGGATCGCCGATCGCAGGTGATCATGCTGACCCTCGCCGGTATCGCCCTGGCGATCCTGATCGGCCTGCGCGACGACGTGGGCCGTGACTGGAACAACTACATCAGAGTGGCCAACCGGGTCATCTACGGTCCCTTCCAGGATACACTATTCCAGGTTGAACCCGCCTTCGGAGTCGTGGCATGGTTCAGCGAACGCCTGGGTGCGGGGATCTACGGAGCGAACTTTGTCTGCGCGACAATTCTCGTCCTGGGACTGCTGGCTTTCTGCCGCGCGCAGCCTTCACCATGGTTGACGCTGGCGCTCGCCATTCCTGTTCTCGGGATCGGCATCGGCATGAGCGGCGTGCGACAGGCGACGGCGATCGGCCTGCTGATGTTCGCGATGAACGCGTTCATGGAAAACAAGCTCCGCAGCTACGTCATCTGGGTGCTTCTGGCGGTGCCCTTCCACCAGACCGTAGCGGCCTTCCTCCCGCTGGCCTGGTTCATGCGCGGTCGGATCACCGTCGGTCCGGTCGTGGTCGCCGGCGGCCTGTTCGCCCTGCTGAGCGTCTTTGTCCTCAGCGACTCCGTAACCTACTACACCGAGTCCTATCTCCAGGACTCCCCGGAGGCGAATGGAGCCCTCCCGCGGGTGGCGCTGAACGTGGCTGCGGCGCTCATCTTCTATTACTTCCGCAAGGAATGGGCGGTCCGGTACCGGGATGCCCCGCTCTACAGCGTGCTGGCGTTGACGGCGATCCCTATGGCCGCCGCCGTGTTCGCCGCGCCCGTCGCGTCGGACCGGATGAGCATGTACCTCATTCCATTCCAGATCGGCGTCTTCTCGCGGCTGCCGCAATTGCTGAGGACCCAGATCAGTCGCCAGGGGGCGACCGCCGCGGTGTTGGTCCTTTACGCCATGGCCCTCGGGATCTGGCTGGCCTACTCACCGGCCGCCAACTCAGACTACATTCCTTACCGAAACATCCTCTGGCCATAGGGCCGTGGCGCTCATGACCCGAACAGTTGCAATCATTCCGGCCCGTGGCGGCTCAAAAGGCCTTCCGCGGAAGAACGTCCTTCCGCTTGCCGGCAAGCCGCTGGTCGCGCACAGCATCGACGCCGCCCTCGCCGCCCGGACGGTTGACCGGGTTGTGGTCTCCACGGACGACCCCGAAATCGCCGCCGTCGCCCGGGCCTGGGGCGCCGATGTGGTGGACCGCCCGGCCGAGCTGTCCGGGGACACCGCCAGTTCCGAGGCGGCCCTGCTGCACACCCTCTCTGTCCTGTCGGGCCAGGGCTACGATCCGGACGTCCTTCTGTTCCTGCAATGCACATCGCCCTTGACCACGTCAGAGGACATTGACGCCACCGCGCAGGCTGTTCTGGCCGGGGCCGATACGGCCCTGACCGTCGCGCCGTTTCACTACTTCCTGTGGACAGAAGACGGCGAGGGCGTGAACCACAACAAGTCGGTCCGCCAGATGCGCCAGCAGCGCAAACCCGAGTTCCTCGAGACCGGCGCCGTCTACGCCATGCGCGTGGCCGGCTTTCTTGAGGCGAAACACCGGTTCTTCGGTCGCACGGCCCTTGTCGAAACGCCGATCGAGCGCCGGCTTGAGATCGACGAGCCCGCTGATTTCCGGCTTGCCGAGGAGCGGATGGGTGGACTGCGCCGCATGGCGGACGCGGCAAGTCTGCCCCGTCCGCTGCACGCGCTGGTCATGGATTTTGATGGCGTCTGGACCGACGACCGCGTGTGGGTGAACCAGGACGGAACGGAGAGCATCGTCTGCTCGCGCCGCGACGGCATGGGCCTCGAGCGCCTGCGCAAGGCGGGCTTGCCGATGATCGTCCTGTCCAAGGAAGCAAATCCCGTTCTCAGGGCCCGCTGCGCCAAGTTGCAGATCCCTTGCGAGCACGGCCTCGAGACCAAGATCGACCGGATGCAGGCCTGGCTGGAGGCCCGGGGGCTGGATCTGGCGAAAACCATCTACGTCGGCAACGACATCAACGACATCGAATGCCTACGCGCGGCCGGCTGCGGCGTCGCCCCGCGCGACTCCCACCCCGAAGCCCTGGCGGCGGCAGACCTGATCCTTGATGCGGATGGCGGGCGGGGCGCGCTGCGCCTCCTGTCCGACATGATCCTCGCCCGAGACGCGCTCTGATCCAATGACAAAGCGGATCGTTCTGCATGTGGGCTTCATGAGGACCGGCTCGTCGCTCCTCCAGGCGGAAGTCTTCCCGGGATTGAGTTCCGTAGAGACCTACAGCTATGGGCACCCGTTCATCCCGCTTGTAAGCGGTATCAGAAACGCGACTCCCGGCCCGCCGCTGGCTGTCCAGGGCCAGACCCTGGTGGACTGGGTCGCGGCGTCTGACCGTCCGATCCAGTTGTTCAGTTGGGAAGGCCTCGTGGGCGGGTTCCTCGCCGACTACCGCCAGGGTCCGGCGATGACGGACTTCCTGAAGGCGACCTTTCCTGACGCCCATGTGCTTCTGCTCATCCGCCGCCAGGCGGACCTCGTGGACTCCCTCTATCGACAGGCCTTGCACGCCTATCATTTCCCGCGGGTGGCCGAATTCCTGAACCGGACCCCCTTGGGCTTCGGCGCCTTTCGTGAAGGAGCCCCGGCCAACATCGACGTCCGAAGCCTCGCGTTCGGACCGGTTGTCGACCGGTACGAGGCGATGTTCGGCGCCGACCGCGTCCACATCATTCCCTATGAACTGCTGCGCATTGATGCGCCCCAGTTCTATCGCCGCCTGTCCGACGCGATCGGCGCGACCGTGGCGCCGGTGCAGAGCGCGGAGATCCACAACCGGAGCTATTCCGCCATCAGCGCCAGCGTCGCCCTACGGCTCAACCGGCTCTTCAGGACGCCGCACAATCCCCAGGGCCTGATCCGGACCGAGGCGCTCAACTTGAGGGCTATCCTGCAGAAAGGCGTTGACCGGCTGCTATACTGGAGGGGCGAGTTGATCCCGCGGGCATGGAGCCACGAAATCATGTCCCTGCACGCTGAGGACAACCGCGCGCTGGACCAGCGCCGCCAGATTGGCCTGGGCGCGCTCGGCTACTATTCCTAGGTCATCAAGGCGGACGTTAACCGGAAGGCGTCATGGCGCCCGACAGCAATTCGCCTGACAGGCGCTTTTCGTCTTTTCATGATGCCTTCCGACGGGCGGGCGGCTAGAAAAGCGTTTCACAGGACGGGGCTTTGTCCCGCCGCAGCGTTACCGGAGTTCCAAATGGTCAAGGCCGCCAAGATCGTCGCCGAGATCGGGTGCAACCATAAGGGCGAGATGTCGATCGCCAAGGAGCTCATCCTGACGGCCGCCGTCTACTGCAAGGCGGACTACGTGAAGTTCCAGAAGCGGAACAACCGCGAGCTGCTGCCGCCCGAACAGTATGACGCGCCGCACCCCAATCCGGCCAATTCCTACGGACCGACCTACGGGGCGCACCGGGAGTTTCTCGAGTTCAGCACCGAGCAGCACCGCGAGCTTATGGCCTTCTGCGCCGACAACAATATCGGCTACTCGACGTCGGTCTGGGATGTGTCCTCCGCCCGCGAGATGGCCAGCCTCGAGCCGGAATTCCTCAAGGTGCCCTCGGCCTCCAACCTGCACTGGGAGATGCTGTCGGTCCTGACCGACGAGTATGGCGGCGGCATCCAGCTCTCGCTCGGCATGACCACCCAGGCCGAGGAAGACCAGATCGTCGCGTTCTTCGAACGCAAGGGTCGCGCAAAGGACCTCGTCCTCTATGCCTGCACGTCCGGCTATCCGGTGGCGTTCGGGGATATCGCCCTGAAGGAAATCACCCGGCTGAAGGGCAAGTTCGACGGCCGGGTCCAGTCGATCGGGTTCTCCGGCCACCATCTGGGCATCGCCGCCGACATCGCCGCTCTCGCGCTGGGCAGCGAGTGGATCGAGCGGCACTTCACGCTCGACCGGACCTGGAAGGGCACCGATCACGCCGCCTCCCTCGAGCCTGACGGCCTGCGCCGCCTGTGCCGCGATGTCCGCAATGTCGCCGAGGCTCTCGAGTTCAAGCGGGACGAGATGCTCCCCGTCGAGATCGAGACCCGCCGCAAGCTGAAGTGGGAACAGAACCGCGACGCGGCAGCCTGAGGCAGTCGTGAAACTCCTTTACCTGGCCGACAACAGCGATCTGGCGAACTGGGGCTGCCGCGCCACCAGCCTGTCGCTGCGCCAGTTGCTGGCGGGCGCCGGGCACGAGATCATCGGAACCGTCACGGGGACCATGATCGAGTCGCTTTATCCCGTTTCGAACCTGCTGAGCGACGGGCTATGGGCGCGGTTTTCCCGCGCTTTCAACCGGGACAAGGTTCGGCGCCTGCCGATGGCGGCGCCGATCCTCGACCTGCTCGGCCGCCGCAATGGTCTCAGCCACGACCTGTCCGACAATATCGAGACGCTGAAACGCGCGCGGGCCTGGGATCCGGCGACCCGACGGCTGTTCGAGGCGATAGACGCCTGCGAGGCGGTGGTGGTGAACGGCGAGGGCGACCTGATCTTCGCTACTCCCGCCCGCTCGCGGTTGCTCTACACCCTGACGGTCTGCGAGATGGCGCTGCGCCTCGGCAAGCCGCTCTACTATATGAACGCCATGGCGTCGGAATGCCCGACCAGCGGCCTGAACCGCGAAACGCTCGCCCTCGCCGCCGGAGTTCTCGGCCGGGCTGCGGCCTTCAAGGTGCGCGACCCGGTGTCGCTCGCCTTTGTTCGCGACAACATGCCGGGCGTCGCGGTCAGCGCCTGCCCTGACGCCGTGTTCGGCTGGAGCCATCTGCTGGCCCCGGCCGGAGCGCCGATTCCGTATGACCGGTCGGTGGTCGCGCCCTATTTCGAGCGACAGAATCGCGATCTGCCGTCAGCGGTCGATGGCCCCTATATCATCGTTGGCGGCGGTTCGCGCGCGGCCCGTCACTGGCCGACGGCCATCGAGGCCTATGTCCGGCTGGTTGAGGGCATGAAGAGTCTGGGTCTGCCGATCCTGCTGGCGCCCGGCTGCACCGGCGATCTGTTCCTCGCGGACGTTTCAGCCCGCACGGGCACGCCGATGATCCCGATCGAGACGCCCGCCCTTGCGGCGGGCGCGCTGCTGGCCAATGCGCGGGTGTTTGTCAGCGGCCGCTGGCATCCCTCGATCATGGCGTCGGCCGGGGGAACGCCCTGTGTCTTCATGGGTTCCAACTCGCACAAGACCCTGACCATCCAGACCATGCTCGAGAGCGCCGACCCGGTGGAGTTCAATCCCTGTCCTTCCGCCGAAGAGGTGACCAGGATTGTCGCGCGGGCGGCCGCCCTGGTGGCGGCCGGCGACACCGAGCGCGCGCGGATCCTGTCCGTCACGCGCCGGCTCGGCGACCAGACCGCGGCCATTGTCGCGCCGGTCGGGCGGGCCGCAAGCGGCCGGATCGCTGCGGAATGATCCGGATCACAGCAGCACTTTCGATTGTCGGCCAAACGGCTTGCTTTCAGCCGTCAAGGCTACCGGCGGGAGCAGGACAACCGTGAGCGAAAACACCCCTGACATCGAAACCATGCGCGCTCGTCTGGAAACGGACGGCTATGTGATCATCCCCGGCCTGTTCTCGCCCGACGAGATCGGCAGGCTGAGATCCAGCGTGTCGGGCTTCTTCAAGACCCGCGGCGTGATCTTCAATCTGGGCCAGACCCAGCCGAACGCCGCCATTGAATGCGAGGGTCTCGACTGGCTTTTCTCCGACCCCAAGGTCGTGGGCCTGTTCCAGTCGATCTACGACACGAAGAACGTGCTCTTCACCGGCCACTGCGACATCCACAAGGACATGTTCAGCTCCTGGCATAAGGACACGGGGTCCAACAACAGCTACTTCGACGAGGACTGCTTCGTCCCCGACTGCCGGGTGTTCAAGATGGCCGTCTATCTTCAGGACCACCACGACGGACACGGTCTGACAGTGATCCCGGGAAGCCATCATCGCCGGACTTGGGGCAAGAGCGACGCCGAAGGGGTGTCCCTCAAGAGCCGGGCCGGCGATGTGGTGGTTTTCGACGTGCGACTCGATCACCACGGCCGACTGCCCAATGCGCTGGAGGCGTTCCTGCTGCGCAGCAGTCGCGTGTCCAAGCGACTGCTCGGGACCGTGTTTCCGGCCTTCCGCAAGCCTGGCGATCTGTCGCCGATCTATGCCCTGCGTCGCCTGCTGGCCAATCTGACCGGGCAAAGCATGCGGATGAGCGTGTTCTTCACCTTCGGCCCGCCCAACCGGTTCTCACGCCAGTTCGCCCGGACCAATATGGACCGGCAACTTGCCCAGTATGAAGGCGGTGCTGTCGCCGCCTATCCGCCCGGGCTCGTCGACCGGCTGACGGCCCAGGGCGTGGAGGTCTACATGGGCGAGCCCGCCACAGCATGACGGGGGTCGCGCCGGGACGCCTGGAGCCGCTCGACGGCCTGCGCGGCCTGGCCGCCCTTTGGGTGTTCGCCGGCCATGCCGTGGGCATGAGCGGGGCGATTGTCCCTGTTCTGGGCCGCCCCCTGCTTGCCGTTGATCTGTTCATGATGCTGTCCGGCGCGCTGATGGTCTATCAGACCGGCGTGAGGGAGCCGAACGAACCGCTGACCGCTCCCTCGACGTGGGTGCGGTTCTGGCTGCGCCGGTTCTTTCGCATTGCGCCGGTGTTTTACCTGGCTTTCGCCGTCGCGATGATTATGGGCCCGTGGCAGGGCGAGTTCCGGCAGGCCATCGCGGCCGCGAATGAACGCGCGTTCGACTGGGCCCGCTACAACGACCAGAGCCCGACCAACCTCTTTCTGCACCTCAGTTTCATCTTCGGGCTTGTGCCCGCCTATGCGGATCGCTCGCCGCTGCCGGACTGGAGCATCAGTCTGGAGATGCAGTTCTATCTGGTCTTCCCGTTCATCCTGCTCCTCTTGCGCCGCATCGGCTTCATAGCAGGGTCTGTGGTTCTGCTGGCCGGCGTGGGGCTGCTGTGGCTTCTGGTGGGAGACTGGATGGCGGCCTTCTCGCCCTCTCGACCGGCGGCGCTGCCGCTGCGGCTGAACATCTTTCTGGCCGGCATGCTGGTCATGCGCGCGCGTGACCTTGCCGGCCCCCCCAGGCTTGGGCTGGTGGCAGCTGCGGTCTTGCTGGCCATCATACCGCTCAACACTGTCGAGAATCCGGTCGAGCTGGTCGTGCGCGGCCTGAGCGTCGCGGTGCTGGCCATGGCGATCATTCCGGGCCTGATTCCGTCGCGACTGATCGAGATCCCGGCGGGCTGGGGGCGGACATTGCTGTCCTGGAACCCGCTGCGTGCGTTGGGCGACGTGTCCTACGGCGTCTATCTCGTGCACCTGCTGGTGCTGGTGCCGGTGGTGGCGCTGGTCAACGACGAGCTGGGCAGTCTGCCGCCACTGCTGCGCGCCGCGATCTCGTTCTCGGTTTCCGCTGCGGTGGTTTATCCGCTGGGCTGGCTTCTGTACCGGTTCGTGGAAAATCCCGGCATCGCAGCCGGTCGTGATGTCGTCAGCCGCGTCGGCCCCAGAAACCGGTCTCAATTCCCATCCTGACCCAGGCATAGCGCCACAGGATGAGGTTGCGCAGGATGACGCTGACCATCGCCGCCGTTGCGGCGCCGACGGCGCCGAACATCGGCGCCATGATCAGCGTCAGGACGATGCTGACGGCCAGGCCCACGCCAAAGCCGACAAGACTGGCGCGCTCGTTGTGCGACATGCTCAGCACCGCTGATGCCGAGCCGAACGCGGCATTGACCAGCTGACCCATGCACAGGATCGTCAGGGGCGCCCAGGCGTCCTTGAAATCGGACCCCAGAATGAACGGCACTGCCCATGGGCCAAACACGATCAGGGTGAGGACGACGGGCAGACAAAGCGCCACTGACAGCCGGGAGCCGCGCGTGACGACCTTCTGGGTCTCGGCCAGATCCCCCCGCGCCACGGCGGCCCCGATCCGGGGTGTAATGTTGACGTTGACCACGGTGTAGCCGAGCGAAGCCAGCAGCGCGAACTGCGTGGCGCCCTTGAATATCCCGGTTTCGGTATGAGAGGCGATCAGGCCGAGCAGCAGAACCCCGACCTCGCTATCGATGAGGAACATGGCGCTGGTCAGACCAAGTGGCATCAGGCTGGCGCGCCAGCGGCGGCCATCGTACTCCGGCCGCGCGGCGTCGGCCTCCTTCGGCCAGAAGAAGGCCAGCGCCGCCATGCCCGCCAGCCAGGCGATGACCATGGCGCCGACATTGGCGGCCATCGCGCCGCCGGGGTCCCGGATTTCGCCACCCCAGATCATGGGCAGGAACAGCAGGGCGATCAGGGCGAGCGGGCGCACAAGCTGCTCTGGCGCCTGACCCAGGGCGACCTGCTGTAGCCCCCGCAGGATGCCGCCGCGTATGGCCGCCAGGGGACTCAGCACGATCAGGATAA
>CAIOHT010000046.1 GCA_903858185.1 uncultured Caulobacterales bacterium
AGGTTCTGGCGGAAGCGGCCCTGCTTGCCCTTCAGCATGTCGGCGAGGGACTTCAGCGGGCGCTTGTTTGCGCCGGTGATGACCCGGCCGCGACGGCCGTTGTCGAACAGGGCGTCGACCGACTCCTGCAGCATCCGCTTTTCGTTGCGGATGATGATGTCAGGCGCGCGCAGTTCGATCAGGCGCTTGAGGCGGTTGTTGCGGTTGATGACCCGGCGATAGAGGTCGTTCAGGTCGGAGGTCGCGAAGCGGCCGCCGTCCAGCGGCACCAGCGGGCGCAGCTCGGGCGGGATGACCGGAACGACCGTCAGGATCATCCACTCCGGCTTGTTGCCGGACTCGATGAAGGCCTCGATGATCTTCAGGCGCTTGGAGTACTTCTTCTGCTTCATCTCCGACGGGGAACCCGCCAGCTCTTCACGCAGATGGTCGGCTTCCTTGGGCAGGTCGATGCCCTTGAGCAGGCCGAAGATCGCCTCGGCGCCGATTTCGGCGGTGAAGCTGTCGTCGCCGAACTCTTCCTGGAAGCGCATGTACTCATCTTCCGACAGCAGCTGGTGCTGCTTCAGCGGGGTCAGGCCCGGCTCGGTGATGATGTAGTGCTCGAAGTACAGGACCCGCTCGATGTCCTTCAGCGGCATGTCGAGCATCATGGCGATGCGCGAGGGCAGCGACTTCAGGAACCAGATGTGGGCGACCGGGCTGGCCAGTTCGATGTGGCCCATCCGCTCGCGCCGGACGCGGGCGAGCGTGACTTCCACGCCGCACTTCTCGCAGATGATGCCCTTGTACTTCATGCGCTTGTACTTGCCGCACAGGCATTCGTAGTCCTTGGTCGGGCCAAAGATACGGGCGCAGAACAGGCCGTCACGTTCCGGCTTGAACGTGCGGTAGTTGATGGTTTCCGGCTTCTTGATCTCGCCGAACGACCACGAACGGATCTTCTCGGGCGAGGCCAGGGCGATGCGGATACGGTCGAAGGTCGGAGCGGCCTGGACCGGATTGAAGATGTTCAGGACTTCCTGGTTCATCTTTTTTCCTTCTGCGGGATCCCCCGCGAAAATTTCAGAGCAAGACGGGCGGTCGCCCCTCCCCTGGCCGGGGAGGGGTTCATAACCGTCAGCTGTTCTCGAGCTCGACGTTCAGGCCCAGGGAGCGCATTTCCTTGACCAGCACGTTGAAGCTTTCCGGGATGCCGGCCTCGAACGTATCGTCGCCGCGCACGATGGACTCGTAGACCTTCGTACGGCCGGCCACGTCGTCCGACTTCACCGTCAGCATTTCCTGCAGGGTGTAGGCGGCGCCGTAGGCTTCGAGCGCCCACACTTCCATTTCCCCGAAGCGCTGACCGCCGAACTGCGCCTTGCCGCCCAGCGGTTGCTGGGTGACGAGCGAGTACGGGCCGATCGACCGGGCGTGGATCTTGTCGTCCACGAGGTGGTGCAGCTTCAGCATGTAGATGTAGCCGACCGTGACCGGGCGACGGAACTGCTCGCCGGTCTGACCGTCGAACAGCACCGACTGGCCCGACCGCGCCAGACCGGCCGACGCGAGGAGATCCTCGATGTCACCGATGTGGGCGCCGTCGAAGACCGGCGTCGCGAAGGGCACGCCCTTGGACAGATTGCGGGCCAGCTCGATGAGCTCGCCTTCGTCGTCCGGCAGCTCTTCGTCGGGGCCGTAGATCTCGCGCAGGCGATCCTGGAGGGCCTTCTTCTGCCCGCCGTTCTGCCAGGCTTCGAGCAGGTTCGCGATCTGCTTGCCCAGACCCGCCGCGGCCCAGCCGAGGTGGGTTTCGAAGATCTGGCCGACGTTCATGCGCGACGGCACGCCCAGCGGGTTCAGCACGACGTCGACGGCGGTGCCGTCTTCCAGGTGCGGCATGTCCTCGATCGGCAGGATCTTGGAAATGACGCCCTTGTTGCCGTGACGGCCGGCCATCTTGTCGCCCGGCTGAAGCTTGCGCTTCACGGCCACGAAGACCTTGACCATCTTCATCACGCCCGGGGGCAGTTCGTCGCCGCGCTGCAGCTTGTCGACCTTGTCCTCGAAACGACGGTCGAGACGCTTGCGGGCTTCGTCGAACTGGCGGCGCAGGGCCTCCAGCTCGCCCATGGCCTTCTCGTCGTCGAGGGCGATCTGCCACCACAGGCCCGGCGCGATCTCTTCGAGCTTCTCGACCGACACTTCACCGCGACCCAGGCCTTTGGGACCCGAGACGGCGACCTTGCCGACGATCAGTTCGCGCAGACGCGCGGTCATGTTGCGATTCAGGATCGCGAACTCGTCGTCGCGGTCCTTGCCCAGACGCTCGATTTCGGCGCGTTCGATGGCCAGGGCGCGTTCGTCCTTGTCGACGCCGTGCCGGTTGAACACGCGCACTTCGACGACCGTGCCGGCGACTCCGGGCGGCAGGCGGAGCGAGGTGTCACGGACGTCAGAAGCCTTCTCGCCGAAGATGGCGCGCAGCAGCTTCTCTTCCGGGGTCATCGGGCTCTCGCCCTTGGGCGTGACCTTGCCGACCAGGATATCGCCCGGCAGGACCTCGGCGCCGATCGCCACGATGCCCGCTTCGTCGAGGTTGCGCAGGGCTTCCTCGCCGACGTTCGGGATGTCGCGGGTGATTTCTTCCGGGCCGAGCTTCGTATCGCGGGCCATGACCTCGAATTCCTCGAGGTGGATCGAGGTGAAGACGTCATCGCGCACGATGCGCTCGGAGATCAGGATCGAGTCCTCGAAGTTGTAGCCGTTCCACGGCATGAACGCGACGAGGGCGTTGCGGCCCAGAGCCAGTTCGCCGAGGTCGGTCGAGGGGCCGTCGGCGACGATGTCGCCGGCGTTGATCCGGTCACCCACGCGCACCAGCGGACGCTGGTTGATGCAGGTGTTCTGGTTGGAACGCTGGAACTTCGACAGGCGGTAGATGTCGACGCCCGACTTGGTGGGGTCGGTCTCTTCCGTGGCGCGGATGACGATGCGCGTACCGTCGATCTGCTCGACCACGCCCTTGCGGCGGGCGATCACGACAGCGCCGGAGTCCCGGGCCACCACGTCTTCCATGCCGGTGCCCACGAGCGGGGCGTCGGACTGGATCAGCGGCACGGCCTGACGCTGCATGTTCGAGCCCATGAGGGCGCGGTTGGCGTCATCGTTTTCCAGGAACGGGATCAGGGCCGCGGCGACCGAGACGACCTGCTTGGGCGAGACGTCCATCAGGTCGACCTGCTCGCGCTGGAGCAGACCGGGTTCGCCATTGATACGACCGGGGACCAGGTCCTCGGCGATCATGCCGTTTTCCATCTTGATGTTGGCCTGGGCGATGACGTGCTTCGCCTCTTCCATGGCCGACATATAGACGACTTCGGCCTGCGGCTGGCCGTCCGTCACGCGGCGATACGGGCTTTCGATGAAGCCGTACTTGTTCACCCGCGCGTGGGTGGCCAGGGAGTTGATCAGGCCGATGTTCGGACCTTCCGGCGTCTCGATCGGGCAGATCCGGCCGTAGTGGGTCGGGTGCACGTCGCGGACTTCGAAGCCGGCGCGCTCGCGGGTCAGACCGCCCGGGCCAAGCGCCGACAGGCGGCGCTTGTGGGTGATTTCCGACAGCGGGTTCGTCTGGTCCATGAACTGCGACAGCTGCGATGAGCCGAAGAATTCGCGCACCGCGGCGGCGGCCGGCTTGGCGTTGATCAGGTCGTGCGGCATGACCGTGTCGATATCGACCGAGGACATGCGCTCCTTGATGGCGCGTTCCATGCGCAGCAGACCGACGCGGTACTGGTTCTCCAGCAGCTCGCCGACCGAACGCACACGGCGGTTGCCGAGGTTGTCGATGTCGTCGATTTCGCCGCGGCCGTCGCGCAGACCCACGAGGACCTTCAGGACCGCCAGGACGTCTTCCTTGCGCAGGACGCGGACATCGTCGGCGACGTCCTGCTCGAGGCGCATGTTCATCTTCACGCGGCCGACCGAGGAGAGGTCGTAGCGCTCCTGGTCGAAGAACAGCGACTTGAACATCGCTTCGGCGGCTTCGACCGTGGGCGGCTCGCCCGGACGCATGACGCGGTAGATGTCGAACAGCGCGTCCTCGCGGACGGCGTTCTTGTCGACCCGCAGGGTGTTACGCATGTAGGCGCCGACCGTGACGTGGTCGATGTCCAGCACGTCGATGGTGGTGAAGCCCTTTTCCTCGAGGACCTCGATGATCGCCGTGTCGAGCTCGTCACCGGCTTCGGCGTAGATCTCGCCGGTTTCCGGGTTCACTTCGTCACGGGCCAGGTAACGGCCGACCAGGGCGTCCGGCGACAGCAGGAGCGTCTTCAGGCCGTTGTCGGCCAGCTTCTTGGCGGCGCGGGCGCTGATCTTGGCGCCGGCGGCGGCGACTTCTTCACCCGTGTCGGCGTCGATCAGGGCGAATTCAGGCTTCACGCCGCGCCAGCGCTCGGGCTTGTACGGGGTGGCCCAGCCGCCCGGCTTGCCCTTCTTTTCCTCGCGCTTTTCGAACGGCACGACGTCGTAGAAGGTGGTCAGGATTTCTTCGCCGTCCATGCCCAGACCGTAGAGGAAGGTCGTGGCCGGCAGCTTGCGGCGGCGATCGATGCGGACATAGACGATGTCCTTGGCGTCGAACTCGAAGTCCAGCCAGGAACCGCGATAGGGAATGACGCGGGCGGCGAACAGCAGCTTGCCCGAGCTGTGGGTCTTGCCCTTGTCGTGATCGAAGAAGACGCCCGGCGAGCGGTGCATCTGCGAGACGATCACCCGCTCGGTGCCGTTGACGATGAAGGTGCCCTTGTCCGTCATGAGCGGGATATCGCCCATGTAGACGTCCTGCTCCTTGATGTCCTTGACGGACCGGGCGCCGGTTTCCTCTTCCATCTCGAACACGATGAGACGGAGCTTCACCTTCAGCGGCGCCGCGTACGTCATGTCGCGCTGGATGCACTCCTCGACGTCGTACTTGGGCTCTTCGAATTCGTACGAGACGTATTCGAGCACCGCGCGCTCGTTGAAGTCCTTGATCGGAAAGACCGACTTGAAGACGGCCTCGATGCCCTCGTCACGACGCTCACCGCTGCGCACTTCGCGCTGCAGGAACTGTTCGTAGGAGGAGCGCTGAACCTCGATGAGGTTCGGCATCTGCACAGCTTCGGGGATACGGCCGAAAGACTTCCGGATCCGCTTCTTGCCGGTGAAGGATTGCGCCATGTTTTTCCCTGCGTGCGCGGCGGGACTCCGCGCGTAAAGTGTCTTGTCGCGTCCACCCTCGGCTCTCCCGGCAGAACCGGGAGCGGACACAAGACGATGCTCCTGGCGTTACAGGAGCGCCCCTTCGCACCGGTCGGAGGGCTATGACCGGGCCATCGGGCTACGCGCGCGAAAAATCGCTTCTCAGTTGAACGGTTTTTCCGCGAGGGAGCGGATATAGGGGAAAGCCGAACGGAAGGGAAGGCCCGTCTTCAGACTTTTGTAATCCGGCCCGCCCGGCCGGTCAGCTCTTGCGAAGCGCCCTGGCCGCCAGCGTGACGGCGAGGCCGATCAGGCAGACGAAGAAGGCGAGTCTGGCCGCGAATCCGGCGACATCCACGACGAAGCCGAGGATGCCGGCGATGATCATGACAACGAGAAAGACGCCTGCGAGCTTGAGCATGAACGGGTAACGCAAGCCCTCGAGCCGGGTTCCCGCGGACGAAAACGGGCCCGGAGTTTCCTCCGGGCCCGCGATCTTCAGAGCGTCAGAACTGACGCCGACTTTCTCGTCTGGATCCCGGCTCGAAGGCCGGGATAGTTCCGTCCGGGACAGGCCCGGAAAGGGACTACTTGATCTGGACGGTCGCGCCGGCTTCGGTCAGCTTCTTGGCGACTTCTTCGGCGTTCTGCTTCGAGACGTTCTCGACGACGTTCTGCGGAGCGCCTTCGACGAGGTCCTTGGCTTCCTTCAGGCCGAGGTCCGGACGGACGCCGCGGACTTCCTTGATCACGTTGATCTTCTTGTCGCCACCGGCGGTCAGAACAACGGTGAACTCGGTTTGCTCTTCAGCGGCTTCAACCGGAGCAGCGGCGGCCGGCGCGGCAGCGGCGGCAGCCGGCGCAGCGGCGGAGACGCCCCACTTTTCTTCGAGCAGCTTGGCCAGGTCAGCGGCTTCAAGCACGGTCAGGGAGGACAGGTCCTCAACGATCTTATCAAGCTTCGACATGTGTCAGTTTCCTTGGGGTTCAGGGATAGGCGGAGATGACCGGGATCAGGCCGCTTCCTTGGCGGCATAAGCGCCAATGACGCGGGCGAGCTGCGACGCCGGAGCCTGCACGATGCCCGCCACCTTGGTGGCCGGCGCTTGCAGAAGTCCGATGAGCTTGGCTCGCAGCTGGTCGAGGGACGGCAGGGTGGCCAGGGCCTTGATGGCGTTCTGGTCGAGCACGTCCGTACCCATGAAGCCGCCGACGACAGTGAACTTGTCATTGTCCTTGGCGTACTGGGTGACGACCTTGGCGGCGGAAACAGGGTCCGGCGCATAGGCGATGGCGACCGGACCGGTGAAGAGGGCGTCGCCCGCTTCGCCGATAGAGCCGGCCAGAGCCTTCTGGGCCAGGGTGTTTTTCACCACCTTGATCTGCGCGCCCTCCTTGCGGAGGCGAAGGCGCAGGTCGGTCATTTCCGCAACGGTGAGACCCATGTAGTGGGTCACGACCACGGCGCCGGCATCGGCGAAGACGCCCTTGAGCGTCTCGATCGATTCCGCTTTTTGTGCGCGGTTCATTGCGGTCTCCTGGATCAACGACGCCCGGACCATCCGGACGCCGGTAAGCGTGCAACCCGCACGCGGGATCGCTCCCGAAGGCGGGTTACGGTAGGCCTGTCCCAAGGAAGTTCAGCCGAAGCGCTCCGCGCCAGAGGGCGGAGGCGGATGGCGTCTCTATCCCCGCCTCCCTGCGCTGAAGGGGGGCTCCCCTTCGGTTACGACGATGGTGACCCCATCGCCGCGCAGTTCTCGGACAGGTCGCTTCCGGGCGAGCCCGGTTGCGGAAGTGGGCGCGTATAGAGGAAGGCCGGCGAATATTCAAGCCGGGAGCCAAACCGGATGTTTTTCGTTAGCGTAGACTCATCACCTCCGCCGGAACCCGCCATGTCCAGACTCGCCGCCAGCCTCCTGATCGCCGCCGTCGCCACCCTGGGCGCCTGCTCGCCGGCCTCCAGCCAGAGCACCGTTGCGGAACCGGCCAAGCCAGTCGAGCTGAACCGCTATCTGGGCAAATGGTACGAGCTGGCCCGCTACGACATGGTCTTCGAACGCGGCTGCGAGGGCGTGACGGCCGAATACTCGATGCGGCCCGATGGCAAGGTCAGGGTGCTCAACACCTGCCGCAAAGGCGCGCCCGACGGGCCGGTAACGACAGCCGAGGGC
>CAIOHT010000047.1 GCA_903858185.1 uncultured Caulobacterales bacterium
CCACTGGCTGCACCCGATCCGCGAGGTCTATGCCGAGAACAGGCTCGAGCTCGAGGCGATGGAGGAGCGGGAGCGCTGGGATCGCCTGTGCGAGCTCAACGTCATTCGCCAGGTGCGGAACGTCGCATCGGACGTCTTCGTCCAGGACGCCTGGACCCGCGGCCAGAGCGTGTCGGTGCACGGCTGGTGCTACCGTCTGTCCAACGGGCTGATCAACGACCTGGGCGTCACCGTGACCAACCCGAACGAGGCCGAGGAGCTCAAGCAGGGGTAGACGGACACCTGCACGGCCTGTCCCGCCTACCCCTTGATCCTCACCTTGGCGCGGGCCTCGCGTCCTTGCCGGTCGATGACCGTGACCTCGTAGAAGCCGACTGCGGCTGGCCGCCAGACCGTCCGGCCGCTGACCGGATCCGGCGCCAGCGGCTGGCCGCCAACATACCAGTTGAGCCCTTCGCCGACGGCCGCCAGGACCAGCCCGCGCGAGGCCGGACCGAACGCCTCGACCTGCACTGTCGCCCCGTCGGGCGGGAAGATCAGGTTGGGACCATGGTCCGGCCGCTCCAGCGTGGTCAGGGCGCCCGGCGCGGCCTTTGGCGTGATGCGCGGCGGCGCGGTCCGGGGCGCCGACAGGATGTCGGCGGCGTCAAACAGCATCGGCAGGGCTGCTTCGCGGCCGGTGAAGCCGCCCCGCGCGCCGCCGTCCGCCCGGCCGGTCCAGACGATGATCACATAGCCCCCGACCACGCCCGCCGCGACGGCATCCCGAAAGCCGTAGGACGTGCCTGTCTTGTAGGCCATGCCCGGCCCGCCGAGCGTCAGGGCGTTGGGAATCCGGCCCTTCGGCGCCGGGGCCTCGCGCAGGATGTCGAGCACCTGCCGGGCGGCCTCGGGCCGGACAAGCCGCCCACCCCGACTGCGCGTGCGCCGTGCCGCGTCCGCCTCGGTCCAGGCCAGGGGCTTGGCGATCCCTTCGTCGCCCAGGGCGCAGTAGAGCACCGCGACGTCGCGCAGGGTCACGCCCTCCCCGCCCAGCGCCAGCGCCAGGCCGGGCGCGCGGGTCTTCGAGTCCGGAAGGTGCAGCCGCACCCCTGCGGATTCGATCCGGGCCAGGAAGTGCGCCGGGCCGATCCGCTCCATCATCGCCACGGCCGGAACGTTGAGCGAGTGTGACAGCGCCTCTGCCGCCGTCACCTTGCCCCGGAACACCCGGTCGAAGCCTTCGGGCTGGTAGTCATTGAAGCGGGTCTGGACGTCCTGCATCTCCGTGTCGGGCGCGGCGATCCCGTCGTCAAAGGCGAAGGCGTAGATGAACGGTTTGAGCGCCGAGCCCGGCGAGCGCAACGCGCGGGTCATGTCGATCCAGCCGCCGGACCGGTCAAGCCCGCCTGATCCGACCAGCGCCCGCACCGCGCGTCCCTCGATCTCGACCACCATGATCGCCGCTGTGGCGTCCGCGCCCTGGTCGCGGGCATAGGCGGCGGCCAGCGGCTCCAGTCGCGCCTGCAGGGCGCCGTCGAGCGTGCTCACGACCGTGGCCTGGTCCCTCGGCGCGGCGCGGGCCAGCTCGCCCGAGGCATGCCAGGCCAGCGCCGGGAACGGCGCGCGACCCGGCAACGGCTCGGCGTCGGCTTCATCAGCCTCGGCCCGGGTGGCGAGGCCGGCTCCGACCATCCGCTGCAACACCAGTCGACGGGCGTCACGCGCCGCCCCGGGTCGGCGGTCCGGCCGGCGCGCTTCCGGGGACTGCGGCAGAGCGATCAGCAGCGCCTGCTCCCCGAGCGTCAGGGTCTCCGGCTCGTGCCCGAAGTAGGACAGGCTGGCCGCCCGAACCCCTTCGAGATTGCCGCCATAGGGCGCCAGCGTCAGGTAGAGGGCGAGAATCTCGCGCTTGCTGTAGCGGACCTCCAGCTGCACGGCCCTGACCATCTCGATCAGCTTGGCGCCGAGGGTGCGCGGGCGGGGTTCCAGCAGGCGGGCCGTCTGCATGGTCAGGGTCGAGGCGCCGGAGACAATCCGGCCGCGCACCAGCGCCGATCCGGCGGCCCGAACCACGGCCGCCGGATCGACGCCGTCATGGCGCCAGAAGCGTTCGTCCTCGATGGCGATCAGCCGACGCTGGAAACTCTTGTCCGTCCGCGTCAGATCGGCCCGGATCCGCCAGCGACCGTCCTCAACGGGCAATGCCCGCAACCAGGCGCCCTTGCGGTCCAGCACCACCGGCGAGGATCGCTCCCCGCGCGACAGGTCCGGCGGGAACAGCGTGTCCAGCGTCAGCGCCACGACCTGCAGCGCCAGAAACGCGATCAGGCCAAGGACGATCCCCCTCTCCCGGAGGGAGGGGGAGGGGTTACGCGGGTCGCCGGCTTCCCCACTCGACAAGGCTTCGTCCGTCCGCACCGTAACCCCTCATCCTCCCCTCCTTCTCCCGTCGGGAGAAGGAATCAGGAGCCCGGCGCGATGGTGGTGCGAGTCGCCGATCCGCGCGCGTTGACGCTCGGCCGGTACATGTCGCGCGCTTCTGGCGCCGGCAGGAAGAAGTCTCCCGGCGTCACGGCCCTGGCCACATAGGCCATGGCGAAGGGTCGAGACCCCGGGAGGTCGAGGGCGGCGATGTAGCGGTCGTCGCGCGCCTCCTGCACGTCCGCTCCGGACAGTTCGCCGAGGAACCTGAACGGCCCCGTTTTGGCATCCTCCGGATTGAGCACGGTCTCGATCTCCCAGCCGGCCGGCAGGGCGTCATCGACCACCAGCGGCACGGTGCGGCCCTGGCCGGAACGGCCTGAGACCAGCACGATCACCCGGTCGCCCTGGCGCAGGGCCGACAGGTTTACCGACCCGCCCTGCATGGTGAAGAACCGCTTGTCGACCGACAGGCCGTTGCCAGCCGCGCCCGGTGCATCGACCGTCGTGCCGCGCACGGTGATGGTCCGCCACAGGGCGCCGGAGCCCTTGTTGGTGAACACCGCGTCCGCGAGACGGCCTACGGACCAGCGCGGCGCGCCGCCCGCCGAGGTCAGCGCCGTGGCGCCGGTTGCATCGATCCGCATCACCCCGGCCGCCTTCAGCATGAAGGAGGCCGCCTGCAGCAGGCGCGCCTGCTCCTGGGTGTTCAGCGCGTCGGGGTCACGCACCGCGTTCTCCAGCCGCCCCTGCAGGCCGCGGGCGATGTCGCCCTGATCGGCCTCGTAGGCCAGGGCGATGATCGCCGCGAGGTCACGCAGCTGGCTCTGGTACCAGTCCGCCTCGTCGCGATAGCCGAGCGAGGCGACGGCGCGCTTGAAGGACGAGCGGGCGCGGGCCTTGTCGCCCATCAGGGCCAGGCCGGCCCCGATCTGGGCGCGGGCGAGCGGCGAGTCGTCGTCCTTCATGTGGACGTCGTGCCACCAGCGCAGCCGGGCGAGATCGCCGCGACCGGCCTTGGCCAGGATGTAGAGGGCATAGGCGGAGGCGCGGCTGCGCATTCGCTCGGTCGCCTTCTTCGAGTCGGCCGGATTGCGGTACCACCACTCAGGATATTCGAGGCGGTAGGAGACGCTGGCCCAGCCGTCGGGACGGCTGATCTGGCGCATCGCCGACAGGGCGCGATCCATGGCCGCTTCCGGCACCGGAGCGCCGCGAAGCTTCGCTTCCCAGAGGAAGTCGGTGGCATAGGCGCCGAGCCAGGCGTCGGCCTCGCCGTCCCCGACCCGCCAGAGGCCGAACGCCCCGTCGAGGGTCTGACGATCCAGCAGACGGCCGACCGCGTCGTTGAGTCCCGCCGAGGATGAGCGCTTCTTTGGATCGGCAGCCATCTCGCGGGCGTAGAGCAGCGGGTAGCCGACCGACACCACCTGTTCGGTGCAGCCGTACGGGTAACGCGACAGCGACACCGCGATGGGCCCGGGGTCGAACCCGCGGAACGGCGAGTAGCTGACCTGCAGGCTGACATCGCCGGCGGCGAGGCCGGACAGCAGCTGGGCCGAAGGCGTGAAGGCCTCGCCGGGCTTCTGCAGGTCGATCGTCGTGCGGGTGATCGGGCTCCAGCCCAGGCGGGTCTGGATCGGATAGTCCTTGGCTGTCGAGAAGCCGGGGCCGAAGACCGAGAAGCCGACCTTGCCGATGCCCGAGCGTGTCGGGGCGGCGAACGGAATCCGTTCGGCGACCCGCTGGCCCAGGGCCAGCTGGAACAGCTTCTTGAAGGTCATGACGACGCCGCCCGAGGAGCGGGTCTCGGCCGTGTAGCCGCCAGCAGCGCCCTCGACATTGTGCAGTTCGAGCGTCGCGAAAGGCCGGTCACCCGGCGCGAGGAAGCGCGGCAGGTTCAGGTCGGCCACGACAGCCTCGCGGACCGTCATGGCCTTGGCGGTCGAGCCGACGGCTTCGTCGGTCCAGGCCACGGCCATCACCCGCAGTTCGCCGTTGAACTCGGCGGCCGGCAGCTTGATCCGCGCCTTGCCGTCCAGGCCGGTTTCGACCACGCCGGACCACAGGGCCACGGACTTGATCGGCGTCACCGTCAGCCCCTCGCCACCGAGCTGGTCGGCGCCGAAGTTGACGTTGGCCGGCGCCCCGAGGTTCGGATCGAGCAGGCGCCCGTAATCGTCACGGTAGTCGAGCGTCAGCGCGCGCTTGCCGAAATACCATTTCACCGGATCAGGCGTGTCGAACCTGGTCAGACGCAGGATGCCCTCGTCGACCGCCGCGACGGTGACCCGGGCGCGCTGGCCGACGCCGAGCCCCTTCACGGTGACAGGCACCTCCACCGGCGCGCGGCTGTTCAGCTTCACAGGCGTGCCCAGTTCGACGGCGAGCTTTCGGCCCTTCGGGTCGAGCGGCACGTACATCAGGCCGAGCGCCCGGCGCGGCTTGGGCGTCGCGGACGGATCGCGCGGCTGGATCACACTGACCAGCACATAGGCGCCGCCGCCCCAGGACGCATCGGTCTTGAGCGTCACCGAGCCGCCATTGGGACCGACCGAGAAGGTCTTGAATTCGATGACCCGGTCCGTCGCGACGGCCACCTGGGCCTCGCCGGCATAGGGCGCCTTGATCGTCAGCGTGACGGAGTCGCCCTGGGCGTGGACGCCTGTTCCGGCGGTGATCCGCACGAAGTCCGGCGCCTCGGCGTCCTTGGCCGGGGCGCCCCAGCCCGCGGCGAAGCGGATGACGCTCTTTACGCCGCCGGGCGCCTCGACCACCACGCGGTAGTCGCCCCAGCCGAGCCGGCGCGCGATCCGCGCCGCGCCGCCGGCGCCGATGTTCAGGCTTCCCTTCTGGACCACCACGTCACGGCTCGTCCGGCGCCACTGCCAGCGGCCGTCCTGCTGGAACCAGTCGTAGTCCCAGTTCTCGGCGATCAGGCTGTAGGTCGCGCCCGGCGCGGCGATGCGCTCGCCCTTCGCGTTGACAGCGATGAAGTTCAGCGCGACCGGCGCGGCGTTGCCGTTGCTGGCGTCGCCCTGCTCGACCTTCACGCCCAGATAGACCGGCTTGGTGCGGACCTTGAGGAACAGGCTCTCGCGCACTGGCCGGCCGCCGGGCTCGAACACCGAAGCGGTGACCGTGGCCTTCAGCGGCGCCGAGGTCTCGCCCACATCGCCCGTTCCGAGCGACAGGATCGCCTTGCCGTCGCCGTCGGTGACCGACGAGCCGAGCTCGATGAACTTCTCGTTGAAGCTGTTCTGCTGGTCGCCCCACTCATAGTCCTTGAACGTCGGGAACGGATTCGGGTCGGCCATGATCCGCGCCTCGCCCTGGGTCTGGAGACCCGCGCCGGCGGCGCCATAGAGGAAGCGGGCGATGACCGAGACCTGACGAGTCTCTCCGGCGGCCACAGGGGTCGCCTCCCCTCCATCGGTGCTGACAGCCAGCCGTTGCGGCGCGAAGTCCTCGACCGAGAACGACATCGCCCCGGAGGCGGCCTTTATGCCCTCGACCTGGAGACTGACCCGCCAGCGGCCCCGCGGGGCGCTTTTGGGCAGGGCGATATCGGCGGTGACGGCGCCCGTCGGGGCGCGGTCGAAGGCAACCCGCTTGAACTCGACGCCGGACGGGCGGCTGATGATCAGTACACCCTTGCGATCCTTGACGGCGCGAGACTGCAGGTCGCGGATCAGGGCCGAGATGTGCACGGTCTCGCCGGGGCGATAGATGCCGCGATCGGCGTAGATATAGCTGTCGATCTCGCTCCCCGGAGTCCGGCCGCCGGTCTCGTCATCGCCGGCGGGCGCGTTTCGACCGCCCATCCCCTGTTTCGAGAGGTCCACCGGGGACCGGTCGAGGTCGAGCACGGCGAGATCGCCTTGCGAACCGTAGGCCATCACCATTTTCGGGTGCATGGCGCCGTCGCCTTCGAGGAGCGGCCGGAGGAAGCGGACCCGGCCGGAGCTGTCGGCGCGCGCCTCGGCGAGCGTCTCGCCGTTCTTGGCCACCAGGGCCACGCGCGTGCCGGGCAACACCTTCGCCGACTTGAGCGAGCGCACCACCACATCGAGCGACTCGGCGCCGTCGTAGGCGACCATCGCCATGTCGGTGAAGATGATCCAGCGGCGCGCCTGCGCCGGCTGCGTGCCCTCGCCCTCGTCATCCTGGTCGTCGGCGGCGGTCGGCTTTGACGAGGCGTCGCGCGCCTTGATCACATAGCCGCCGGCCTGCATGTCCTTGAGCACCGCGCCGAGCGGGAAGACCGTGGTGACCCGCTCCCCGGCGCCGCCACGGACGACGACATCGCCCTTCCAGATCCTGCGGCCCTCGTCGTTGGGGCTGTCCTCACCGTAGTCGCCGGGCCAGTCGCCCTCGCCGGTGGGGTCGGGCGCGCTGATCGAGGTGCGGACCAGGTTGCGGTCGGCGACGCGCCAGACCTCGATCGATAGCCGGGTGACATTGACCGTTTCGATGCCGACGCCGTCGGCGTCCTCGCGGGGCAGGATCACGCCATCGCCGGCAAACCCGACGTAGGCGGGCTTTTCGCCGAAGGTGAAGTCGACGTCGGCATTGGTCGCCAGCGTCTGGCCGCCCGCGCCGGGCAGGCCCTTGAGCAGGGTGACACGGCGCTCGGTCAGGCCGAGACCGCCGATACAGAGTTCGGCCTTGTTGGCCTGATTGACGCTGACCGCAGGCGTTCCGCCCAGATCCGGCGACACCAGAACGAAGTCGGCGTAGGCCTTGCCGGGATCGAGCGGCTTGGTCATCTCGATGCAGGCCAGCGGGTCGGTCTTGCTGGTATCGAGCCGGGTCTTCCAGACCGCGAAGCCTTCAGGCTTGGGAATGCCCCGACGGGGCGCGCCGGCCGCGCGAGGCTTGCCGAACATCGACCAGAGCGAGGGCTTCTCCGTCGGCCCCGAAGCGACCGAGCCGGCTGGTCCCGAACCGCCCTTTCCGCCGAGGCCGCCGCCCAGCACGGTGGCCGTCACCAGACCGCCGCCGAAGCCAGCGGCCAGGGCGATGGCCGCGATCGCGCCGACCGGCAGATGCCAGGTCGCCCAGATCGGCCGCTTCGCCGCGGAGCGGTCGAGGGCCAGAGGCTGATCCGCGTTTGTCGCGGGTTCTGCAGCGGGATCGGAGGGGTTTTTGTCGGACGGCGTCATGGGAGCCCTTCCCGGGCCTTGAGTGTTCTCGGGAGAACGATGTGAGCCCAAGCCTGCCAGCGGGTCAATCCGCACACGAGTCCGCTCCCGTCTCAGGCGAGCCGCAGCAAGAACATGCTTGACCTTGCGGCATTTGCGGGACATTTCCCGCGCCAAATTCCTTGGGAAGGAAACGACCATGCGCGTTGGAATTCCGACAGAGATCAAGCCCGGCGAACATCGTGTCGGTCTGACCCCAACCGCCGTGCGCGAGTACGTCGCCCACGGCCACCAGGTGATCGTCGAGGCCGGCGCGGGACAGGGCGCGGGCTATGCCGACGAGGCCTTCCGAAAGGCCGGCGCGACCATCGTCGCCGACGCGGACGCAGTGTTCGCGGGCGCTGACATGATCGTGAAGGTCAAGGAACCGCAGAAGGTCGAGTGGGAGCGGCTTGAGCCGCGCCATATCCTGTTCACCTACCTTCACCTCGCGCCGGACCCCGCCCAGACCGAAGGGCTCGTGAAGTCCGGCTGCGCGGCCATCGCCTACGAGACCGTCACCGACGCCCGCGGGGGCCTGCCGCTGCTGGCACCGATGAGTGAAGTCGCCGGCCGGATCGCGGTCTTCTCGGCGGCCGAGACCCTGCTGAAGCACAATGGCGGCATGGGCCTGCTGCTCTGCGGCGTGCCCGGCGTGCCCCCCGCCCGCGTGGCCGTGCTCGGCGGCGGTGTGGTCGGGATGAATGCCGCCCGCATGGCCATGGGCCTGAATGCCGAGGTCGTGGTGCTGGAGCGGTCTATCCCCCGCATGCGGGAGCTGGACGACATCTTCATGGGCCGGGTCCTGACCCGCTATTCGACCCTCGACGCCGTCGAGGACGAGATTCTCAAGGCTGACGTTGTCATCGGCGCGGTGCTGACCGCCGGGGCCGCCGCGCCCAAGCTGGTCCGACGCGAGCATCTGACCCGCATGAAGCCGGGCTCGGTGCTGGTGGACGTGTCCATCGACCAGGGCGGCTGTTTCGAGACCAGCCACCCGACCACCCATGCCGAGCCGACCTATGTCGTCGACGGCGTGGTCCACTACTGTGTGGCCAACATGCCCGGCGCCGCGCCGCGCACCTCGTCCGAGGCCCTGGGCAACGCCACCCTGCCCTTCGGCCTGGCGCTCGCGGATCATGGCCTTGATGCGCTCAAGCGCGACAAGCATCTGGCCAAGGGACTCAATGTCCTGAAGGGCGAACTGACCCACCCGGCCGTGGCCGCGGCGCTCGGCAAGCCGTTCGTCGATCCCTACGGGGCCTGGGCCTAGGCGACAAATGGGGACACGCACTGACGTGCATGTCCCCGGATGTTGCACCGCACCCGCCCATCCCCCATAACCCCGCCCAGGCGGTTCCCCTTCCGGGGGGCCAAGAGGGAACGGGGTGTGAGTCCCCGGCTGTGCCCGCAACTGTCAGCGGCGAGGGCCGCGTCCGCGCCTCTTCTGATGAAGGGGACGCCACTGGGAAACCGGGAAGGCGAGGACGCGATCCGATGACCCGCGAGCCAGGAGACCTGCCGCCGCCGTCGCTCGTCCGCAGCCCGGGTCCAGGCTGATGGCGCCGGGAAGGCATGCCTTCCCGTCGAAGCGACCGTCCGCCGGCGTGCGGGCGTTCGCTTTGGACCCACCTCCGCCACGCGACGCCGCGCGGGCTCCTTGAACAGGGACCCTGCGCCATGAAGCGCCTACTCCTTACGTCCACGGCCATGCTGGCCCTGGCCTCGACCGCCCGGGCCGAAGTCACAACCCCCGTCACCGTCGTCGAGCTGATCGTCACCGCCACCCGGCTGGAAAGCCGGATCGGCGACGCCCCGGGCGTCCGGGTGATCACCGCCGCGGACATCGAGGCAAGCCAGGCAACCTTCGCCGGCGACATCCTGGAGACCATCCCTGGCCTGTCCCTGAGCCGCAATGGCGACTTCGGCGGCGTCACCTACGTCCGCACGCGCGGGGCCAGCGCCGACAAGACGCTGCTGCTGATCGACGGCGTGGTCCAGAACGACCCGTCCAGCCCCAACGGCGGCTATGACTTCTCCAGTCTCGACCTTGGCGACGTCGAGCGCATCGAGGTCCTGTCGGGACCGCAGGGCTCGCTCTGGGGCTCGGACGCCATCGGCGGCGCGATCGCCTTCACCACTCGCGAACAGGAGGGATGGCGCGTCTCGGTGGAAGGCGGGGCCTTCGGCACAGTGCGTGGTTCGGCGGCGTTCGGCGTGTCCGATGACAGGCGCGCCTTCGGTGTTTCCGCCTCGTCCTACAGCAGCGACGGCGTCTCCAAGGCCGCCAATGGAACCGAGGAAGACGGCCTCACCAGCTGGACGGTCGGCGCCAACGGCCGCCTGACCCTGACCGACACAGTCCGCCTCGACGGGCGTATCCGCTACAACGAGGCCGAGGCGGACATCGACGGCTACGACGCCTTCTTCACGTTCGGCGACACCGGCGACAGGTCGAAGAGCCGGAGCTGGACCGGCTTCGCCCGCGTCACCGCCGACGACTTCCTCGGTCTCAACCAGACGCTGGATGTCAGCCTCTACGACCTGAAGCGGGACAACATCTCGGCTTTCAGCTCCCGCTACGACGCCCGGCGCGCAACCCTGCGCTGGACCGCGGGTCGCGGCGGGGCGCGCGATCCGTTCGCCTTCCTCGTCGGCATAGAGCGCGACGACACAGAAGCCTCGATCAGCACCGGCGCCACGGCCGACCTGGGCGCGAGCTCCGCCTTCGGCGTGGTCCGGTTCGCCCCGGCGGAGCGGGTCTCGATCACGGCCAGCCTGCGGCACGACGCGCCCGACGGGTTTGATGCCAGAACCACTGCCCGCGTCGCCGGGGTGCTGGACCTCGGCGCCGGCCTCACCCTGTCGGCAAGTGCCGGACAAGGCTTCAAGACGCCGACGATCAGCCAGACGGTCTGTGACTTCTGCTTCCCGGCGGGACCCTCGACCGGGCTCAAGCCTGAAACGGCGGAGGGCTGGGACCTGGCGGCGAGCTGGCTGTCCGACGATGGCCGGTGGTTCGCGCGCATCACCGGCTACCGTCTCAAGGTCGAGGACCAGATCAGCTACGGCGTCGGTCGCTATGTGAACATCGACCGTACCCTGACCACCGGGATCGAGGCTGAGGTCGAGGCGGATCTGACAGACCGCTTCAGCGTGAAGGTCGCTTACGCCTTCACGGATGCCGTGGACGGGACGACCGGCGCGGAGCTTATCCGTGCGCCGGAAAATGCCGGCTCGGTCACGCTGCTCTGGACCGGGGAGCGCCTGAAAGCGGCCCTGACTGTCCGGGCGGAAGGCGAACAGGCCGATTCCGATCCCTCGACCTTCTCGGCGGCGCGGCGGGACGGATTCACCGCCGCCAGTCTGTCAGGCAGCTGGGCGCTGAGCGACAGCCTCGACCTGACGGCGCGCGTGGTGAACCTCACCGACGAGGACTACCAGCAGTCGCTCGGCTACGGCGAGGCGGGACGGGGCCTGTTCGTCGGCTTCAGGCTGCGTAACTGAGCTTCGCCAGGTCCTGACGTCCGCCGACGATGTCCAGCACATCGGCCATGCCGAAGCCGGGATCGGCGGCGTACAGGGCGCCGTAGATCGAACGGGCGAAGGCGAGATCGGCGGAGGTCTTCACCCGCCAGTCGAGGGCGGACAGGTCGCGCGCGTTGCTGAAGCTGGCCTGTGAGAACCGGCCCGGATTGGCGCGGATGAAGGCCGTGGGCGAAACCCGCGCCTTCACTTCGCGCGGCTCGGCGGCGGCGGCCATCAGCGCTGGCGCGGCAATCACCTCGACCTCGAGGCCGCGCGGATAGCTGGCCGGTTCGCGGTTGGAGACGTAGTCGGCGCCACTGACGACCGCCATGCGGACAGCCTCATCGATGATCCGGGGATCGACGAAGGGCGCATCGCCCTTGATCCGGACGATGTGTCCCGTCGGGCCGGCCGAGACGGCGCAGCGCGAGAACCGGTCGAGCAGGTCGCTGGGCGCGCCGCGAAACACGGCCTGTCCCTGGGAGACCAGCCAGGCCGCGAGGGCGTCGTCGCCGGATTCGCAGCTGGTCGCCACAACGATGCGCGTGAGGGTGCGGGCGGCTTTCAGTCGCTCGAGCTGGCGCCAGATCATCGGTTGGCCGCCGAGCGGGGCGAGCGCCTTGCCGGGGAGTCGCTTGGAGCCCATCCGGGCCTGGACGATGGCGAGAGTCATTGGCGTGCTCCTTCTGAGCGTTGCCGGGATGGGCGGCCCTAGGCGGCGGCCCACCTGCGGGGATCGAGGGCCACAGGATCGTCGATGGCCATCTCGTTCCAGTCGAGATCGGGAGGCGGGCTGGCGGCGGCGGCGATCACGGCCGACAGCTCCGCAGCGGTGGTGACATTGACCAGCACAGTGCTGGCCTCGGGACGCGACAAGGCGAAGCCGAGCGCGGCCTGCAGCGGATCGCTGCGGCCCTCGGCGATCATGCGCCGCACCTTCGACAGCGAGCCGGACGCGCCCTTCAGCGGCGTCGGGATTCGGTCGAGCGGCAGGAACAGCAGCCCGTTGAGGAAGATCGAGCGCAGCTGCACCTCGATGCCCATCCCGGCGATCCGCTCGAGCGTTCCATCCGCGAGCATCCGCTGGTCGAGCAGCGAGGCGGGCGCCTGGATCAGGTCCGGCTTGAAACGGCGCACGACCCCGATCGGGTCGTCCGTGGAATGCAGCGAGATGCCGATCTTGCCGATCAGTCCACTGTCCCGCAGCTGCTGAAGGCGGTTCCACATGGCCATGCCCTGGGGGCCGAACAGGTCGCCGGCCAGGGGCACGACCACGGCGTCGGCGTGGGTCACGGCGAGACGGGCGAGGCTCGCGCGCAGCTCGCCTTCGACGAAATCAGGCCCCTTGTCGGGCCGGACCGTCGCGATCACCAGCCGGAACGGCAGCGGCCGCGGCATCAGGTCACCCAGCAGGGTCTCGGACCGGCCCCAGGCGCCGGACGCGTCGAACACCGACAGGCCCGCGCGCGCGGCGATGGTCAGGATGTCCCGCGCCTCGACCTCGGGCGTGCGGCCACGCGCCGGCACGGAGGCGCCGGGAACGAACTGGGCCGAGCCCAGACCAAGCTTGGAGAGCAGAGGGTTCATGCCTGTCCTTCTGGACGAACGTCATAGACAAAGGCCGCCCGCGGGATGGGCCCCATGCGGCGGCCCTCCTCGGCAAAACCGGGCAACAGGGCGGCGTAGGCGGCGATGAGTGCGGTCACTTCGGGCTCGCCATGGGCGGCCGACAGGGCATGTGGGCCGACGACGGCGAAGCCGCGCGCCGCCAGACCGCGAAGCCATAACCCCTCGATCTGCGGCCGCGCGAACAGCGGCGTCGGCAGCGTGGGGTCGCCATCGAGGGCGAACAGTTTCTGGGCCCCTGCGGCGCGGGTCAGGTCACTGACCTCGGCCTGGAGCTCTGCGCCGAGCACCCGCAGGCGCGGTGCGACCGGGTCGACGGCGAGCAGACGCAGCGTCGCCCCGGCGGCGGCCAGCGAGGGCGGCGTCGGGGGCGGCGCGTCCTCGGGATCAACGGCGAAGACAAGGTCAGGCCGACCGGCGATTGCGCCGATGGAACGGCCGTTGGCGAGGGCCGAGCCGAACACCGCCAGGTCTGGCGACACGCCGGTCAGTCCCTGGGCGCCGTTCTCATGAACGCGAAACGCGGAGACGCCCTCGTCGAAGATCAGGACAGCGCCTGCGGCGTCGGCCGCGCGCCGCACGGCGGCCAGGTCAGACGGCGATGCGCCGAGCGGATCGACAACGATGGCGGCGAGATCGTCGATCCCGCCGTAGACGCCGGCCTCGACGTCCCAGACGGCGGCCCGCCGACGGCCGGTCGCACGCCGGGCGGCGTCGATCGCTGCGGGCAGGGCCTGGGACTCCTCGGCGCAGAAGCGCGCAGCGCCCGATCCGGGGAGCAGGGCCGACAGTGAGGCTTCAACCAGAGCCGGGTCCGGAGCCCCCGCGGCGATGGCGGATTCAATCGCCGGGTGGGCGTGACCGAGCAGGGCTGAGCCGCCGGCCATGTCGAAGTCGATGCGCTCGCGACCATCACTGTCCCACAGCCGGCAGCCGACCGCGCGCAGGCGCGGGCCCCCTGTCGGGGCGGGCGGAGCGGGTATGAAGGCGGCGCGCCCCATCGGGGTTCCTTCCCGGCTTCGTGGTGAAGTCAGCCGTAACCATGCGCACCAACCCCTTAAGGAAGCGGTATCGAGAGCGTTTAGCGGGGGTTAATGTCCACCCGATGGACACACCGCTTCCCGACTGGCCGGACTACGGCCTGACAGATGACCAGCGACCCACGCTGCGCACCGCCCTGACGGGAGGCTCCGCGGCCGTACTGGCGACCATCGCCGCACTCGGCGACGGTGGACCGAGACCGGTCGGAACCCAGATGGTGTTCGCCGGCGGGCGGGTCTCCGGCTTCCTGTCGGGCGGCTGTGTCGAGGGCGACGTGGCCGGCCACGCCCGCGCCTGCTTCGATGACGGGCGGCCGCGGCGGCTGGTCTATGGCCAGGGCAGTCCCTGGCCGGACATCCGCCTGCTTTGCGGCGCACGGATCGAGATCCTGATCGAGCGCATCATGCCGGACGACGCGGCGGCGGCCGAGCTGTTCCGCCTGATGGATGCGCGGCGGCCGGCGGTGTGGGCATCCGATGGCGAGCGCCGGATCTGCGGTGAGGCGGTGGACAGCTGGCCTGGCGCGCTTGTCCGCCGGCACGATCCGGTGTGGAAACTGATCGTGATCGGCGGTGACCCCACGGCGTTGGCGATTGCGCAGCTCGGAGGCCAGTCAGGGTTCGAGACGACGCTGGTGCGGCCGCGCGGTCCCGCCGCCTCCCCCCCGCTGACAGGGGTCGCCTATCGTCGCGATGATCCGGTCGCCGCGCTGGCCGCGATCGGTCTGGACGCCTGGACAGCGGTGGCCGTTTGCAGCCACGACCTCGAGATCGACCATGAGGCGCTTCTGGCCGCCCTGCCTTCGGCCGCCCCCTACGTCGGCCTGCTCGGCGCGCGGAAGAGACTGGGCGAGCGGCTGGCGTTGCTGCAGGCGGCGGGGTTGGACGAGGCGGCCATCGGCAAGCTGCGCGCGCCTATCGGCCTCGACCTCGGCGGCAAGGCGCCGTGGGAGGTCGCTGTAGCGACCGTGGGTGAGGTGGTGGCGGTACGCTCTGACCTCCTCAACCAACCTGATGACACTCGCCCTTTGGCCTTGATGGAATGATGCGCTCCGGACGGTCGTCCTGGTCAAGGACGGCCCTTCGGGCCGCCGCTGCGCGGCCGCGAAGCGGTCCTTGAGCAGGCCGTCCGCCGGAGCAAAACTGGCCGTCAAGACATCAGGGCGGTTCTGCCGTGAGTCCGCGAGCAGGGTCGGTCAGGAGCGGCAGGCCCGGCTACAGCGTATGCAACCGCTTCCACTCCCCGGACTTGCCGCCGGTCTTCAGCTCCAGGCGCACAGCCTCGATGACCATGCCTTTGTCGGCGGCCTTGAGCATGTCGTAGATCGTCAGGCAGGCCACCGAGACCGCCGTCAGGGCCTCCATCTCCACCCCCGTCGGCCCGGTGGTCTTCACCCGCGCGGTCACAGCCAGCCCGTCGTCGTGCGCGGCGACAGCGACTTCGACCTTTGACAGGGCCAGCGGATGGCAGAGCGGGATCAGATCGCTGGTCTTCTTCGCCGCCATCACCCCGGCGATCTCGGCCGTGGCGCGGACGTCGCCCTTTTTCGCATCGCCCGACAGGGCCAGGTCGCGGGTCGCCGCAGCCATCCGCACCAGACCGGTCGCCACCGCCTCGCGGGCTGTGGACGGCTTGTCGGAGACATCGACCATCCTGGCGCGACCCTCGGCGTCGATGTGGGTCAGCCTGCTCATTGTTCGAGGAGCCGGGGCATCAGCTCGACCATGTTGCAGGGCCGGTGGCGACTGTCGAGCTGGGCGGCGATGACCTTGTCCCAGCCGTCCTTCACCGCGCCGTTGGAGCCCGGCAGGCAGAAGACGAACACGCCCTTCACGATCCCGGCCAGGGCCCGCGACTGCAGGGTCGAGAGCCCCACCGACTGGTAGCTGACCAGATGGAAGATCACCGAGAACCCGTCGATCTCCTTGTCGAAAAGGGGTCGCACGGCCTCGGGCGTAACGTCGCGTCCGGTCAGGCCCGTGCCGCCGGTGGTGACGATGGCGTCGACCGAACCCGACGCGACCCAGGCCTCGATCTGCTGGCGGATCTGCGCGACATCGTCACGGACCATCCGCTTGTCGGCGAGTTCGTGACCGGCGGCGGTCACCCGACCGGCCAGCAGGTGACCGGAGGTGTCGCTCTCCTCGTCGCGGGTGTCGGAAACGGTCAGGACGGCCACGCGCACCGGCGTCACCGCCAGGCTCTCGTCGATCTTGCCGCCGATGGGGAAGGGCGAGGTCATTCAGGTCTCCCAGCGTTCAGCGTCTGTCCTGTCACGATCGGTCGGCTCGATCCAGCGGGCGCCGTCCGGGCCGTGCTCCTTCTTCCAGAACGGCGCGCGGCTCTTGAGGTAGTCCATCAGGTGGTCACAGGCCTCGAAGGCCTCACGCCGGTGCGCCGACGCCGTGGCCACGAACACCACCGCCTCGCCGGGCGCGATCGGCCCGACCCGATGCACGACCAGCCAGTCCTGCAGGCCCCATCGCGTCGCTGCCGCCTCGCCGATGCGGCCAATCTCGGCGTCGGTGAAGCCGGGGTAGGCCTCCAGTTCCAGCGTGGTCGTCTGGCCGTGCTCGGCGCGGGTCAGCCCGGTGAAGCTGACCACCGCGCCCGTTTCACCTCGGCCGGCGCTGAAGCGGGTCAGCAGGACGCCGGGCTCGAACGGTTCGGACTGCAGGCGAACGGTCATCCGCCACTCATCGGCGGCAGGAAGGCGACCTCCGAGCCTGCGGTCAGGGCGACGTCAGCGCGGACAATGACCTTGTCGACGGCCGCCTGCACACCCGGTCCGGCCAGCGCCTCGCCGAGCGCCGCGTCTGTTGCGGTCAGGGTGTCGCGCAGACCCGAGAGGCTGGATGCATCGATCTCCGTCTCCCGCCAGCCGGCGATGTCCGCGAGACGGCCGAACAGCATCACCCGCGCCATCTCAGCCGCCCGTGGTGGACATGTGGCGGCGGGTCGCCGGCGCCTCGCCGCGGGCGATCTGGAAGTCGTGCCCCTGCGGCTTGGCGTCGACCGCATGCCGGATCGCCTCGACCAGGTCCTCATCGGACGCGCCGGCGCGCAGCACCGCCCGCAGGTCGGATGCATCCTCGCGGCCGAGACAGGTGTGCAGGGTCCCGGTGCAGGTCAGCCGCACGCGATTGCAGGCCTCGCAGAAATTGTGACTCAGCGGCGTGATCAGCCCCAACCGTCCGCCGGTCTCCTCGACCCGCACATAGCGCGCCGGGCCGCCGGTGTTCAGGGGCAGGTCTGTCAGGGTCCAGTAGCTGGCGAGCTCGCGCCGGACCTGCTCCAGGGACAAGAACTGGTCGGTCCGGTCGGCCTCGACCTCGCCCAGCGGCATCGTCTCGATCAGGGTCATGTCCAGGCCCCGGCCATGCGCCCACTGGATCAGGTGCGGGATCTCGGCGGCGTTGTCCTGCGCGAGGGCGACGGCGTTGATCTTGACCGCGATGCCGGCCGCCTGGGCGGCGTCGATCCCGGCGATGACCCTCGCCAGATCGCCGCCGCGGGTCAGGGTGCGGAACAGGTCGGGCTTGAGCGTGTCCATCGACACATTGACCCGCCGCACGCCGAGACGGGCCAGATCGGCGGCGAATTCCGCCAGGCGGGTTCCGTTGGTCGTCAGGGTCAGCTCGTCCAGCGCCCCTGACTTCAGGTGCCGCGACAGGCTTTCGACCAGCCCCATGAAGCCCTTGCGCACCAGCGGCTCGCCGCCGGTCAGGCGCAGCTTGCGCACGCCCAGGCCGATGAAGGCGCTGGAGACGCGGTCCAGTTCCTCGAGCGTCAGAACTTCCGCCTTGGGCAGGAAGACCATCTTCTCGGCCATGCAGTAGACGCAGCGCAGGTCGCAGCGGTCCGTCACCGAGACCCGCAGATAGGTCACGGTGCGGCCAAAGCCGTCGATCAGGGCGGGACGGGCGGGCGCGGGCGTCATACGGTCTCCAGAATAGGATGGAGACGGGCGTGAAGACAGGGGCTCTTGAGGCCATCGTGCTGGCGGCGGGTTCGGGAACCCGCTTCGGCGGCGGCAAGCTGACCGCGCCCTGGGGCGAGGGCCTGTTGCTGGACGCCGCGCTGGACGCCGCCTTCGCCGCGCCGGTGCGTTCGGTGACGGTTGTCTGGGGCGCGGACGAGGCGGTTCTGCAGGCAGCAAGCCGTTACGCTGACCGGACGGGTCAGACCGCCCGGTTGCATCTGGCGCACAACCGGCAGCATGCCGAAGGCATGGGCGCATCGTTGCGGAACGCTGTCGCCGGCCTGCCGCCGGACACCGCCGGCGCGTTCGTGTTCCTCGGCGACATGCCGCGGATTCCGCACGACATCGCGCCGCAGCTGGCGGAGGCCCTGGCGGCCGGCGCGCGGGCGGCGGCGCCGGTTCATGGAGACCAGCGTGGACATCCGGCTTTGTTCTCCGCCGAACTCTTCCCCGCCTTGCGGTCGCTCGCCGGTGACAAGGGCGCGGGCTGGCTGCTGAACGCCATGACCCATGGCCTGACGCTCATCCCCACGGAGGATGACGGGGTGCTGTTTGATGTGGACGAGCGGTGAGCCATGCCACCCCGACTTCGTGGGGAGGCATGACCGAACCTAGACGCTCCTGACGAACGGCAGCCGGTAGGTGGCGGGTTTGCCGGCGCCGAGGATGGCGTTGGCGACCGCCGGGGCGATGACCGGCGTACCCGGCTCGCCGACGCCGGTCGGCGCGGCGCCGGACGGCAGGATGTACGTCTCGACCGTCGGTGACTCGTTCATCCGCAGCACGCGGTAGCCATCGAAGTTGGTCTGCTGCACCGCGCCGTCCTTCAGCGTGACCTCGCCGTAGAGGGCGGCGGACAGGCCGTAGCAGGTGCCGCCTTCCATCTGGGCGGCGATCTGGTTCGGCGCGATGGCCGTGCCGCAGTCGATCGCGGTGACCACCCGGCCCACGCGGGGCTCGGCGCCGCTGAGATCCACATCGGCGATCTGGGCGACGACAGAGCCGAATGACTCATGAACCGCGATGCCGCGTGCGAGGCCCGCGGGCGCGGGGCCGGCCTTGGCGATCGCCAGGTCCATAACCGCCAGATGCCGCTTGGCGCCGGCGCGGGTGTAGAGCGTGCGACGGTATTCGATCGGGTCCTTGCCAGCCTTGCGGGCCAGCTGGTCGATGGTGTGCTCCATCACGTAGGCCGTATGGGTCGCGCCCACCGAACGCCACCAGAGCACGGGCACGCCGACGTCGGGCAGGGCCAGCTGGGCGTCGACCACGGGCGTTGCCTTCAGATAGGGCGAGCCGAGCGAGCCCTCGACGGCTGACGTATCGAGGCCGCCCGAAGGCGGCACAGGCGAGCCCTTCATAAGGGTCTGGGTGACGATGCGCTGCCGCCAGACGGCAGGGTAGCCGTCCTTGTCGAGGGTGATCCTGACGTTGTGATGGACGATCGGCCGGAAATAGCCGGCCCGCATGTCGTCCTCGCGGGTCCAGACCAGTTTCACCGGGCGTCCGCCGCCGACCTTCTTCGCGATGTGTACGCACTCGGCCGCGTAGTCGGACTGGAAGTTGGCCCGCCGACCAAACGAGCCGCCGGCGAACAGGGTTTCGATCTTCACCGCCCCCGGCAGGGTGCCGACGATCTTGGCGGCGTTGAGCTGGTCGATGGTCGGCGCCTGCGAGCCGAAGCTCATCGACACGCTGTTGCCCTTGACCCGCGCCACAGCGTTCATCGGCTCCATGGTCGCATGGGCGAGGAAGGGGAAGTCGTAGGTCGCCTCGAACACCTCGCCGTCAGGCGCCTTGCTCGCGTCTCCCTTTGAGTCGAAGGGAACCCACTTCAGGTCCTTTGGACCCTTGCCGGCGCCCGCGGCCTGGAACTCGGCCATGATCTGGTCGGAGCTGCGGGTCTCGACCTTCGACTCGTCCCAGACGACCTTGAGCGCGTCGCGGCCCTTGCTGGCGGACCAGGTGTCGTTGGCCACCACCGCCACGCCGGTCGGGATTTCGTAGACCTCGACCACGCCGGGCACAGCCTTGGCGGCGGTCGCGTCGAAGCTCTTCACCTTCGCGCCGAACTTCGGCGCATGGGCGACCATGGCGACCAGCAGGTCCGGTTCCTGGACATCCATCGTGAAGCGGGCGGCGCCGGTGCTCTTCGCCCGGCTGTCCTTGCGGCGCACACGATCCGTGCCGATCAGGGTGAAGGTCCTGGGGTCCTTCAGGGTCACGGCTTCCGGGGGCGCTACCTTGGCCGCTTCGGCCAGCAGATCGCCGAAACCGGCGGACTTGCCGCTCTTGTGGCTGAGGACACCGTCCCTGACGGTGATCTCGGCCGCCGGGACCTTCCATTTGCTCGCGGCCGCCTGGACGAACATCCCCCGCGCGCCGGCGCCGGCCTTGCGCAGCTGGTCCCAGCTGTTGGCGATGGCCGTTGAGCCCCCCGTGCCCTGCGCCCCCATACCGAGATTGGCATAGAGCTTGGCATTGGCGGGCGCCTGTTCGACCACGACCCGTGTCCAGTCGGCGTCAAGTTCCTCGGCGACGATGGCCGCCAGACCGGCGTGGTTGCCCTGGCCGAATTCGATGTGTTTCGAGATCACGGTCACCGCGCCGTCGGCGGCGATCTTGATGAAGGGCCCGAAGGCGCCGACCTCGGTCTTGGCGCCGGCCGCCAGCAGATCCGCGGGCGAGCAGCCGACCAGCAGGGCGCCCCCGACGAGGCTTGCGCCGACCACCAGGTCGCGACGGGAGGGTTCAATCGTCTTGCTGTGCGCGTTCATCGTCCCGTCCCTCACGCCTTGGCCGGCAGGGCGGCGGCGATGCCCGCCGCGTCCTTGATGGCCGAGCGAATGCGTTGATAGGCGCCGCAACGACAGATGTTGCCGCTCATGGCGGCGTCGATGTCCGCATCACTCGGCTTCTTTTTCTCGCTGAGCAGCGCCGCGGCGCTCATGATCTGGCCGGACTGGCAGTAGCCGCACTGGGGGACATCCGCTGCGACCCAGGCCTGCTGGACCGGGTGATAGCCGCCGAGGCCCTCGATCGTCGTGACCTTCATCCCGGCGACGGCGCTGACAGGAGTCTGGCAGGACCGGGCCGGCTGGCCGTCGATGTGCACCGTGCAGGCGCCACACTGGGCGATGCCGCAGCCGTACTTGGTGCCCGTCAGACCCAGTTCGTCCCGCAGGACCCACAGCAGGGGCGTGTCGTCAGCCGCCTTGACGCTGACAGACTTGCCGTTGATCTCGAGTGTTGTGGCCATTACCGAACGTTCCCCAGGCTGCGTTCTGTTTTTTCCGCAGGTCTGGCAAGTCCCACGGCCTCGCCTATCTTAACGCCGTTAAGGCTGGGTCGCGCCAGTGAATTTTTCTCGGGCCTGCGCTACGCTCGGAGTCCCCAATCGGAGCAAGATGATGCGTCTCGTCCTCGCCGCCACCCTGGCCCTGACGGCCGGCCTTCCTGCAGCGGCGCAGGATGGCCAGGCGCTCTACAACACCCAGTGCAAGACCTGTCACACCGTGACCGGCGTCAGCAGCCCGGCCGGGCCGAGCCTCAAGGGCGTGGCCGGCCGAAAGATCGCCGCGGCGCCTGGCTTCGCCTTCTCCAGCGGCCTGAAGGCCAAGGGCGGAACCTGGACCGACGCCAACCTTGACGCCTACATGGCCGCGCCCTCGACCTTCGCGCCGGGGACCCGGATGTTCGCGCGTGTGGCGCAACCGCAAGCGCGGGCGGCGATCATCGGCTATCTGAAAAGCCTGAACTAGGAACGCGTCATGCGCCGCCTGCCCCTCGTGATCCTTCTGGGCCTGACCCTCGCCGGCTGCGTCACCGCGCCGTCACCGGGAACCGACAGCGGCGCGATCACTTACCGCTGCAGCGGTGGCAAGGGTTTCACGGCGGCCTGGAACCAGCCCGGCGACAGGGTGCGGGTGACAGCGGGCGGTGTGACGAAAAGCCTGCCCTCGGCGCGCTCGGCCTCCGGCGCCCGCTACGCGAAGGGCGACTACGAAATCTGGGGAAAGGGCGACGGCGCCATGCTGTCCGGCTTTCCCGGTGGCCCCTACAGCAACTGCAAAGCGGGCTGAACGGAGCCCACGTGGACGCTTTCCCCGCCTTCTTTCCCCTGACCGGCCGCAAGGTGGTGGTCGCCGGCGTCGGCGAAGCGGCGGAGGCGAAGGCGCGCCTGTTCGAGGGTTCGCCGGCGCTCATCGTGCGGCTTGAAGGTCCGAGCGCCTTTCTGGCCGGCGCCTATTCCGGCGCGATCCTCGCCTTCATCGCCGGCGATGACCTGTTCGTCCAGGCGGCGGCCGGCGCAGCGCGCGCCGCGCGGGCGCTGGTCAATGTCGTCGACCGGCCGGAACTGTCGGACTTCTTCACCCCCGCCCTGATCGATCGCGGCGAGGTCGTGGCGGCCGTCGGCACGGGCGGCGGCGCGCCGATGCTTGCGGCCCTGATCCGCAACGCCATCGAGACCCGCATCCCTGAGGGCTCCGGCCGCGTCGCCGCCCTCCTGCGCCAGCACCAGGCCGAGGTGCGCGAGGCCCTGCCCGACCCGACGATGCGCCGCGCCTTCCTGCGGGAGATCCTGTCCAGTCCGACGTCGCAGGCCGCCCTCGATGGTGACATGGAGCGCGCCTCGATCCTGTTGAAGGAGGCGCTTGTCCGGGGCGTCCAGCCGCGCGGCCTGGTCCGGTTCGTCGCCGGCAAGGGACCGTCCGATCTGCTGACCCTGCGGGCGGCGCGTGTGCTGTCGGAAGCGGACTGCCTGGTCGTGCCCGATGGCGTCGAGCCCGCGATTCTGGGCATGGCCCGCCGCGATGCCGGTCGGCTGACCCTGGGCGACGCCGGCGCCGAGCACCTGATCGCGCTGGCGCGGGCCGGCCGGCAGGTGGTGCGCCTGGTCACAGGTCCGATCGATCCGCGCGAGATCCGCGCGCTGGCCGAAGCGGGGGTGGCGGTCGAGGTCCTGCTCGCCGCGCCGGCCGGGTGAGTCCGCTCACGCCCGAGGATCTGGCCGCAGTAGCCCTGTCGCTCAGGGTGGCGGCGGCGGCGACCGCATTCTCCCTGCCCTTTGCCTTCATGGTCGCGCTGCTGCTCGCGCGAGGCCGGTTTCCCGGTCGCTCGGTGCTGGATGCGGCGGTGCATCTGCCGCTCGTCCTGCCGCCGGTAGCCACGGGCTATGTCCTGCTGATCCTGCTTGGCCGCAATGGCCCCCTCGGGGCGCCGCTGGCGGAGCTGGGGATCGTCTTCGCGTTCGACTGGACCGGCGCCGCCCTGGCCTCGGCGGTGATGGCCTTTCCGCTGATGGTCCGGCCGATCCGGCTGGCCATCGAGGCGATTGACCCGGAAGTCGACGAGGTCGCCATGACGCTCGGCGCGCGACCGCTCGTGCGGCTTCTGAGGATCACCCTGCCGCTGGCCGGGCCGGGGATCATCGCCGGGGCGGTTCTTGGTTTCGCCAAGGCGCTCGGCGAGTTCGGCGCGACGATCACCTTCGCCGCGGCGATCCCCGGAGAGACCCTGACCCTGCCGACGGCCATCTACCAGGCGGTGCAGCAACCCGGCGGTGAGGGCCGGGCCCTCACGCTGTGCGCCGTGGCAACGGCCATAGCGGTCGTCGCGGTGATCGCCTCGAACACCCTTGGCCGGGCCGTGGAACGACCCCTGCGCGGCCGGTAGATGCGGCCGTCATGGCCCGGACAGGCCGGGCCATGACGCTGTGTCAGTCATCCAGCGACCGGCCTCGCGTCTCGGGCCAGAGGAAAAAGGTCGCGACGACGCTGATCAGGGTGAAGATGAACGGGTACCAGAGGCCGGCGTAGATATCCCCCGTCGCCGTCACGATGGCGAAGGCGGTAAACGGCACGAACCCGCCAACCCAGCCGGTGCCCACGTGATAGGGCAGCGACAGGGCGGTGTAGCGAACACGCGTCGGGAACAACTCGACCAGCGCCGAGGCCTGCGGTCCGTAAAGCGCCGTCGCCCCGACCACGAAGATCATCAGCACCGCGAAGACCCCGACCAGATTGATCCGCGCCGGATCAGCCGTGGTGGGATAGCCGGCGGCGGCCAGGGCGGTCTTCAGCCGGGTTTCGAAGTCGGTCTTGGCCGCCTTGAGCGCGGCCTTGTCCAGACCCCCCCCTTCGACCGACAGGACCTGGGACGAACCGACATCCACGCGCGCTACGGCGCCGGCCGGCCCGGCCTTGTTGACGTAGGAGACCCCGGCATTGGCCAGCGCGCTCTTGGCGATGTCGCAGGACGAGGTGAACACCGCCTTGCCGACCGGATCGAACTGCAGGTTACAGGTCGCCGGGTCGGCGATGACCGTCACCGGCATGCGCTGCTCGGCCTCCGCCAGCGCAGGATTGGCGAATTTCGCCACCTGGTGGAAGGCCGGGAAGAAGGCGACCAGCGCCAGGGTCATACCAAACCACAGCACCCATTTGCGGCCGACCTTGTCGGACAGCCAACCAAAGAAGACGTAGAGCGGCGCGCTGACGGCGGTGGCGATCATCACCAGCATGTTGACCGTCTTCGGCTCGACCTTGAGGAACCGCTCAAGGAACACCGGCAGATAGAAGAAGGTCGTGTACCAGACAGCGCCCTGGGCAAAC